>SHAO01000002.1 GCA_004213215.1 Candidatus Pelagibacterales bacterium | reverse complement strand
TTAACACTTGGAGCTCCTGAAAGGTTTACTAACCACATTATAAAAAATCCTGCGAGAAGAATCGCTAAGAATACAGCCCAACCATTTAGACCGTAAGTTAAGAACAAAGATGCTGCCAAAGTATAACCAAATAGACTTTGAACATCATTTGCCCAAACATTAAAGATTTCAAACCAACCCCAATTTTTTTTCTTTTTATCTGTAGGGGCCAGATCTTTATTGTATAAGCGTCTGTCTCTGCTTCTAATTGTTGTCATAATCATCCCTCTTTGATTGTTATTTTAAACTCCGAGGATAGTACTAATTTTTTAATTATGATAAAAGTTAAATTACTATTTTTTTTATCCTAAATTAATGGCTATATACAAAAGGTTTTAAGCTATTGTTGTAAATTAGCACTCAAAGAACCAAAAAATTTATTACAGAAAAAGCTTATGTCGTGATAATAGAAGAAATCAAACAATGACTGAGCAAATAATTATTTTTTTTCAAATCGTATTTATTGATCTAGTTTTAGCAGGAGATAATGCAATTATTATTGGCATGGCAGCCTCTAAATTTAAAAATAATTTAAGAAAAAAAATTATATTTTGGGGTATTTGTGCAGCAATTGTTTTAAGGATTATTTTTACATTAATGACTGCTTATCTTCTTCAAATTAATGGTCTAAAATTTTTTGGCGGATTGTTACTTCTTTATGTTGCTTATAAGCTTTATAAAGACGTAATCATAAATAAAATTGAAGACAAAAGAAAAATTAATTCTGATAATAAAAATATATTAACAGCAATAATGACAATAATAATTGCTGACATAAGCATGAGTCTTGATAATGTCCTAGGAGTAGCTGGTGCGGCAAGAGATCACTATGGTCTGCTAATTTTTGGTTTAACTTTATCTATTATACTAATGGCTACAATTGCTAACATTATATCAAAATGGATCAAAAAATATAAATGGATAGGTTGGTTAGGTTTATTTGCAGTTCTAGCAGTATCCTTGGAATTAATTTATAGTGATTTGAAATTATTTATATAGACATGTATCTTAAAAAAATTAATTTAAAAAATAAAACCGCCCTAGTAACTGGTGCAGGGAAAGGTATTGGTAAAGCTTGTGCTATTGCTTTGGCTGAGGCTGGAGCTAATTTAATAATTATAAGCAGAACACAAAAAGATTTAGATAAAGTATCTAAAATTATAAAAAGGTTTAAATCAAAATGTGTTTCTTACGCATGTGATTTAACAAACTATACCCAAATAAAAAATATTATAAATAAGCAAAAAAGAATAGATATTTTAGTCAATAATGCTGGAACAAATATTCCAGAACATTTTACAAAAATTCAAAAAAAAAATTTAGAACATATGGTAAAACTTAATACAATATCGACTTTTCATGTAGCACAGCTATGTGTTCTGAAAATGCTAGAAACAAAAAATAGAAAAAAAATAGGAGGTTCTATTATTAACATGTCTTCTCAAATGGGACATGTTGGTGGTCCTATCAGAAGTGTTTACAATATGACAAAATTTGGTTTGGAAGGACTGACTAAAGGTATGGCTATTGATTTAGCTAAAAATAATATTAGAGTAAATACTGTATGTCCAACCTTTGTTATAACATCAATGACTAAAAATTTTTTAGCGAATAAAAAATTTAAAAATTTTACATTAAAAAATATTCCATTAGGTAGATACGCAGATGTTAGTGATGTCGCAACAACAGTAGCTTTTTTAGCTTCAGATGCTTCATCAATGATTACAGGAACTTCAATTTTAATAGATGGTGGGTGGACCGCAATATAAAGGGAGTAATAAATTTATGAGTAATTTTACGGACGTAAAAATATTTATGGAAACTTTTGGTCAAAGGGTAGAGACTAAACCTCATTTTCCAAATGAAAAAACGATTCAGCTTAGATATGACCTGATAAAAGAAGAGTTAAATGAATTAGAAGAAGCTATGAAAACAAAAAATTTGAAAGAAGTAGCTGATGCTTTGACAGACATTCTATACGTAACCTATGGGGCGGGATGTGCTTATGGAATTAATTTAGACAAATGTTTTAAAGAGGTTCAAAGAGCTAATATGAGTAAATTAGGCAATGATGGAAAACCTATATTTAATGAAAAAGGAAAAGTTATGAAAGGACCTAATTATACTAAACCAAATCTAAAAAAATTTGTAGAATAATTTAAAAAGTGGCTCTTCATTTTACAAAAAAAGAATTCACAAATCGTAAAGAAAAAGTTCTGAAAAATATGAGTGAAGCAAATATTGATGCTTTATTAATGTTTAAGCAAGAATCAATGTATTGGCTTACAGGTTATGATACTTTTGGATATGTTTTTTTTCAATGTTTAATCTTAGATAAATTTGGAAATCTTGTTTTATTAACAAGAGCTCCAGATTTAAGGCAAGCACAGAATACATCTATTATTAAAGATATAAGAATTTGGATTGATAAAGATGGTGCAAACCCAAATGATGATCTTAAGAAAATTCTAAATGAATTTAATCTTGAGAACAAAAAAATTGGAATTGAATATGATGCCTACGGATTCACTGGCAAAAGCGCCATGCTATTAAATAAGACGCTAAATGATAATTTTAAAATTGAAGATAGATCTGAATTAATTTCAAAATTAAGGGTAATTAAATCTGCTGAAGAAATTTTATATGTGAGAAAAGCTGCTGAGTTAGCAGATAAAGCTTTGAGTGAGGTTTGGAAAAATGCAAAAGCAGGTGTTAGTGAAGCAAAAATCTTAGCTGAAATGCAAAAAGTTATATTTGAAAATGGAGGAGATTATCCGGCAAATGAATTTATAATAGGATCTGGTCACAACGCTTTATTATGCAGATACCAATCAGAAAAAAGAATCTTAACTGACCCTGACCAATTAACTATTGAATGGGCAGGAACTTTTAAACATTACCATTCTGCAATGTTTAGAACTATTCCAATAGGTAAAGCAAATTTAAAACATTATAAAATGTACGACGCATGTTTAGAAGCTTTAAGTAAATGTGAGGGTAAACTTGTGCCTGGAAATACTGTAGGTGAAGTTTTTGATATACATGCAAAAATACTTGATGATCGTGGATATATAAAATCAAGAATGAATGCCTGTGGTTATTCATTAGGAGCAACTTTTTCTCCAAATTGGATGGATACACCTCCTATGATACTTGCTGATAATCCTTTAATCTTAAAGCCTGGAATGGTTTTTTTTATGCATATAATATTGATGGATTCTGAAAACCAATTAGCAATGAATTTAGGTGAGACATATCTTTTAACAGAAAAAGGTAACGAGAGACTAGGTAAACAAAAATTAGACCTGGTTATACTTTAATTTACTAATGTAGAAGGAAGTTTAAAAGTTATATTCTCTTTTGAAGTAATATATTCTTCTATAGATACTGAAGAGTATTTTTTTATCTCAGAAATAAAATCTTGAACTAATTTTTCTGGAGCAGAAGCTCCTGATGTTAAACCAATTGTATTACACTCTAATATTTCTTTTAATGGTAACTCTCTTTTGAAATCTACAAGTTGCGCCCTAAAACAGCCAGCTTTTTTAGCTACTTCCACCAATCTCTTTGAATTTGAAGAATTATCACTTCCAATTACCAAAAACATATCGCATTTAGATGCTACTTTTTTTACTGCATTTTGTCTATTTGTTGTTGCATAACATATATCCTCTTTTGTAGGGCCTTTAATTCCAGGAAAATTTTTTTCTAATACTTTTATAATATCTTTTGTATCATCAACCGAAAGAGTTGTTTGTGTTACATAAGCTACTGGGCCATCAATATTGAGCTCTTTTGCATCTTCTATGGTTTCAATCAAAAAAATATTTTCTTTTGGGATTTGACCCATCGTACCCACTACTTCTGGATGTCCTTTATGTCCAATGAGAATAATCTTATAACCATTTTTATTATGTCTTTCAGCTTCTCTATGAACTTTAGTAACTAACGGGCATGTTGCGTCAACTTGAAACATATTTCTTCTGGTAGCTTCTTCTGGTACTTTTTTAGGAACACCGTGAGCTGAAAAAATAACTGGACGTGCGCTATCCTGAATGTCACTTAACTCTTCCACAAAAATAGCTCCTTTTTTTTTTAAACCTTCCACTACATGCTTATTATGAACAATCTCATGTCTTACATAAACTGGTTTACCATACTTCTTTAAGGCTTTTTCTACTATTTCTATTGCTCTTACAACTCCAGCACAAAAGCCCCTTGGGGCAGCTAATAAAATTTTAATTTTTTTATTTTTCATTTTTCTCAATTAAATACTCAAGCAATATATGCGGAAATGTTAATGACGCCAATCCAATAAATATAACCTTCAATATAGATTCGTTTGATTCATAGGAATTAGATAAAAAAACCGCAGCTATTAAAAACAAAACAGCTGTTATTATTGTCAAAGGAAGAGCTTTTTTGATGAATAATTGAGTTCCTTTTTTAAAGTTTTTTTTATTAAGCATAGCAATTAATGAGACTGAATGTCTTACGGAATGTAGAAAACAAAAGTACATAGTAAATGCAATTAAAGGAGGAAAGAAATAATTCAGCAAAATTATAGACATACCGTCAATTAAAATTGCTCCTGAGCCATAAGTAGGAATATTTGATATAAAACTAAAGTGAAAGTAAGAAAAAATACCTATTGCAAAAAATATATTAATAAAATTTTCTTGTAAACCAAAGTTAGAATCTAATATTTTAAAAATATTTATGGTTTCTTCATAATGAAAAAATAATGGTGCAATAATTACTAACAATCCTTTAAAAAGAATAAAGAAATAACTGTTTTTGCCATATAAAGTTATACCTTGTTTAGCGTAATTTATCTTAAGAAAAAGTTGCGTATCTTCTTTTCCAAAATGATAAGCAGCAACTAATAAGAAAACAATTAGTGCAAAGGAAGGTAAAAAATTCCAGACAATAATAACAACGCAGGCTAACAAAATATAAGCTAAATAAAAAAAGAACTTATTTTTTATTTTATAAATTTTCAAGAGCTTTTCACCTTTTATATTATCTAATGAACCATGAGATATTCCAATTGTTGAAACTAAAAAAAAACAAAAAATTGGCAAAAATGAAACTTCCGAGATAGGAAAAAATATGCCAAGAACAATTAAAATAACTACCAAAATTAAAAAGAGTCCAGAATGTTCTTCACCTAACTCACGAATTTTATTATGCATTTTATAATTCATTTTTTATGCAAATAGCGATTTTATAAAAGTAAATTTAGGCATTTTAAAAATTATAGATATATCCTCTAAAATATTACTTTTGTTTGATAAAAATTTAATAACAGTTTCCGAGGAATCACTAAACATATTAAAAAATGTATTAGGCATTTTTTCTGGATATTTTTCCAAAACTCTTAAAAATACTTTATCTAAAATCTGATATTTTTTTCCTATTTTGTATCTTTTTGCGCTTTGAATATTTTCAATATGCATTCTTAAATATTTACTATGTTCTTGAATATTAAGAAATGTATAACCAGTGCTTAATCTTGTCATGCCACCAGCTGTTCCAATATTTATTTTATTCTTTTCTTTTTCGTTTATAGGATGGAAAAGTGGAATGGCACCTTCTTCTTTAAAATTTATTTTGTAATCTTTTAACCCTAACCGATTAATATAGTTTTTTATTTGGGAATCGTAATCTTTTAGAGACTTGTCTTCTTTGGACAACCAAGTTGTTTCGATCATTGCTTGATTTTTTTTAAAAGGTAAAACATAAAAGAAGTGAACATTATTTCTTTGCTCACAATCAAAGTCCATTAAATTAATAACCGTATCATCAAAAAAATTATCCGTAGTTTGAATTTCCACACCATGAAAATGTTGCCAAAGATTATTTTGGTCAATTTTGAAAGATGGAACACTATTAAAAATAAATGAATTATCTGTATTTATATCTTTTATCTTTTTGTGAAAACTAATATTTTTATTCTTTTTTAGAGTTTTATTTATTTTTTTATAAAACAATCCACTGTCTATACTTTGATATGGAAAATTATCACATTTTATCTCTTTAGAGCTACCGGATGTTTTAATAGAAAAATTATTCCAACTTTTTTTAACACAATCATCAAAATTGTGATTAACAACTTTCCAAAAAGACCAGGTTTTGTCTCTCTCATATTCATTTCTTGGTTCTATAATTGCTAATGTTTTATTTTCTAACTTCTTATGAATTTCTAATTCGTATGCTAGTGATAAACCAGAACAACCACCCCCTATAATTACATAATCAAATTCTTTCATTTAAATTTATTTCCTCATTAATTATTTGGTGTTCAGATTCTCTATAATGTCCTTTAGAACGCATAATCAAAAGTATAAAAAAATCAAAAATAGATAATACTGTTTGAAAAAATTTTCCTAGATTTGATACATATATTTTTCCTGAATTATTATAATTTTCGATATTTTTTTTTCTTAAAATATTCATACCAATTTGACGATAAACTCTTCTTGCAACTATAATTGCAAATCTACAGCTAAGCGGAATATCGTTTATTGATAAAAATGAACTTTTATAAAAAGCATCAGCAGCCATTAAAGTTTCTTTTATAGTTTCAAAGTTTGAATCTATATATTTTCTATTTTTTTTGTTGTCTTCAACTACATCTCTAGAAATATTAGTTAACTGCATTGCAATACCAAGATCAATTGCCGCTTTAAGAGAGTTTTCTTCTTTGACATATAATATTTTTGCCATCATTAATCCTACGGTACCAGCAACTCTATAAGAGTAGATTAGCAATTCTTTTTTCGATTTGATTCTAACTTCTTTTTTTAAATCAGATTCAACTCCGTCAAATAAATCATGAACTATTTTTTCTGATATTTTACATCTGTCAATTAATTCATGCATTTGTTTTATAATTTTCTCGTTTGAATTTTTATTTAAAAAATTATCTTTAAATTCATTAAATTGTTTTATTTTAATATTTAAGTCTAGATCTTGATCAGCAATATCATCTACCGATCTACAAAAGTCATAAAGAATAGAACACTTTTGATATATTTTTTTTGGTAAAAAAAAACCTGCCCAACTAAATGACTTGGCATAAATTGATAAATAACTTTTTGACATTACAAAATTTTATCTAGAACTTTAGCTGAAGACAGTACTCCTGGAATCCCAGCTCCAGGATGAGTTCCTGCACCAACAAAATATAAATTATCACAGATTTCAGATTTATTATGAAATCTGAAATAAGCTGATTGACTAAACTTTGGTTGAATAGAAAAACCAGAGCCATATTTAGTATTCAATTCTTTTTCAAAGTAATCTGGTGTTAAATAAAAATCTTCAATAATATTTTTTTTAAGTTCAGGTAATAGATCATTTTCCATTTTATTTATGATCAAATCTTTCATTTTTTCTCCCTCTACTGACCAATTAATCCCTGATAAGTTATTTGGAACAGGAACTAAAACATAAAAACATTCGTGGTATTTTGGTGCCATGGATTTATCTGTAGCTGTAGCTCTATGTAAATAATAACTAATATCTTTGTTTAGTTTCTTTTTCTTAAATATATCTTCAAGGTGCTCCTTATATTTGTTTCCAAATTTTATTGTATGATGCTCAATATCTTTGTAAGTTTTTTTTGTACCAAAGTAATAAACAAATAATCCCATAGAATATTCCATTCGTTTTCTTTTTAATGAAAATAATAGATTGCTATTTATTTTTAAATTGTCATAAATTAAAGGTGGATCAGCATTACATACTACGTTGTCGGTATATATTTCGTTACCATCGCTAAGCTTAATTTTTTGTATTCTTTTGTTATTAATTATAAAACTACTAACTTCTTTACCTTTTATTATTTTAATATTTTCCTCAATCATTAATCTTTCTAAACCCTTGATTATTTGCCCTGTGCCGCCCATGGAATAATGGATTCCCCATTTTTTTTCTAGATATAAAATTAATCCATATATAGAAGTGGTAGTAAAAGGATTTCCTCCAACTAGCAGTGGGTGCATGCTTAAAATTCTTCTCAACTTTTCATTTTTAACATATGAAGAAACTAATGAATAAACAGATTTATAGCTTTTTAAACTTAGTAACGCGGGCAAGTGTTTAATCATGGAAAATGGTTTATCAAATGATATATCTGATAATTCTATATACCCTTTATTAAAAATCTTTTTTGTAAAATTGACAAGATTCTCATAACCTTTGGAATCTTCTTTATTTATTTTTTTAATTTGATCTTTCATTAAATCTTCATTTCCTGAGTAATCAAACTTTGTCCCGTCTTCAAAAATAAACCTATACCATGTCTTTAGAGGGACTATATTAATATAGTCTTTAGATTTTTTATTAAATAATTCAAATAATTCGTTGATTAAATATGGTGCAGTAATCACGGTTGGGCCACCATCAAAAGTAAACCCATTTTTTTTAAAAACTCTGGCTCTTCCACCTAGATCTTGATGTTTTTCAATTAGAGTTACTTCATATTTTTTTGCCCTTAGTCTTAGAGCTGCCGCAATGCCTCCAAAACCCGAACCTATTACAATAATTTTTTTAGATTTACTTTCCATAATTGATTGTAACAGAAATTTGTTACAAAAAAAAATAGGGCGGATAATTAAATCCGCCCTACCAAATTACTAATTAAATATTCTGTTTATTATCTTTTAGAAACAGAAGTATTTAGCATAGCGCAATGCCAGATAACTAAACCAAAAGCTATCTTGTTAACAAAGTCAGCTAAATTATAAATGACATTTAATGAGTTAGCGTCTACTCCACCTAAAAGATAACCAAATAGATATCCTAAAGGATAAATAGCCCAACCAACTGTTACAATCATTCTCATTGCAGCAAAAGCAGTTTTCATAGCTTTGTTACCGCTTTTCTTCATTGCTTTACCAGCGGCGCCTGAAAATAATTCAAACAAAATGTATATCCATGCAGCTGTTGCAATAATAAAAGCAAATAGAGCTGACATGTATCCAGCTTCTCCAAGGTATCCAAACACTAACATAACTAGTGATGCCACTAAAAGTCTCCAGAACATTGAACCGGGAACTTTATTAACGGCAGCAAGTATTAAATAAAATTCTATAATTTGTAGAGGTACAGTAATTAACCAATCTATATATCTGTATACTGTTGGCGTTTCACCAGTTTCTACCCATATACCTCTCATGTACATGTAGTGAACGAATGCTACACCAGTAACTAATCCAGCAACTGATACTGAAGGTCTCCACGCTTGTGCTACAGTTCCTCTTTCAGCAAAAAAGAATACAGTAGATGCAATCATACCCATTGATACTACCCAAAAAGTAATTCCAACAAAATCGTTTGTTGCTAATACTGTAGTAGCTGCATTTGCAGAACTTGTAACACCTAAAAGTGCTAGAGTTGCTAATGCAAAAATGCTCATTTTTTTCATAAAGATTTCTTTCTCATTATTGTTTAAATTTAAATTAATCAATTTAATAATTTTTATTATAAAACTGATTTAATGTGCTTTTAAATATCAAAGAAACATAAGATTTTTAAGTTCTTTTTTCATAAAAATTACTTTTTTTTTTATGATTTTACTGGGTTTTTTGAGGGCGCATATCCTTTGGATCAATTCCTGCAACCTTAACAGGTTTTTTCATAGCATCTCTTCTAAATGGTTCGCCAAGCTCTTGGTTTAATATAACTTCTATAAAGGTTGTTATTCCTTTTTTTTGATCTTCACATGATTTTTTTAATGCTTCGGTCAATTCATCTTGAGTTTTAACTTCAACACCTTTTAAACCACAACCTATTGCTACTTTTGCATAGCTCAATTCAGGATCGAGTTCAGTTCCAATAAAATTATCATCGAACCAAAGAATAGAATTTCTCTTTTCTGCTCCCCATTGGTAGTTTCTAAAAATTACCATTGTAATTGATGGCCATTCTTTACGATTGCACGAGCTCATCTCACTCATACTGATTCCAAAAGCTCCGTCACCAGCAAAACCAACTACTGGAGTATTAGGACATCCTATTTTTGCTCCGAGTATTGCAGGAAAACCATACCCACATGGTCCGAAGAGACCAGGTGCTAAATATTTTCTTCCTTTTTCAAAAGTTGGGTACGCATTTCCAATAGCACAGTTATTTCCTATATCACTAGAAATGATAGCATCAGCTGGTAAACCTGCTTGAATTGCTCTCCAAGCCATACGAGGTGACATTCTATTATTATCTCTTTCGCGTGCATCCTTATTCCATGTTGTTCCTGGATCATCCTCTTCATGATCTAGACTTGTAAGAGTTTGTAACCAAGCAGATTTTGTTTGATGAATTAATGCTTTACGTTTCTCTCTATCAAAGTCGCCAGCTGTTTTTGACAGTTTCAATAGTAATTGTTGTGCTACTAATTTTGCATCACCACAAACTCCAACTGTAACTTTTTTTGTTAAACCTATTCTATCTGAATTAATATCAACTTGTATAATACTTGCTTTCTTTGGCCAGTAATCAATTCCATATCCTGGCAACGTTGAAAAAGGATTTAACCTCGTTCCTAGAGCTAACACAACATCTGCTTTAGAAATTAATTGCATAGCAGCTTTTGACCCGTTATAACCTAAAGGTCCAACAGCAAGTGGATGACTTCCTGGGAAACTATCATTGTGTTGATAGCCTGAACAAACTGGTGCATCCAATCTTTCAGCTAACTTTTTGCATTCCTCAATAGCATTACCTATTACTACACCTGCTCCAGATAAAATTACTGGAAACTTTGCTTCTGATAATAATTTTGCAGCTTCATTAACAGCTTCAGCTCCTCCCGCTTGATGTTCTAATCGTACAATTGGTGGAAGATCAATATCAATTACTTGTGTCCAATAATCTCTTGGAACATTAATTTGAGCTGGTGCAGAACCTCTAATTGCTTTTTCTATAACTCGATTTAGTACTTCCGCCATACGAGATGGATCTCTAACTTCTTCTTGATAACAAACCATATCTTTAAAAAGATTCATTTGCTCAACTTCTTGAAAACCACCTTGACCCATAGTTTTGTTCGCTGCTTGCGGAGTTACCAATAACATTGGAGTATGATTCCAATATGCAGTTTTAATAGGAGTAACAAGACCAGTAATGCCTGGACCGTTTTGAGCTATGCACATTGCTATTTTTCCAGTAGAACGCGTATAGCCATCTGCTATAAGTCCACCATTTGATTCATGCGCAACATCCCAAAAAGTAATACCAGCTTTCGGAAAAAGATCCGAAATAGGCATAAAGGCTGAACCTATAATTCCGAACGAATGTTGTATACCGTGCATCTGTAAAACTTTTACAAAGGCCTCTTCTGTTGTCATTTTAGTCATGATAAATACCTAAAAATTACTTTAATTATATCAATTTTAAGGCTATATCCAGTAGGAAAATGTCTCAAACAGATTTGATAATTCATGATGAAAAAGACAATGTAGCTGTAGTTGTAATTGATAAGACTAAAAAAAATCAAGAATGTATTGGTTGGATAATGGAAAATGACAAAACAATTAAAATTAAGTCAATTAATGCAATTCCACTAGGTCACAAAATTGCTCTTATAGATTTTAAGGCGGGTGATACAATACTAAAATATGGTCATGACATTGGGAAAGTAGTGGCTTCAATTAAAAAAGGTGATCATGTTCATGTTCATAACGTTAAAACTAAGAAGTGGTAATATATGGAAATTCCAAAAATTTTTTTAGGATATAAAAGAGAAAATGGAAGAGTTGGTACAAGGAACCATGTGGTGATTTTACCAGTAGATGATATTTCAAATGCATGTGCCGAAGCCGTTGCAAATAATATAAAAGGAACATTTGCAATACCCCATGCTTACGGAAGACTTCAATTTGGCGCAGATTTAGAATTATTTTTTGATACTATGATCGGCACAGGAAAAAATCCCAATGTTGCTGCAGTTGTTGTTATTGGTATAGAGCCTAAATGGACAAAAAAAATTGTAGATGCAATTGCTATAACTGGAAAACCTGTTGAAGGTTTTAGTATAGAAGGAAGTGGAGATATTAAAACTACAATGAAAGCTTCAAAAAAAGCTCAAGAATTTTCACAATGGGCATCCGAAAAACAAAGAGAAGAATGTCCTTTAAGTGATTTATGGATCTCTGTAAAATGCGGAGAATCTGATACCACATCTGGTTTGGCAGCTAATCCAGCGGTTGGAAACTTAATGGATAAACTAGAACCACTAGGAGTTCATCTGTGCTTTGGAGAAACATCAGAACTTACAGGAGCTGAAAAAGTTTGTGCTACAAGAGGTGCAAGTACTGAGGCTTCAAAAAAATTCATGAAAACATGGAGTGATTATAATGATTTTATTCTTAAAGAAGCAACTAACGATCTTTCAGAAAGCCAACCGACGGCTGGTAATATTGCTGGAGGTCTAACAACAATTGAGGAAAAAGCTTTTGGTAATTTTCAAAAAATTGGATCAAGAAAATTCATTGATGTTCTTAAACCAGCAGAGGAACCTAAAAAAGGGCCAGGTCTTTATTTTATGGACACCTCATCTGCTGCTGGTGAGTGTTTAACATTGCAAGCTGCTGCCGGATTTAATATTCACCTATTTCCAACTGGACAAGGAAATATTATTGGAAATGCAATCGAGCCTGTTATAAAGTTGACGGGAAATCCCAGTACAGCAACTAATATGGAGGAACATATTGATCTAGATGTTTCAAAAATTTTAAAAAGAGAAATGAATATGAATCAAGCTGGAGATGAGTTGATTAAAACTACTATAAGAACTGCGAGTGGTCGTTTAACCTGCGCTGAAGCGCTTGGTCACAAAGAGTTTATAATGACTAAACTCTTTAGAAGTGCATAATGAACTTAAGTTACTTTTCAAAAATTAGAATACTTGACGGTGGCATGGGTCAACATATTCTTTCAAAAGGCTTAAAACCTAAAGGAAGTCTTTGGTCAGGAACTGCATTAATAGATAAAAAATATCACCAAATGGTAATCGATTCACATTTGGATTTTATTAAATCTGGAGCTGATGTAATAGTAACAAATAATTTTGCTGGAAGAAGGGTCAGAATGGTACAAAATAATGTGGAAAATCTTTTTGATTATGCTAATGAAAAAGCTGGAGAACTTGCTTTAAAAGCTAAAGAAATTTCAAAAAAAAATATTTTAATAGCAGGAAGTTTGCCTGCACAAAACGACACGTATGTTTTAGATGAAAGAGAAAAGAAAATAATCGAAAAAGGATTTTATGACCAAGCTAAATTAATAAAACCCTTTGTTGATTTTTTTTATTTAGATGTTATGTCCGGAAGTAAAGAATGCGAAATAGCACTCAACGTAACAGAAAAGTTTAATTTACCTGTGCTTGTCGGTTTGCATATTAAAAAAAACAGCAGACTTCCATCTGGTGAAAGTATAACTGAAGTAGTTAAAAGGTGTAAAAACAACAGTTTGCTGGGTGTAATTTTAGCATGTGTATCCCCAGAAATTATAGAAAGTACAGCTAATGAAATGAAAGATTTAAAAATTCCATTTGGTTATAAGGCCAATCTTTGGAAAGATGAAGAGCCTGTGCCAGTTCACAAGTTTGCATTACCTACGGACGAAATTGGAGCCAATCCTGTTGAAACTATGGGAACACGAGATGACTATACTGGCGAAACATTTTTAAATTTTTCTAAAAAAATGATGAATAAAGGTGCAACAATTTTGGGTGGCTGTTGTGAAATTAAGCCTTCACATATTAAGGCTATCTCTAAACTGAAATAGACCTAGATTTCTTGATTCTCCATCTAGATCCTTCTCTAACTATGTACCCAATACAATTTTTTGAACCACACTTACATACGTATTGCTTGTAATCTTTATCAAAACTAAATCCATAATCATAAGTTAATTCTTCATTTTTTTTAATATCTCTCATCGCAAAAATCCATAATTGTTTATTATGATCTAAAACTTCACAATTGGGATTACATGAATGATTGATTAATCTAGCAGTATTAAATTTAAAATCACCATCCAAATCATATCGTTTATTTAAATTGAACAAGTAAATTTCTTTTTCATTATCATATTTTGGATCTGCTTCTACTTTGCTAATACTAACTTTCTTTCCTTTATACTGAATAATTTTTTGACCTTTTTTAATATTTATTGCTGCAGACAATCCATGTCTATGTATGTTGGACTTTTTATTTTTATAAAATTTCATTATTAATTTGTTGTACTGTTATATACGTAATAAGCAACCGCTTCGATTTCTTCAGACGTCAAAATACCCTCCCAAGCAGCCATAACTCCTATACCATTTGTCACAGTATAAATAATTTGATCTATCTGTGGCTTAAGCATATCAAGGTTAGGGCCAATTTGTCCGTTAGATCCGGCAGCATTTAATGTATGGCAAGTTCCGCACATAGCTTTATTTTTGTAAACCTCTAAACCTAAAATCATTTTGTCGTCTGCAAAAGCTTTACTATTAAAAACTATAATTAACAAAATTAATAAAAATTTTTTCACTTAATAAACTTATATTGCTTTTGGTGGTAATGTTTTGGGTGCATTAATTCTTTTGCTTATTTGTCTTCTTGCATAAGAAAATAAAATACCAGCTGAAAGAGCTAAAAAAATTGATAAAACCCCGTAAACAATTGGATACTGATTGGATAAATTATAAATTGAATTTCCGAATCCACTTATTTCTGCAATTTTATCTGTTGGAAGTTTTAAGCTCGCCTCCCCAGCTTCACCGTTTTTAAAAAAAGTTTCATACGCCATAAGAAGTCCTACTGAAAGCATAAGTATAGCTAATAAAGCTTTCAACTGTGAACTTTCAAGTCGTTGTCCAATTTTTTGACCAGCATGAACTCCTACTATAGATCCCGTGATCAATATTAAAACAAGCACTAAATCAATTGTATGATAAGTAAAAGCATGTGAAATAGTAACAAAACCAGTAACAAATATTGTAACAAATAAAGAAGTTCCAGGAACAAGTTTTGTTGGCATGCCAATTAAATATATCATTGCTGGAACCATTAAGAACGCCCCCCCTACACCCATAATTGCTGAAACAAAACCAACAACAACTCCTAGAAAAAGTGGAACTAAAGCACTTTCGTATACTTTGGATGTTTTAAATCTCATTCTAAAAGGAAGTCCGTGTATCCAATAATGAGTATGTAGTTTTTTTTTAACTATTATTTTCTTTTTAAACAAATTAAGTTCTACTAAACCATCTCTAAGCATAAAACTTCCTATAATGGCCAGAACATACATATAGGCCAACGCAATTACTATATCTATTTTTCCAATTCCTTTGAAATAACTAAATGTTAAGATTCCAATAAAAGTTCCTACCAACCCACCTATAACTATTAACCAGCCTATTTTAACATCCAAAGTTTTTTTAAACCAATGAGTTAAAGTTCCTGATGAAGATGAAGCTAAAATATTATTTGCTTCATTAGCAACCGCATAAGCTGGGGGTATCCCCATAAATATTAATAATGGAGTCATAAGAAATCCACCTCCGACACCGAATAAACCGGAAAGAAAGCCTACTACAAAACTTACAAAAAGAAATAAAACAATGTTTATTTGAACTTCAGCTATGGGTAAGAAAACTTCCATAAAATATTTAATTAATAAATATTCTTGAAATATAATAATGTCAATAAATAGATAAACTAATAAATGGTTGCGCCAAAGACTTTAACTTCATCATCTTCTAGACCAAGCACAAGTCTTCCCAAAAAATCGCCAGGAATGGTATTGCTAGTCTGTTTATAAAGTATAGTTACATGCAGATTTCTTCTCAAACATCCTAATACCTCTTTTTTTTCTGACAAATTGGTTAATAACTTATTGTTTGCCCATTGTTTCCCCAACTCTACCTCATTGGCACCAAATAGCATTTGTGAAGAAAAGTCTCTCGTAAAACCACCATAGTTTTTTTGATTGGATGTTTTTATAAGATTGTCCCAAATTGGATTGGCAATTTCTATGATTTCTTCGTCTGTTTTCTTGAGAAGATCCATTTATTCTCTATATATTATAGTCTAGGAGGCTTTCTTTTTCTCTTTTTCATCAACGATATGATAAACAGGTACTTTTTCTAAAGTAAACTTACCAGTTTTAGGGTCGCGTCTAGATACAGTCAAACAATGCCAATTTTCATCATCTAGTTTAAGATGGTCGCCTCTATAGTAATAGCCTGGCCAACGCGTCTCTTCGCGGAACATTGTATGTTCGGTCACACATTGAGAAGTGAGTGCGCGATGCTTCAATTCCCAAGCTCGCATTAATTGATGGTAGTCTTCTGCTCCAACATTTTCTAAATCTTCTTGTAACCACTCCAATAATTCTAGACCTCTTTTAAGCATGTTACCATTAGTCATGTAATTAGTAGCTATACCACCAACGTACTCATCCATAATTCTTTGAAGTCTTTGAAGTCCTTGAATTGGAGAAATATAACTTGGCGAAACTGTTCCTCCAGTAATTTCATTCCGCCCAACAGTATAGTTTTCTAATGGCTTATAAATAATTTTTTTAAAATTTTCACATTGTTTGTCTGAAACATTTATATTTTCAGCTTTTTGATCTTCAATATATTTTACAGCTGCTTTTGCAGCTAATCGTCCTTCAGTAAAAGAACCTGACGAAAATTTATGAGCACTTCCACCAACGGTATCCCCTGCTCCAAAAAGCCCTTCAACAGTTAACATTCTGTTATATCCCCAAAAATATTCTGGTGGAGAAAGATCTTCTGGACCACTTACCCAAGCACCAGAGCAAGTTGCGTGGGAACCCATTACATATGGTTCAGATGTTGTTAGCTCTGGATTAGTATATTTTGGATCAATATTTTGAGAAGCCCATACTACTGCTTGTCCTACAGTCATGCCTAAAAAATTTTCCCATCCAACTGTTTCCAGATGGGGATCTTGAAATGCTTCTGTTGTAACCATTTGAATTGGTCCACCACCAGCCATTGTTTCTTGAATAAAAGCGTGGTTACGTAAACAAGTTGGAGTTGGATGGTGGTCAATGTATTCACCAACCATTTTTTTTGTATGGTCATACCATTTTTTTTCATAGTTCTCACCATTAGCATTTTGTGTATAAGTTTTTAAATGTAAAAAATATGCACCTACTGGACCGTAACCATCTTTAAATCTACATAAAACAATTCTATTTTCCATTTGAGTCATTTTTGCACCAACAGCAATTGGCAATGCATAAGCTGAACCATTACTCCATGGCGCATACCAAGTTCGCCCCATACCTTCGCCTACGGCCCTTGGCTTAAAAATATGTGAAGCACCACCAGCTGCTACAATTACTGTTTTAGCACGAAAGACATAATAATCACCAGTACGCATATTAAATCCAACTGCACCACCAACTCTGTTCTCTTTGGTTTCATCCATTAACAAATGAGTAATCATAATTCTGTTATATATTTTGTCAGCAGATTTTTTTGCAGCTTCGGCAACAATTGGTTTATAACTTTCTCCATGAATCATTATTTGCCATTTACCTTCACGAAGGTATCGACCTGTTTTTTCATTTTTCATCATTGGTAATCCCCACTCATCAAACATATGTACCGTTGAATCAACATGACGTGCCATATCATACCCAAGATCTTCTCTCACCATGCCCATTAGATCGTTACGAGCATATCTAACATGATCTTCTGGTTGATTTTCATTCCACTGCATGCCCATGTAACAATTAATTGCATAAAGTCCTTGAGCAACAGCTCCGCTACGATCAATATTTGCTTTTTCTACACAAATGATTTTTAAATCTCTTCCCCAGTGTCTTGCTTCGAAAGCAGCACCAGTTCCTGCCATACCACCGCCAACAACAAGCACATCACAATCTTCAAAATGTGTTTTATGTTTAGCCATTAATAATAAACACCTTTTTTAAATGAAGCTTTACTAACAGTTGGTAATTCCTTTTTCGTATTTAACCCTTCTGGTTCATTATAAAGAATTTGAGATCTAATCTCACCTTGATCAGGTTTTTCAGCCTCAGCCAGTTTAGGAATAAATTTACCCCAGGGTTTAGTAGTTATCGGGGAAACAAAATCTTTTATTGTTCCATTTCTAAATTTTATTTTCCAAGAAATTGTTCCTTTTTCTTCTTCTCTTCTAACTCTTACACTATGGCCCATAGGAGCAAAATCGGCATAACCGCGAACATCTATTGCATGATTTGGACATGCTTTTACACACGAATAACATTCCCAACAAAAATTAGGTTCAATATTTTTAGCACGTCTAATAGTTTCATCGATATGCATAATATCAGATGGACAAATATCTACACAATGCCCACAACCATCACAACGCGTCATGTATACAAAAGTTGACATTTTAGTTTATTCCTTTCTTCAAAATTTTACTCAATATCGAATTAACCTTATTATTTATAGATTTAGTATTCATATTAATAGTGCTTTGGTGCCTCACGTTTAATACCAAGCCCAAATTTTTCTGGTGCATCAGCTTCAGGAGGTAGATTGTCCCTTGAACCGTCGGCCTCAGCTAAATTTTTTTGTATTGCGGCTCCTGGTTTATAAAACATATGAGCAAATTTAGACCAATAAACTCCACCGAATAATACAAGGTTAGAAATAACATATAAAACTAAAAATACTTTATCATCCCATCTATCGTTTAAGTTAAGAGATTGTAAATAAGACCAGATTAAACCAAACAAAGATGTTGCTATTAGCGCAAGAACAAACAAATCAGCTTTAATAATTCTGTACCAGGGTTGTGCTTCTGAATAAACGTCAACTCTTAGAAAAAACCAAAACCAACTTCCACCTAAAACAGTCATGATTGCACCTACGTGCCATATTACAGGCCATGCAGATGGAGCGGTAGAAGATGAAGAAGAAGAATAGAAAAAAATCATAACGGCTGAAGCTATCCAAAATAATATAGTTCCATACATTCCCAACAAATGTGCAACTCTTCTTTTGCCAGCACCTAATTCTGAAGTAGTTCCAATATCGTAAACAATTGTTTTGGCAATGACAGAGGCTTTCTCTCCAGCTCTTAATTCTTTTGTTGCAGATTTTTTAGCTTTTTTTGCATTTTCGAAAAAATATTTTACATTTTTTTTATGAATTATATCAACCAAAGTTCCTAATATTACTAGGACAATCATCGTGATTAAAAATCCCTGCATAGCAATCGGAGGGACTAATTCTGAAAGTTTTAAAAATGGATTATTATAAATCATAATATTTTAAAAATTACTATAGACGGCTCTTTTGCAAAACCGTCTATAATGTCTCTATAAATATCTTAATTTTAAGATTAAATCTAACTAAGCAGCTGCTTGCATTGGAATATTATGTTTAACTGCCATTCCAGTTAAAAAATTCCAAAGATATTTAGCTGTAGATAAAGCTGATTTTTCTGCTTTAGCTTGCTCGGTTTTAGATAAACCATCAAGTAATTTTTCACAAGCTACTCTATGATATGTGTCAGCAGCTTTATGAACTTCAAAAAATTCTAAACCTTCTTTTGAAGAAACTCCATAATGATTTTTTAATCCTCTAATTTTTGTTTCAGCTATTTCTGGAATTTGTCTTTCATAAGTGTAAAGAGAAGCTAAACCTTCTGCATAACTAGCTCTTCCATTTTTGAAAAAATTATCAATCATATCTCCAGTAAATTTTTCTTTAGCCACTGAATCTATTTTTGATTTATCCGCTCCCATTGCTGCTGCAAAATTTTTCCAAAGTTTTGGATGATCAGCATCTTTATTTTCTTCATCTTGAAGATTTTCCAAAAGAATTTTTCTTTTTTCAATATCTTCACATAATGAATGAGTGGCACTGATATAACGAGGAAATGCTTTTACATGTTGATAATATTGTTCAGCATAATCTTTTATTATTTCTCTTGTTAACTTACCTTCGTTCCAAGATTTATAAAATGGATGATTTAGTAAGTGGTATTTGTCTAACTTTTCGTTTAGTTCTTTTGAAAACATTTGTTTCTCCTAAGTTAATAATATTAATACTTACTTTTTTCTTAACTTTAATCAAGAATGATTAACAGCACAAAATAAGAAATTTATCAACTTCAAGTTGTAGCAAGTCTAGGTAGAGGCTTTTCGTCAATCGGTAAGTGGACTAAAGTTGCAAAAAAAGAAAGAGCTATAGATAAATACCAAGCGTAATCAAATGATCCATATTGATCATAAAAATATCCTCCCAGATAAGCTCCTAGGAACGATCCTATTTGATGACTAAAAAATACTACACCATATAACGTAGCTAAATATTTTGTTCCAAAAACTTGTGAAATAATCCCATTTGTCGGTGGAATAGTTGCTAACCAAAGAAATCCGTAGAGCACTCCAAAACCTAATGCTACGTAGGTTGATGTAGGAAGAATCAGAAATAACAACAACACAATTCCACGAGCAAAATACAAAATACTCAATAAAATTTTTTTACTATATTTTCCTGATAAATAACCAAATGATAATGTTCCAAAAACATTAAAAAGACCAATTAAAGATAAAATGGCAGCAGCCGTCCATATTTCAAATCCACGTTCTTGGATATAGCTCGGTATGTGGGCTGAAACTAAAGTTATATTAAAGCCACAAACAAAAAAACCAAAAATTAAAAGTATAAAACCTTTATGATTAAAGGCTTCTTTTAGAGCTTCTACAAGTGTTTGGTTGTCTTCTTTTTGAATACTTTCGTTTATATTTTTTTCCTTTTTGACTTCACGAAGAAAAATTGCAGCAATAATTCCAAATATAACAAAGTACAAATATGTGTTTAATGTTTTTTCCCAACCAAACTCAGATAAAGCAAATTTTGTATATATAGGAGAAAAAAAATAACCTATTGATGCCATAGAGACTACAATTCCTATAGCCATTCCTCTAGTTTTATTTGGGAAATGTTTTCCTACTGCAGCAATCTGAACACTTATTGCTGTACCTCCTAAACCTATACCAATTAATAAACCTAAATTAATTTGAAAAAATATTCCTGTATTTGGTCCCGAATAAAGTAAATAAATTCCTAATGCTACAAAACCAGCTGCAATTATTGTAACTTTTGCACTTCCAATTTTATCTGCCAGCGCACCAAAGATTGGAGCGAACATGCCCCACATTAACATCTGCAATCCTATTGCTAAACCAAACTCCGTAACTGTGCACTGTAAATCATTTACAAAAAAATCTGTAAATAATCCAAAAACCATACGAAGTCCCATAAATATCGCTACTATGAAACATGCTGAAATAAGTGTAATTAACGCTACTTTGCTTGGAAAAAAATTTTCTTTGGTCATTTAACAAATTTTAATGAACTTCTTAAATCGCTAATTAAATCTTTTGGTTCTTCAAGACCAATATGCAGACGAACAAGATGTTCATTTTTTTCTAATTTAAAATATCGTCTATTTCCTAATTCTACAGGATCAGTATAAACCGCAAGACTTTCAAAACCTCCCCAGCTATAACCAATCCCAAATAACTCCAATGTATTTACAAATTTGTATACTGAATTTTTATTATTACTTTTAATAATTAAACTTACCAAACCAGAGGCTCCTGAATAATATTTTTTCCATAACTTAAATTCTTTTGAAGAAGTTTTGTAAGGATATAATATTTTAGACACTTTTTTTTGCGTTTTTAGAAAATTAATAACTTTCTTTGTGCTTGCTTGATGTTTATCCATTCTTACATCTAAAGTTCTTAGGCCCCTTATAATCAAATAAGCATCATCTGGAGATAGACGATATCCAGAAACATGATTGTACCACCAAACTTTTTTATAAGCTTTTTTATTTACAGCAACAGTTCCACCCATAACATCACTATGTCCAGAATAATATTTAGTCGCAGAAGTAATTGCTATATCAAAGCCTAATTTTAAAGGCTTAAAAAAATATGCTGTTGCCCAAGTATTATCTATAGCTGTTAAAATATTTTTACTTTTAGCTAAAGAAACTACTTTACCAAGATCCTGCATTTCAAAAGTATTGCTACCAGGATTTTCAACATAAATTAATTTCGTTTTTTTAGTAATTTTATTTTTTAGATCTTCAAATTTATTTGGATTATACCAAACTGCCTTCACATTAAATTCTTTAAGTAAATCATCTGTAAGTTTTTGCGTTGGTCTGTACACACCATCAGAAATTACTATTTCGTCACCTGGTCTACATATACTCATTATTGCTAAAGCAACTGCACTAAATCCAGTAGGCGTCAAAAAGACTTGGTAAGCTTCTTCTAATCCTCTAAGTAACTTTTGTAATTGAACTGTTGTTTGAGTACCTTGTCTTCCGTAATCCCAATGCTCAACATCTTTTCCTTTTGCTATATCTTTTTGATGCTTTCTTAATTCTTGCATCGTTTTAAACAGTATTGTCGATGCCCGCACCACAGGAGGATTTACCGATCTAGATAGATAATCCTTTGCTGCAGTTTTTAAAAAAGTTTTAATTGATTTTTTCATAAAACATTTGATAACAAAATAAGACAATGCTATATCCACATAATAAGGTCAATTAATATAATTATTAAGGATAAAAAAAATTATGGGGTACCCAAAAAAACACAGGGGACGTAGAAAAAGGGGTTCAAAAAAGAGAAGAGCTCGTAAAAGAAATAAACGAAAATAGTAGATCTAGTGGAAGAGATTATCCGTATAAGAAGAATAAGTATTTGGATTTTTTTCTTACCTGTAATTATCCTAAATATTTGTCTGTTTATTTCAGTAAACTATCTAATTTTTGAAAATACAATTTTTGTAGTAGATCAATTGGGTAGAAGTGCTTTTACTATACCATACATTGATGGTGGTGTATCAATAAGTAGAACAGCTAGAAATTACCCCACCTATCTTATTTTTAAACCAGGAATGATAATAACAGCTTTTCTTTTAATTAAATATTGGTTTGCAAATAACAATATGGCTCAGTCAATCAATAATCAAAAAGAAACAAATTATAAATTTTTATTTTTTGGTGTAAGTTCAGCTATATTTTTAATTGCTCATTCCATTTTTTTAGGAGTTAATTTTGAGTATGACTTATATAAATTTTTTAGAAGATTTATCTTACTAGGATTCATTGTATTTGAAATAATAGCCCAAGCGTTGTTAGTAATTTTTCTCTTTAAAGTAAAAAATAAAATTTTAGATTTCATTAATAAAAAGGTTCTAATATTTAAAATGATATTAGTTGCTTTGCTATCTATTGTAGCTATAGCTTCTTTACCTATATTAACATCAAGTGGTCACACACATTTTAAACATGCCTTGGAGTGGAATTACTTTATTGGCGTAGTTTCCTTTTACTTGCTAACATTTCTATTTTGGAAAAAAAGACAGGCCTAAAAAACCAAAAGTTCTAACACTTTCGTGCTAGAACTTTCAATTTTTGGCTCGTCGTTGTAATGCGCTACCGCCGAACCCGCCACCCCGCTATGTTAAGCGCTACTTTGCGGAGTTTTCTGCCCTACAAGCTTGAACCTCTCGGTCTTTCTTTGTCTGGCCAGTTAAGGGTTGCCCCTTAAGTCACCCTTTAATATAAACTCCTTTACAATAAACTAAATCACTATTTAGTTGTTTTTTATTATAAAATTTGAGGTTGATAACTATGGGGATAAATATTTGTTTAATGTACGGGTTATCCATCCGCCCCCTAAAACTTTATCCCCAAGTTCATTTTTAGAATAAAATACACAGGCTTGCCCAGGAGATATTCCCGTTTCATCTTCGTATAATTCCACTTCTCCACCAGTTTTGTTCATTAATATTTTAGCTTTAATTAGTTTTCCTGTTGATCTTACTTTTATAAATAAATCATTTTGATAATTTTCTAAATCACTTAAAAGATTTATGTCTTTTAAATAAATTTTTTTAACAAATAAATCTTCTTTTCTTCCCACAATAACTTTATTTTCTTTTGCAATAATATCTACAACATACAATGGTTCTTGATTTGATATTTTAATGCCTTTTCTTTGACCAATTGTAAAATTGATTATTCCTTCATGTTTTCCAATTATTTTACCTTGAATGTCCAAGATATCGCCTTCTTTAAAAGATTCTGGTCTATATTTGTTAATTACTGATGCATAATTTCCATTAGGCACAAAACATATATCCTGACTATCTGGCTTGTCTGCAACATTTAAATTAAGTTCGGAAGCTACTTGGCGTGTTTCTCCTTTATGCATAGCCCCCAATGGAAATCTTAAAAAATTAAGCTGTTCTTGAGTGGTTGCAAAAAGAAAATAACTCTGATCTCTAGTTAAATCAGCTGCTCTATACATTTCTGCATTTCCATTTTTTTGAATTCTATTAACATAATGACCTGTAACTAAAGCATCCGCATTTAATTCCTGTGCATAATCATACAGATCTCTAAATTTAACAGTTTGATTACATTTTACACAGGGTATTGGTGTCTCTCCACCAAGATAGCTGTCAACAAATGAATCGATAACATCTTTTTTAAATTTTTTTTGGTAATATAAAATTTTATGATTAATATTGAGTTGTTGAGATACCCTCTTTGCGTCCAAAATATCCTGCCCGGCGCAACATTGTTTGCTTTTTTTTGATGATTTTGCATCATCATAAAGTTTGAGAGTAATGCCAATCACATTATAACCCTCCTTTTTCATCAAGCCAGCTACAGTAGATGAATCTACTCCTCCTGACATGGCAACAACCACTTTTGTTTGTTTTGGGTTCTTTAAAAAACCTAAAGAGTTAACTTTTTTAGCTATATTTATCATAAAATAATGTATTTGTTTTATTACATAAAATGGTATTTTTCCATAGATGTTTTTAAATTATGAGCCAGGAGATTATGTAATTAATCCTAAAAATATAAATTGGGGAACTGGTCAAATCCAATCTATTATTAAACACAAGGTAACTGTTAATTTTGAAAATGTTGGAAAGAAGGTTATAAACAGTAAAGAAATTTTTTTAGAAAGAATTGATAAAATTGAATAGCCTAAACATAAAAAATATTACTGAAGACCTGCTAGATACATTCTTGCAAGCTGGAAAAATTGCTAAAGAAATTAGTAAGAGAGGTGTAAAAATTACAATTAAGCCTGATAAATCGCCTGTGACAGATGGAGATTTAGCTGTTGATGAACTCTTAAGAAATCAGATTAAACGTCTTACTCCAAATATATCTATTATTTCTGAAGAAACGATAAACTTAAAAATTAAAAATGAAGAAAAAAACTTTTGGTTAGTTGACCCAATAGATGGAACTAGGGACTATATAAGAAAAAAAGATGAATATACTTTAAATGCAGCATTAATAATTGACTTAAAACCAGTTCTTGGCATCATTTTTGCTCCCGCGAAAGAAAGATTGTTTTTTTCTTATGGTAAAGGTTTGTCTTTTGAAATTAATAAGGGGAAAAAAATAAATTTAAATTGTAAAAAAATCAATGTTGGTAAAATAATAGGATTAGAAAACTCAGGAAAAACTCCAATTGAAGTTATAAATATTTACAAAAAATATAAAGTTTCACAGATGCTTAAAATGTCTAGCTCTTTAAAATTTTGTGCTATAGCAGCTGGTGAAGCTGATATCTATGCCGCAAATGCTAGAGCATATGAATGGGACATTGCTGCTGGACACGCTATTTTAGAGCATGCTGGAGGATACATGACTACACACGAAGAAGAAAAATTTTACTACGGAAAAAATAATTTTAAAAATTCATCAATAATTGCCAAAAGAGCACTCGATATTGAAAAATAATTACAACTTTAAGTTGTGAAAAATTGTAAATTTGCTTCTTTTTTTTTGCTTGCAAAAAATATAAGATTTAATCGAAAAGAGTCGATGATTAAAAAATTGTTTATAATTGCAGCGTTAGGTGTAACTCTATCGGGATGTTTTATGGCTCCTTTAGCTTTTGTAGGGCCAGCAACATCAGGTTTTAGTACAGCATCAATTATTCAATCTGGTGTGACTAGCGGGGCTAATTATGTAGTTAAAAAAAGTACGGGAAAAACTATTGCTGAACACGCAATTTCTATAATTAACGAGGATAATTTTTACCAACATTCCTTGATGCCCTTACAAAAAAATTCCAAAATAGTAATTTCAGCGAAATCAAGACTTTCTAGATAGAAATCAACAAATTAAAGAAAATTGATTAATATAAAACATGTTAAAAACAATACTTATTATTGTAATATCTGTTTCTATATTTGGGATCTTATTTTTTCTTTATGTGAAAAGAGCTCTTAAAAAACAATTAAATTATTATTTATCTAAAAATAATAAAAAAAAAATAAAAAAAATTTAAATCATCTTACAAAATTTTTTGTATTCTTCTTTTGGTATTTCTAAAACTCTTTTTGATACCTCGTAGCTAAAACCTGATCTTGCAAGGATAGAAATATCTTTTTTATAAAATAAAGGCCTATTACTCTCTTCTCTATTTGGGCCAATTCTTCTTTTTTTACATATTTTAATTGCTGAAAAAAAATCAGGGTCAGTTTCATTTTCTTTTATTTTTGAAATACTGGCTTTAATATGTTGTTCATCTATACCTTTTTTAATCAAACTATATCTAATTTTATTTAATGAGTATCCTCTTTGCAAAAGGGCTTTGGATTTTGCGTCTGAATAGTATTTATCGTTTAGGAGTTTTTGATCAATTAATGAAGAAATAACTACATCAATTAAATTAAAAATTTCCTTTTTGTTGGATATATTTTGATTTTTTTTAACAAGTTTTTTGAACAAATAAGTTCTTAATTGTTGCTTTGAAGGGCTATATTTCTCCAAATACGAATAAGAAAAATTTCTAATTTCTTGAATTGTTGCATCTAGATTTTTTTTATTTTTTATAGGATTCATGATTTTTATATACTATATTATACAACTAAACCTTTATGCTAATTCAATTTCAACAATACTTAACTTTTGAAAATATATACTTGTGGATGAATTTTGGTATTTTACCATTTTGGCTTATGTTAATAATTATTCCAGATTCAAAATTTACAACATTTTTTGTTAACTCGATAATTTTACCTTTAATTTTATCAACTGCCTATATTTACATATTATATCAAACCGTTTTGCTAGGGGAGTCAATTTTTGATGTATTTAAATTATATCTAAGCCTAGATAATTTATATACAATTTTTGCTACAGAAAGCTTTCTTCTTATTTTTTGGTTGCATTTTTTAGCTCTAAATATTTTTTTAGGATCCTGGATTTCAAGAGATGGGGTTAAATATAATATGCCTCGCACCATGGTTTGTGTTCCGTTAATCTTAGTTTATTTAACTGGTCCTATAGGCTTGATTTTATATTGGATTATAAGAATATTTTATGCAAAAAAACTTGGCTTTCATGATTAAGAAATAAAATATGAGAAAACAAAATACAAAAATAAAAAAAAATTTTCTCAAAAAGATTTTTATAAAAATTTGTAGAATTTTTGGCTATGAAATAATTGACCAGAGTAATTTTTATGTACCTACACAAGAAAAAAAGCTTAATGAAAATTTAAATATTCAAGGAAAAAAATCAATTACTCTTCCTTTAGGTGAGACTAAAATATCACGTAAAGTAAACGCCTTAACTGTAATTTTTAGGTCATGCACTAGTGTTAATATGCTTACTCAAAATAAAAAAAGATTATTTGATCAAAATAAATCTGAGTACACTTTTAGATCCTTAAATTCTATTATTAAATCATTAAATAAAGCAAAGTTACTTTTACCTAAAATTAAATTTGATATTATTGTGATTGACCATAATTCAGAAAGTAATGACTTAAAGCAAATAAAAAAGCAGTTAGATAAGTCTAATTTGCCAAATTCAATTATCTCATTAAATGTAAATGAATTTGTAAATAATATTAAAAATATTAATTCTAAAAAACAAGAAGTAACTAAGAATCAAATATCAAATATGTCAAACATACATAAATCTCTGCTAGTTGCAAAAGATAGATGTAATGATTTAATTTACTTTGTTGAAGATGACTATCTTCACCAACTAGATTCAATTTATGAAATGGTTTCTACTTATGAACGCATATCATCACAAATGAATAGAGAATTATTTATTTGTCCTACGGACTACCCCTATTTATATTCCAAAATTGAAAATACAAATATCTTTCTTGGTTCAAACAAACATTGGAGAAAAGTTGAAGAAACTTTATGTACTTTTTTAACTAGTAAAATTATTTTAGAAAAATATTGGGAAAGATTTGTTTTAATGTGCCAATTTGAACATGACCCGTTTGAACAACCTCTTCATGATATATATAAACTGGAGTACTGCCTGTCACCAATACCGTCTTTGGCTCTGCATTGTACTAATATAAACTCAATTTTTGGACTCTCTCCTAATATAGATTGGGAAAAAATTTGGGAAGAAAATAAAAATTTTTAAAACTCAAAGTAAAAACAGCCTTTATTAAAATAGATATAAAGGCTGTTTTAAATCATTATTTGTTAAACATTTCCTTAAGCGCTTTTGCTGGTAAAAATTTAACTTTTTGTGAAGCAGCTATTTGTATTTGTTCTCCAGTTCTTGGATTTCTGCCCACTCTAGCTTTTCTTTTTGCTACTTTATAAGTACCAAAACCAGCGATTTTAACTTGCTCATCACTTTTTAAGCAGCTTAAAATAATCTCAGTAATTCCGTCAAAAGTACGTTCTGCGTCGGCTTTACTAAGATTCATTGATGATGATATTTTTCCAACTAGTTGTTTTTTGTTCATTTTAGCCCCTTTTTTGTGCTTTTTTTTACTCTTCGCAGAAATATGAGGAAAATCAACATTTTTTTTAGTGTATGTTAAAGATATCAACACAATATATTGTTTATTTGCTAAAAAGCCTTGATTTTATTAGGTTTTTACTAGGCTTTAAAGTATTGAAAAACCTTGTTTAAAACAAGCCTAAATCCTTTAAATCGTTAAAAGTAACGAAAAACATTAAAGAAAAAAGTAAAAATAAACCGATTCGAAAAAAACCTTCTTGAGTTTTTTCACTCAAAGGTTTTCCTAAAATTTTCTCAACTAAATAAAACATTAAATGGCCTCCATCTAACATTGGAATTGGAAACAAATTTATTAAACCTAAGCTTATTGAAATATAAGCCATTATACTGAGAAAAGGTATAAAACCATATTCTGCAACCTGGCCAGTAATTTTTGCTATCCTAATTGGCCCCCCGAGCTGTGAAGAATCGCCTGACCCTGTAATAATTTTTCCTAAATAATTTAATGAAGTAGTAGTGACAAACCAAACTTCTTTAACAGAATAATATATTGCATTGCTGGGTCCAAGTGGTTTTTTTTGAAACTCGTTATTTAATGGAGAAAGTTTAATTCCTATCATTCTTTTTTTAACAGAATTCCCCAAAGAATCTTTCCCTTCAACTAAATTTGGTTTAACAAAAAAAGAAATTTCCTGGTCATTTCTAATTACTAAAAATTTAATTTTTTCTGACATTGAGGTATTTATAAAAGTCGAAACTTGTAAAATACTTTCAACTTTATTGTTATCAATATATATAATTTTATCATTTTTTTTCATTCCAGCTACATAAGCAGGACTATCTTTTACAACTTCATTAATCACAGCTGGAGTCATGTCTTTTCCAGAAACCATATTAATTATTGCAAAAATTAGAATTGCTAAAATATAATTAGCTAGTGGACCAGCAGCAACAATAATAGATCGCTGATATAAAGGTTTTAGAATGAATAGTTTTTTTCTATCAACTTCGTTATATTTATCAATTATTTTTTTTTGTTCTGCTTCGCTAAAAACATTTCTGTCTCCAAAAAATTTTACATATCCTCCCAATGGAATCCAGCAAATTTTCCAACGAGTTCCTGATTTATCATTCCATCCAAAAATTTCTCTTCCGAAACCTATGGAGAAGTCTGTAACGCCTACGCCAAATTTTTTAGCAAAATAATAATGTCCATATTCATGAATAAATACGACAATTGTAATTAAAAATAGGAATGGTATTATATAATTCATTTACTCCAAGGTCCTTTTACAACCTTGCTTTTTATTTTTTTGTTAAAGAAGAGTATCAAAATCATTCCAGAAATAAAACCACCAATATGAGCAGCATAAGCAACTCCTCCATCGCTTGAAATAAATTGAATAATAAACCAAAAACCAAGAACATAAAAAGCTCTAATTTTTATAATAGTAAGAATAAAATAAGGGATTAAAACAAGCACTCTGGCATTTGGATGATTAATCAAATAAGCTCCTAATACGCCACCAATAGCCCCGCTAGCTCCAACCATAGGCACTTGAGAGTGTGTATCAATTAACACCTGCGCCATTGCTGCACCAATTCCACATAAAATATAAAAAATGATAAAATTTAACGTTCCAAGATTATCTTCTATATTGTCAGCAAAAATCTTCATATACCACATATTTCCAATTAAGTGGATCCATCCGCCGTGCATAAACATAGAAGAAAAAATTGTCATATATGCAGGGACGGCATAAAGACTAATTGGCAATGTATCGTGTCCCATTAAAACTGAAGGGATTAAACCATATGAATAAAAAAGCTGTCCAGTTTTATAAGACTGCGATCCAAGTTGAATTAAAAATACAACAACACACAAACCAATTAAAAAATAAGTTACTATAGGTCGATTTCTTGTTGGGTTATCATCTTTTAAAGGAATCATAACTTATTATAGTAATGGCTGGCACAATTGTTGCTAGTAAAAAAGACCAGAATAACAAAGAACTAGATACAATTTGAGGAAATAAATCAAATGGCAACATTGTCCCTACCAATATACTTCTTGAAAAATCTACACTAGGAAATAGAAGCAAACCAAGAAATAAACCTATTACTATTGAAATCATTGAATTTTTTTCATTAAATCTTTTTTGGTAAAAACCATAAAAAACTGTAAAGACAGCAGAGCAACATAAAAGGTCTGCTAATAGAAAAAGGTATAAAATGCTATAGCCTTTTGAAGCAATTATCAGTGAAATAATAGATAAAGTAATTATAAAAACTTTAGAAAATAATAAAAAATTACTTTTTCTTTTTGTTTTATAAACTCTTTTTCCATCTACTATAGTTATACTTGAGATTGCATTTACTAAAGTATCGATGGTGCTAATAGTTAATGATACCGCCATAATAATAATAATTATGGATAAAAACTTTGCGTTTTTTTTTAAGAAAATGGAAAAAAAAGCTAAATCTGGGTTTATTTTTCCATCAATCGATATTGCCATTAGTCCAGTTGTTCCCATAAAAAAAACAATTGGAATAATTATAAAAAATGAAAGCAAAAGACTTTTTTTCAAAATTTTGTTATTTTTTGCAGCAAAAACTCTTTGCCAATTTCCTTGATGAAAAAGATTTGTGGCTGCTACTGCAATAAAAAAAGTTAATCCAGCAGTATAGTTAGGTATATATTTTCCACTTAATAAATGACTTGAATTATTTTTGACTAATTCTAAGGATATATTATTTATGTTTACAAAAAATAAGTAATAAGCTGAAAAAAATAGTAAAATTAATATTATGAAAAATTGAATATTATCTGTAAAAATAGATGCTCTTAGTCCTCCATACAAAGTATAAATCAATGTGGTAGTAATTACTAATATTGCAGTTAACCATAATGGTGTACCAGAAATATAATTTACTAACATTGATACTGCAGTAACTTCTGCACATAAAAATATAAACATATAAAAAATAATTAATATTAAAATTAATTTGAAAAGACTTTTACCAAATTTTTTATAAATAAATTCTGTTAAAGTATTGCCCTTTGGAAAAATTTTTCTTATCTTTTCTCCTAAAAAAATGAGAGCTATCATTGGAAAAGCTGTTCCAAGAGAATAGCCAATAACCGAACCAATGCCTCCCCACGTTGCAGCAGAAGCGGGACCAAATAATATCCAGGCTCCCAATGCTGAAGCAATTAAACTAGTAGTTAAAGATAATGTTCCAACATTTCTACCAGCAGTTAAATAATTCTTCAAACCTCGGTGTTTTCTTGAATAGAAAATTCCAATTGATGCAAATAATAAACTAATTATAAAAATTAATAATAGTGTGAGATTCTGATTTAAAAAATATATTTGATTGTGCATAATTTTCCCTAACTGAATTACCGGCCAGGTTCGTAGAGTATAATCTCAGTCTGTAAAGACACCCCAATCAAATAAGTTTTATATTGGTGTAGTTTTAAAAGCAAACTAAATGATCAATATAAATAGGTCTTTTAATTCCAAATCTATCTTTAATTTTATGTTGATGTTCATGATGCGAATGAACAAATACTGGAATAAGCTGATTATTCATTGTTTTAAGTGTATATATAAAATTAGTACCTCTAAATTTTCTGTCCACCACTTCTAATTTTAAATTACTTTGATCATCATGTTCCAAATCTTCTGGTTGAATTAACAGTTTAACTAATGAACCAAGATTTTGTTTTTTAATAAAATTACCTTTAATTGTCCCTAACTCTGTATTTTCAAGACTATCTTCTCCTGTAACCTTGGCTTCTATTAATATTCCTCTATTTAAAAAATTAACTACTTCTACTGAATTAGGGTAATGATAAATATTATAAGGTATATCAAACTGTTTCAAAGACTGATTAAGAATAATTCCACATTTATTGCTCATATAAAAAGCTTCGTAAGAATCGTGAGTTACTATTATTGTTGAAATATTAATTTCATTTAGAATTTTTTTTATTTTTAGCTGTAACTCTTCCTTTAAGCTTTGATCAATATTTGAAAATGGCTCATCTAAAAGAAGTAAATCTGGTTTAGACATTAAAGAACGCGCCAAAGAAACTCTCTGGGCTTCTCCTGCGCTAATTTCGTGTGGATACTTTTGCTGAATTTCTTCTAGATGTAGTAAATTAATTATATCATATACTGAAAAATTAAATTTTTTATCCTTATTTCGATCTGCGCCAAATTTAATATTATCAATAACATTATAATGGGGAAACAAACAGTTTTCTTGAAAAGAAAGAGCAATATTTCTTTTTTCTGGTTCCATATGAAAATCAGGGGATGAAATAGTTTTTCCTTTTAGAATAATTTTTCCAGTTTCAATTTTTTCTAATCCAGCAATAGTTCTGAGTATTGTTGTTTTCCCTATTCCTGATGGACCTAATAAACAAATAATTTCACCCTCTTGCTCTATATCAAACGTAACATTTTTAACTTTATTTGTGTTACTTGCAGCAAAAGTTACATCTAAAATTTCTAAAAAACTCTTGTTCATACAATTTATTATTTATCAGATAATATATATTTCGAAACTAATAAAATAAACACACTCGATATTAAAATAAGAAATAAAGATGGTGCTGCAGCAGCTTCGAGAAGGTCCTGTGAAGCATAAATATATGCAGTTGTAGCAAATGTTTCAAAATTAAATGGTCTAAGTATCAGAGTTATCGGTAATTCTTTTACTATTTCAATTCCAATCAGTATGCTAACTAATAAAACACTATTTTTTAGATATGGAATATGAACCTTAGTAAAGGTTTTAAATTTGGAGTATCCTAAAAGATAAGCACTTTCGTCCATTGACTTATTAATCTTTAAATACCCAGATTTAATACCATTTGAAGATAAAGCAAAAAATCTAACAAAGTAAACTATAACTAAACCAAAAATTGATCCTATAAACATTGTCTTAAAATTAATAAATACAAAGTTATCCAAATAAGAAACTAAAGTTATAAAAGCTACTGCAAGTATAACCCCTGGAATAGCATACCCAGATATAGAAAAAGTTGTTAGAACTTCAAGAAATTTACTTTTAGTAACTCTATTTCCATAATTTGCGATAAAAGAAAAAACAATCATTAAAACACATGATAGAAAAACTAATAAAAGAGTATTAAATCCAATGTTCCAAAAATTTAGATCCTGCAAATATTTAGGAAACTTTAAAGTCCAATATATCATTTGTAAAACAGGAAAAAGGAAACTGCAAAAAAATAACAAACTACAAAAAAATATAGCATAAAAAGACTTTAGTCCCTTAAGTTTAATTTTAGGTCTGCTAAGAAATCCACCTCTCAATGGAGAATGATATTTGGCTCTCTTTCTTGAAAAGTTTTCAACAAAAAATAAAAATAAAATAAATAATAAAAGTATAAATGAAAGTTGATTTGCTGAAGCTAAATCATCAAAGGCGATCCAAGCATTATAGATGGCAGTAGTAAGTGTTGATATGCTAAAAAAAGAAACAGTCCCAAAATCTGATAACGTTTCCATAGCAACCAAAGATAGGCCCACTACTATGGCTGGTCTCGCAGATGGTAAAATAATTTTTAAAAATGTTTTTTTTGAAGATAATCCAAGATTTTTTCCAACATCTATTAGATTTTGTGATTGATAATAAAACGATGCTCTTGTTAAAACATATACGTAACCAAATAAAGAAAAAGAAATAGATAATATAGATCCAAATAAACCATCTACTTTTGGAATAAATGGATTGTACTCATATGAACCAAAAAAATAAGTAAGAATTGAAAATGCTGTACCATAATTTTCAAAAAAAGCTGTAAGCGAGTAAGCATAAATATAAGCAGGAACAGCAAATGATAATATTAAAGCCCATTTGAAAAAATTAGCTCCAGGAAAATCGTAAAATGAAACAAAATAAGCTGACCCAACTCCAAAAATAAAGGTTAAAAATAAAACTCCAAATAAAAGAAAAATAGAATTAGAAATATATTTTAATAAAAATGTATCTCTTAAAAGCGAAAAATAATCTGAAGTAGTTTCAAAAAAACCTAAAAAAACAGTTATTATTGGTAATGCAACTAATACTGAAATTAGAAAAGAATTTATATACCAAAAATTAATTTTTTTTAATATCATTTTTTTATTTTTTAAAAATTGATCTTACAATTTTTTTTATTTCTTCTATCTTTATCTCATTTAATGGTCTTCTATTAACTTGGCTATTAATTTTTGAAGCCTCTTTTAAACACGGCGCACATCCTGAAGAAGATGTATTTAAATCAAGTAAGGGCTTGCTTAAATAAAATTTTCTTTTGTATGTGCGCTTCATGTTTAAGGGTAACTTTTATTCCCAACCTGCTTCTGTCATTATCTTTAAGGCAGCAGCTTGATTTTTTCCGTATTTTGATACCTTAGTTTTTAAATCTTGTTTAAATCCAAGACCAAACTGAGCTATCAATTCATTTGGTTCGACACCCTCAATCATTGGGTATTCGAATGTATTATTAACAATATGTTCTTGAGCGTCTTTGGTTAGTAAGAACTCCAAAAGCTTTATTGCGTTAGCTTTGTTAGGAGAATGTTTTAATACTCCTCCTCCACTAATATTCATATGAGTTCCTCTTCCATCTTGATTTGGAAAAAAAGGTTTTATCTTTTTAGCTGCAGCTTGTTGCTCAGGTCCTTTTTTACCAGACAACATCAATGCTATGTAATATGTATTTGCAACAGCATAATCAGCTTCTCCAGCGGCAACAGCTAGAATTTGTGCTCTATCATTACCTTTGGGTGTTCTTGCCATGTTATTTACTAGACCTTTTGCCCACTCTGCAGTTTTCTTTTTACCATTATTGGCAATTAAAGAAGCAACGAGAGACTGATTATAAACATTGTTAGATTTTCTAATTACAACTTTTCCCTTATATTTAGGATCAGCTAAGTCTTCATAACTTAAATCACCTGGGGGATTTGTGCGTGTTGGATTATAATAAATTACACGTGCTCTCTTTGCGATTCCATACCAATAATTTGATCTAAAATTAGATGGTATTGCTTTTTTTAAAGCGGCTGATTTAGATCTTTGAAACATTCCTTTTTCTTGAAATGCGCCTAGTCTTCCAGCATCTGCTGTAATGTATAAATCTGCAATACAGTCTTCTCCTTCTTCAATTATTCTTTTTTGAAGAGCCTTATCTTTGCCCGATACAACATTAACTACAATTCCAGTTTTTGCTGTAAATTTTTTGTATAATTGAACATCTGAATCATAATGTCTTGCACTAAAAATATTTACTTCATTTGCATTAGAAATGTTAATTAAAGTAAAAAAAACAGATATAAATAAAATTATCTTTTTCATTTTTTCCTCCCATTTATAATAATTAATTAAACCATAACGTTTAATGATAATGATTATCAATATCAATGAGAATGATTATCAATATCAATATGTCGCACTAAATGCAACTAAAAAGAGTATAGGAGACAAGGTTTTCTATGTATATGGTTAGTTGTATAGAAATTATTATGACTGAAGAAAAAACATCAATACTTTTATCGGACGTTTCCATTGAAGGTGAAGTGGTAGAAAAAGATAAAATTATAATAGATGCAAAAATAAATGGAGATATAACAGCTGGAGAAATACTAACTCACTCAAAATCAAATATTAAAGGTAACATTAAGTCAAAAAAAGCTTATTTGGGCGGTAAGCTCGAAGGAAATGTAAGCTCTGATCAAATAAATATAAAAAAAACAGCAAACATTGAGGGCGTTTTAAATCAAAAAACCTTATCTATAGAAGAAGGTGCACGCTTGAAAATTAAAACTGAAACTTATAAGTAAAATTTAGAACTCCCACTTACTTATTTTGCTATACAAAAAATTTCTAAAAGCAATTACCCTCGCAACATTCTTAAGTGATTGCGGATAAACAAAGTGAGCTTCTGTTTTGGGTCCCTCAACTTTAGGTAAAACTCTTATAATATTTGGTACTGACATAGTTATATAATCAGGAAGAGCTGCTAAACCTACCCCACTTTGAACTGCAAGTAAAAGACCATAAACACTGTTTACTTTCATTATTGGTTTTCTTTTTTTATCGTCTTTATTGCCTACTTTTAAAGCCCAGTCAGGATTAAAAACTGGAGAGGGGGCACCTCTACCATACGAAATAAACTTATGTTTATTTAAATCTGATAAATTTTTCGGATGTCCATATTTTTCTAAATATTTTGCAGAGCCATAAATATGATAATGAATATCAATTAGTTTTTTTTGTATATGATTTAATTGTTTAGGACGTCTCATCCATATACCAATATCAGCTTGGCGAGTACTAAGATCAAGCTCTTTGTCATCAAAAATTAACTCAATTTCAATTTCAGGATTAAGTTTCATAAACTCCTGAATCCTTGGTGTTAACCAAGTGGTACCAAAACTAACAACTGTAGTAACTGTTAATTTCCCACTAGGTTTATCTTTTTTATCCATCAAAGTTGATTCTACATCTTTAAGTTTAGATATAACTTCATGAGCTGTTTTAAAAAGATACTCTCCATTTTCTGTTAAAGATAAACCCCTAGCGTGTCTTTCAAATAATTGGGTTTTCAATTCTTGTTCTAATGATTGTATTTGTCTACTGATTGCTGACTGACTTAAATTTAATGTGTAGGTAGCTTTTGTAAAATTTCCAGCCTCGGCTACGGCATGAAATATTTTGAGTTTATCCCAATCCATTATTTATTTACATCTATCAACACTTTATTAGATAATTTTCCCTCAAGCATTTTCGGAAAAATATTTAATAATTCTTCTAGACTAGTTGTCTTAATTGATTTTTCTAATAAATTAAAATCAATTAATTTAGACATCTCGCCCCAAACAAATTCTTTTCTTTTTTTACTAACTGCAACTGAGTCTACTCCCCATAGCTTTATACCTCTTAAAATAAAAGGAATTACTGAAGTATTTAGCTTGTTTCCACTAGCATTACCACAAGCAGCGACTATTCCTGAATGTTTTGTTTGAGAAATTGCATTAGCTAAAATATTGCCACCCACGGTATCTACTACCCCATCCCATGCTCCTTTACCAAGAAGTTTAGGTTCAGTTTCCAGTTCTTTTCGATTGATAATATTTTTAGCACCTAGTTCTTTTAAGAAATTACTTTGTTCCATTTTTCCAGTAACAGCTGTCACATTACATCCTAATTTTGATAAAGCCATAACTGCAACTATTCCTACTCCGCCGGTAGCTCCGGTTACCAAAACATCTTTAACTTTTTCGCCTAATAAAAGTTCTTCTCTTGCTTTTATTGCAAACGCACATAATACAGCAGTAAACCCACCTGTGCCTAAAATCATTGCTTGTCTACTGCTAATCCCGTTTGGTTTTTTGATTATAAATTCTTTTTTAACTTTAGCATATTGAGAGTATCCACCATGATATAGTTCGCCAACTCTAGCACCATTTACTATAATTTGGTCACCCTTCTTAAAATCATCAACGCTACTTTCTTCAACTGTTCCTGAAAAATCTATACCTGGTATTCTTGGATATTCCTTAACTAATTTACCACCATTTTTTAGAATCATGGCATCTTTGAAATTTAAATTAGAGTATTCTACTTTTGCTAAAACATCTCCAGAATTTAAAAAACTTTTATCTAGAGTTTTCACCTCTCTTGAAAAGAGTTCGCCAGACTGTTCAAGAACTATAGCTTTAAACTTATTACTCATTTTGAAAATGTGGAACTAATTAATATTAATCTTTGTTAATATATCTTAAGTAACGATTTTGAAAACTTAAATCATCCTTAAAAGCTCCTAGGAAGTAATTAGTGACGGTAGTAGCGCTTTCTTTTTTTATACCTCTATTTGTCATGCATTGATGAGAAGCATCTATAGTAACAGCAACACCTCTAGGTTGTAATACGTCCATTATTGTTTTTGCAATCTGCATTGTTAGGCGTTCTTGTGTTTGTAGTCTTTTTGAAAAAACTTCAACAACGCGTGCGAGCTTACTTAGACCCACAACTTTACTAGAAGGTATATATGCAACATGGGCAACACCTATAATTGGAGCCATGTGATGTTCGCAATGACTTTGTAGACTTATATTTTTTTCAATTACCATATCATCGTAACCGTCCACTTCAGTAAACGTTTTAGATAAATATTTATTTGGATCTTGTTTGTAACCTTGAAAATATTCTTTAAAAGCTTTTATTACTCTTTTGGGAGTTGAAAGTAGCCCTTCACGGTTAGGGTCTTCACCAATCCATTGAATAATTGTCTTAATTGCCTCCTCAGCTTGTTCATCTGAGATAACTTCTTTTTTTTCTTTAATTTGATTTGCGTCTTTTACTAATTTCATAATATTAATTTTATAATTATCTTAATATCTATATAATATAATTTATGTTTAAAAAAAGAGAAAGTATTAAAGAGGTTGAAGAAGGTAAGTTTTTAGAGCCAAAATTTGATGAAAATGGCCTGATACCAGTTATTACTAGCGATTTTAAAAACGGCGACATCTTGATGCACGGGTATATGAATGCTGAAGCTTTAAAAAAAACAATTGAAACTAAAGAAGCACATTACTGGAGCCGCTCAAGAAAAAAATTATGGCATAAAGGACAAATAAGTGGTTTTGTTCAAATAGTTAAAGAAATTAGAATAGATGATGATCAAGATTCAATTTGGTTATTAGTCGACATTGGAAATGGTGCAAGCTGCCATGTAGGTTTTCGTTCTTGCTTTTACAGATCCATACCTTTGGGGAAAATTAAAAATGAAAAAGAATTAGAAATGGAATTTAAAGAAAAGAAAAAAATTTTTGACCCAAAAACAGTTTATAAAGATGAGCCTAATCCCACAAAATTATAATGTCTGAAGAAAAAATTCAAAAAAATGTTTTAGGTGAAAATCTTGAGTCTTGCTCTTCTAATCCTCTGACAGGTTGGTATAGAGATGGTTGCTGTAATACAGATGAAATGGACCAGGGTCTTCACACAGTTTGTGCTAAAGTAAATACAAAATTCTTAAACTGGGCAAAAGAAGCTGGAAACGATTTAATAACGCCTCATACAGAGTTTGGTTTTCCTGGATTAAAAGATGGTGATTGTTGGTGTGTTTGTGCAGGAACCTACTCTCAATCAATTAAAGCAGGAACAGCATGTAAAATTTTTTTAAAAAAAACTAATTATAAAACTCTTGAAGTTATATCTTTAGAACAACTTAAAAAATTTGCTATTGATATTTCTTAGACTGCTACATGTTGCCATACTTTGGTCCTCCTCCTCCTTCAGGGGATACCCAAGTTATATTTTGTGATGGTTCTTTAATGTCACAAGTTTTGCAATGAATGCAGTTTTGTGAATTAATTACAAATTTATCTTGTTGAATTTCATAAACTCCTACTGGACAATATCTTTGTGCAGGTTCGTCATATTCTTTTAATGTATAATTAATTGGTAAGTTGGGATCCTTAAGTTTTAGATGAACAGGTTGGTTTTCCGTATGATTTGTTCCTGTTAAATAAACTGAGCTAGTTTTATCAAAAGTAAGTTTACCATCAGGTTTGGGGTATTCTATTTTAGGCATTTGGTTAGCTGTTTTCAAAGATTTGTGATCAGCATGTTTATGTTTTAATGTAAAAGGTAATTTACCTCTAAATAAAATTTGATCAATTCCAGTAAAAATAATTCCAAGAATTAAGCCCCAACTAAAACTGGGTTTTACATTTCTTGCAGCATATAATTCTTTATAAGCCCAGCTTTCTTTAAATTTTTTTTCATAAATTGATAAATCTGCTTTATTTTTTATATTTTCAAAAATTGCTTCTGCTGCAACTATCCCACTTTTCATTGCTGTATGTGAACCTTTGATTTTTGGCATATTTAAAGTCCCAGCATCACAACCAATTAATAATGCTCCAGGCATAAACATTTTAGGTAAACTTTGTATACCACCTTCAATCAAAGCTCTAGCACCAAAAGCGATACGTTTTCCACCTTCTAATATTTTGCGAATAGCTTTATGTGTTTTAAATCTTTGAAATTCATCAAAAGGAGAAAGGTATGGATTTTTATAATCAAGACCAACCACATACCCAAAATAAATTTGTTTATTTTCTGCATGATATATAAAACTACCTCCGTAAGTTTTATTATCAAGGGGCCAGCCTATGGTATGCATAATCATTCCTTCTTGATGCTGTTCTTCACTTACCTCCCAAATTTCCTTAAAACCGATGCCATATTGTTGAGGGTTTTTTCCTTCATCAAGATTAAATTTTTTAATTAATTGTTTTCCTAAATGACCTCTACAACCTTCTGAAAAAACTGTAACTTTGGCATGTAGTTCCATTCCTTCTTGATAGGTGTCTTTTTTATTACCTTCTTTATCTAACCCCATGTCTAAAGTGGCTACACCTTTTACTGATCCATCTTCATTATAAAGAACTTCGCTTGCTGGAAAACCTGGAAATATTTCAACACCTAGCTTTTCAGCTTGTTCGGCTAACCAACGACAAAGATTAGCAAGGCTGATAATATAATTTTTATGATTTTTTTGCACTGAAGGTAAAAGCCATGTTGGCCAACTCAAAGAAGAGTTTTTTCCTAAAAATAAGAATTTTTCCCTTGAAACTTTTGTTTTTATAGGAGATCCTTCATTATTCCAATTAGGCAATAGTTCATCAAGAGCTTTGGTTTCAAAAACATTTCCACTTAAAATATGAGCACCAACTTCCGATCCTTTTTCAAGGACACAGACATTTAGATTAGAATCAAGTTTTTTAAGCTTTATAGCTGTTGATAAACCGGCTGGTCCTGCACCAACAATTACTACATCATATTCCATTGCCTCTCTAGCCATGGAAAGACTATATCAAACTAATTATTTTTGGATAGTATTCAGTTTGTTCAGTTCAGATAAAAATTCTGGTAGTGCTGTAAATAAATCTGCTTCTAACCCATAATCCGCAACACTAAAAATGGGTGCTTCACCGTCTTTGTTAATTGCGACAATAATTTTACTCTCCTTCATGCCAGCTAAATGTTGAATTGCGCCTGAGATTCCAACTGCAATATACAAATCTGGCACTACCACTTTTCCAGTTTGACCTACTTGATGGTCATTTCCAATATAGCCGGCATCAACTGCTGCTCTTGAAGCACCTACTGCTGCATTTAATTTATCGGCTATTGAATTAATAAGTTTAAAATTCTCTCCACTTTGCATGCCCCTTCCGCCAGATATAACGATACGAGCAGTTCCTAGTTCTGGTCTTTCTGATTTTGTCTCTTCTCTTTTAATAAATTTTGAAATATTTGGTACGGCTACTGCTTCTATTTTTTCAACTTGTGCCGATCCTCCTGTTTTGGGAGCAGGATCAAAAGAAGTTGGTCTAATAGTTACACATTTCTTTTTATCATTACTTTTAACTGTAGCAAAAGCATTTCCAGCGTAAACAGGTCTGAGAAAAGTTTCCGAATCATTAACCTTAATAACATCACTTATTTGAGATACATCTAATGCAGCTGCCACTCTTGGCATAAAATTTTTTCCAAAGGTATTTGCTGATGCAACAATGTGATCATATTTTTCTGAAACTTTAGTTATTAATGGAGCTAAATTTTCTGGCAAATAATTTTTATAATTCTGTGAGTCACAAAGTAAAACTTTTTTTACTAATGGAATTGATGCTACTTCTTTTGAAACGTTATCACATTCAAATCCAGCAACTAAAACATGAATATCATTATTTATTTTCGAAGCTGCGCTAATAGCATTTAAAGTGAACGCCTTTAAATTTGAATTATCATGTTCTGCTACTAATAAGACTGACATTATATTACCTTTGCTTCATTTTTAAGTTTGCTTACTAATTCTGCCACGCTTGAAACTTTAATTCCGCTTTTTCTCTTAGGTGGCTCTTCTACTTTTAATTGTTGGATTCTATTTTTAATATCTATTCCTAAATCTTTTGCAATCATTTGGTCTATAGGTTTTTTCTTTGCTTTCATAATATTCGGTAAAGAAGCAAAACGAGGTTCATTAAGTCTTAAATCGCAAGTAATTACTGCGGGTAGATTTATTTCTAAAGTTTCTAAACCCTCGTCAATTTCTCTTACTATCTCCACAGTTTTTTCTTTTAGATTAATTTTAGATGTGAAAGTTCCCTGCGGCCAATTCAAAATAGCAGCTAACATTTGACCTGTTTGATTACAATCATCATCAATAGCCTGTTTGCCTAAAAAAACCATATCTGGCTTTTCTTTTTCTACAACTTTTTTTAAAATTTTTGCAATGCCTAGAGGTTCAATATAACTATCTGCTTTAACATGAATTCCTCTATCAGCACCTACAGCTAAAGCTTTTCTAACTGTTTCCTGTGCTTTTTCTTCTCCAACTGTAACAGCAACGATTTCTTTTACTTTACCAGATTCTTTTAACTTTACTGCTTCCTCAATAGCATTATCATCCGGTGGATTTGTTGACATTTTGACATTATCTGTGTGAACGCCTGTACCATCTTCTTTAACCCTGATTTGGACGTTGTAATCAATGACTCTTTTAACAGCAACTAAAATTTTCATTAAGCTCTTAATAATTTATTTTCTGGATCATAAGGACTCTCTTCTAAAACAGTAACATCATACATTTTACCAAGAATATCAATTTTCAATTTTTGACCTGTTGTCGCAATCTCTGGTTTAACCATTCCTAGAGCTATTGATTTACTTAATCTAAAACCAAAATCTCCTCCTGTTGCTCTTCCAACAACTTTTCCATTATCGTAAATTGGATTATTTCCTAATACATCTGCATCTTTTACGTCATGAATTTCTAGAGTTACTAATTTATTGTTAAAACCTTTTTCTCTCCATCTATTTAAAGCCTCTAATCCTATAAAATTTCCTTTATTCGGATGAATAAATCTATCTAATCCAGATTCATAAGGGGAATATTCAATTGATAGTTCAGTTCCAACCAATTTATAAGATTTTTCAAGCCTTAAACTATTCATAGCTCTAATCCCATAAGGTTTGAGTCCCAAATCTTTTCCAGCTTCTATTAATTTATCAAAAATATGATTTTGGTATTCAATTGGATGATGTAATTCCCATCCTAGTTCACCTACAAAATTTACTCTCATTGCATTAACTGGTGCGTTTCCAACATTTATATTTTTTGCACTTAACCATTTAAAATTATCATTTGAAAAATCATCTTTTGAAACTCTCGAGATTAACTCTCTAGCCTTTGGGCCTGATATAACTAAAACACCTACTGAGTTAGTTAAATTTTCAAATTGAACACTTCCATCTTTTGGCATCCATTTATTAATCCAATCATGATCTAATCTTTGATTTGCTCCTGCAGAAACTAAATAAAAACTATCTTCATCTTCCCTCATGATTGTAAATTCAGAGTGAACTCCTCCTTTTGTGTTTAGAGCATGACATAAACCTATTCTTCCTATTTTTTTAGGAAGTTTATTAGCTACTAAATAATCTAAAAAATTTTCGGCTCCTGGTCCTTTTATTCTACATTTAGCAAATGCTGTCATATCTAATAACCCAACATTTTCTCTAACATTTTTGCACTCTTTTTCTATTGCTTTAAACCATTTAGATCTTCTAAAAGACCAATCGTCTTTTTGTTCCATTCCATCAACTGCAAAAAAGTTTGGTCTCTCCCAGCCAAATTTTTGACCAAAAACTGCACCTAGACTTTTCATTCTATCATAACAAGGCGAAGTTCTTAATTCTCTAGCAGCTCCCCTTTCTTCATCTGGGTAATGGACTTTAAATACATGGTTATATGCTTCTTCATTTTTTTCTTTTAAGTAAGATTTGGTTGCATAATCTCCATACCTTCTCGGCTCAACACCAAGCATATCAACTGTTGGTTCACCATCAACTATCCATTCAGCAAGTTGCCAGCCTGCTCCACCTGCTGCAGTAATACCAAAACTATGTCCTTCATTGATCCAAAAATTTTTTAAACCCCAAGCGGGGCCCACAATTGGATTTCCATCTGGTGTATAACAAATAGCTCCATTATAAACTTTTTTAACTCCTACTTCACCAAAAGCAGGAACGCGATGAATAGCTCCTTCTATATGTGGAGCAAGTCTATCTAGATCTTCTTGAAATAATTCATATTCTGAATCTTTTGAAGGACCATCAACATAACAGCATGGTGCACCGTCTTCATATGGACCTAAAATTAATCCTCCAGCTTCTTCTCGCATATACCATCTACTATCACTATCTCTAAGAACGCCCATTTCTGGTAAACCATCCTTCTTTCTTTTTTGAATTTCGGGGTGGGGTTCTGTAACTATATATTGATGCTCTACTGGAATTGCTGGAATTTCAAGACCAACCATTTTACCAGTTTGTCTAGCAAAATTTCCAGTACACGAAACAACATGTTCGCATTCAATAGTACCTTTATCGGTTTCTACGACCCAGCCATTTTTTGTTTGTTTAATTCCTATTACTGTTGTGTTTCTATAAATTTCTGCTCCTCTATTTCTAGCGCCTGCGGCTAAAGCCTGCGTTAAATCTGCTGGTTGAATATATCCATCCTCAGGATGCTGTATTGCACCCACCAAGTCTTCGACATTACATAAAGGCCAAATCTCTTTTACTTGTTTAGGCGTTAAAAATTTTACATCAACGCCAATTGTTTTAGCTACTCCAGCATATTGATGATATTCATCCATTCTATCTTTTGTGCTTGCCAAACGAATATTTGAAACCACACTAAACCCAACACTTTTTCCTGTTTCTTTTTCTAAAGTTTTATAAAAATCAACAGCATACTTATGTAACTGTCCTACAGAATAACTCATGTTGAATAGAGGCAACAATCCCGCTGCATGCCATGTTGATCCAGAAGTTAACTCTTTTCTTTCAACGCAAACAACATCAGACCAGCCTTTTTTTGCTAAATGGTAGAGCATACTAACTCCGACCACCCCTCCTCCAATTACGACTACTTTGGCTTTTGATTTCATAAAATAAATATGATTAAAATTATGTAATTACTAAATGCAAGGATATAATAGGTCAAGAAAATTTACTTAAGATGAATAATAATTCTACAAAAATTGTCACACTCATACCAAGTGCAACAGAGATAGTTGCTTTTTTAGGCCAAAAAAATTCAATCATAGGACGTTCTCATGAATGCGACTATCCTCATGGATTAAATCATGTAGCTAAACTAACTTCACCTAAAATAAATGTAGATGGAACAAGTGCAGAAATTGATAAACAAATTAATATAATATTAGAAAATTCGCTATCAGTTTATAAGGTGGATGTACCAAAGCTTAAAGAGTTAAATCCTGACTATATAATTACCCAGGCACATTGTGAAGTGTGTGCTGTAAGTTTTTCTGAAGTAGAAAGTATAGTAAGTAAAAATCTAAAAAAAAATACTAAAATAATATCTTTACAACCAAATACATTAAACGATGTTTTTAATGATATAAAAAGAGTAGCTAAAGAACTTAATATAGAAAACCAAATCAATAATAAACTCATCAAAAATTTAAATGAGAGATTAGAAAGAATTAAAGAGTTATCTTCTAAACAAAAAAGCAAACCTTCTGTTGCCTGTATTGAATGGATTGAACCATTGATGATGGCTGGAAATTGGATTCCAGAAATGGTGGAAATAGCTGGTGGAACTAATATCTTAGGAAAATCTGGAAAAAATTCTCATTGGACTGAGTTTGAAGAACTTGTCAAAAAAGATCCTGAAATAATAATTTTTCTTCCTTGTGGTTTTAATATTGAAAAAACTAAATACGAATTAAAAAATGTTTTAAAAAAAAATAATAATTGGCAATCCTTAAAAGCTTTTAAAAATAAAAAAATTTTTGTAGGTGATGGAAATCAATTTTTTAATAGACCTGGCCCAAGATTGTTAGAATCTTTAGAAATATTTGCTGAAATAATACATCCTGATTTATTTAATTTTAATCATAAAAGAAATGGGTGGATAAAATACTATGATTAAAAAAATCTTACTTTTGTTTGCAATATTTGGGCCATTTTTTCTATATTTTTTTTACACATGGTTATTGAATCTTGAAAAAAAAAAATATCCAATCATAAAACTTTGTATAATTAGTTTATTTTTATTTATACTAGCTTTAGGATTCTTAAGATTTTATGGTGATTTTTCGCCTAATACAAAATATTCGCCTTCAAAGTACGAAGATGGAAAACTAATTCCAGCTGAAAACAAATAATGAAAACATCATGAATATAAGAAATGTTTCTATTAGAGATTATAAAAAAATAAAAGTTCTTTTAAAAAGACATAATATGAATTTAATAAATTATAAACGCTGGCTTAACTTGTGGAAAAAAAATCCAAGTTTAAAAAGTAGCCGAATAAAATGGACTAAAGGTTGGGTGATAGAAGATAATAAAAAAGTTGTAGGTCATATAGGACAATTTCCGATGCAATATTTTCTAAATAAAAAACCATATCTTTCTTCAATACTATATGGTTGGGTAGTAGATAAACAATATAGATCTCATTCAATTGTATTATTAAGAAAATATTTTTCACAATCTAGTATTGATTTATTCTTGATAACTAACCTCAATGAAATAAGTAATAAAATTATGAAAGCCATTAAAGTTAAAGAAGTGCCAGTGGAAAGCTTAAATTATTCGTTAGTAATTGCTTTAAATATAAAAAATATAACAAAATCTTTATTTAAAAATATATCTTTTCCTTTTAAAAAATTTATTTTAAATATTTGCTCATCTTTATTACTGCTGCTTTTTCAAAAAAAAATAAATTCTTGGAAGAACAAATTTTCATCCAAAAATATAATAAAACACAGTGAATTTGATAAAAAATTTAATCATTTTTGGGAAAAAATTAAAAATTCCCAAAAAAATAAGTTTTTATTTCGAAGAGACAAAGATTCATTAAAATGGCATTTAGACTATTTTGTTAAAAATAGAAAAGCTTGGATTTACTTAAGTGTAAAAAATAAAAAAATAAATGGGTACAGTATATGCATTGAAAAAAATAATTTAAAAAAGGGAATAAAATCGGCTTTGTTGCTCGATTTAGTCACTTTAGATCATTCGCAAGAAGTATCCAAAAATTTAATTGGCACTAATATAGCTGAAGCTAGAAGAAGAAATTGTGATATATTTGAGTTTAGGGGTTTTGATAAAGAAAAAGTATTGTGTATGAATTCTTTTAATCCATTTAAAAAAGAATTACTTCATAATCCTTTTTGCTATAAACCAAATAATAAAAAATTAAATGTACTTTTGGCCCAAAATAAATATTGGTACCCATCCTATTTAGATGGTGATGCAATTATAGATCTATAAATGAAAATACTACTTAAATTAATTATTTTTTTTTTCTTTTTCACAAATACTTCTAGCGCAGATTTAGTTAAACCGAATTCAAATTTAAAACCATTTGATGTACTTATGATTCAATTAAATTCACTAAAAGATAACAATACACCTTATAAAGATGCAGGTATTGAACAAACTTGGGAATTTGCTCATCCAATGAATAAAGCTGCCACAGGCCCTTTGGAAAATTTTAAAAAAATGATTTATAGCGATAACTATGAAATGTTAATTAGTCATGAAAATACAAAAGCAGAAATTTTAAAAGAATCACCAAATAAATTTATGTTTAAAGTTTATATTTTATCTAAAGATAAAAAAAAATATTATTTTATTTGGCAAATAGAAAAAGTAGAGCAAGAAGGAAAATTTAAAGACTGTTGGATGACAACTGGAGTGTCTGACTCAATTTATTTAGGAGAAACAATATGAACGATACACTGAATAATATTTGTGAAGAATGCAAAGAAGAAAATGAAAGTGTTTCTCATAATTTAATCAAACATGGTTATAAAATTTGTGACTCATGTTATAGATCAAAAACTATTTTTCCAATTTAACTAGGGCCAAAAATTCTTATTAGCATTACCAATACTATTGCTTGAACTAGAAAACCAATAATAACTACACCAATTGCTCTCCAAGTACTTTGGTAATCCAAAGCTTGTCTTACTGCAACTACCATTGCAACCATCATCCATATACCGGACCCTATAAAAGTTATGCTCATTAATTCAGGTGTAAAACCAAATATTCTAATAAGTCCAGGTGCGCTTGAAAAACCTATTGTTCTCAAAAGCTGACCATGATCTGCCTCCGTATTTGCTTCAGGAAAAAGTTTTGCTCCTATAAAATAAATTAAATAAGCCCATATGTACCAACTCATTAGAGAAAGTAATGGTGCCATTAAAAAATTTGAAGCTCCAAGTGATATAGCTCCAATACCTGCAGCTATGCTTGAGAGAACCACAACGAGAGCTGCTTGAAGAGTAGCCGACTGGTCTGCTTCCACCTCTTCATATAAACTAACGTCAAGTTTGCAAGCTCTTATAATTCTATTAACAAATACTGAATTCATTTTGTTTCTATATCATATTGTTGCCATTAAAATATATGAAATAACGCTATGACAGAAGTTTTTCTAAATTCCTTTATTTTGTTCTTTATCACTATAGATACCATAGGAAATCTACCTTTTTTTATTAGTTTAACAGAAGGTGCTAATATTAAAAAAAAAAATCAGATAGCTTTAAAAAGTGTAATTATAGCTTTTTTTATAACAATCTTATTTGCTTATGTAGGTAAGTATTTGCTGGACGCTATTGGGGTTACTTTAGATTCATTAAAAATTGCTGGTGGGTTTATTCTTATGTTTATAGCTATTGATATATTATTTGAAAAAAGAAAAATAAGACGAGAGAAAAAAGTCGAAGCTGCTTTAGATGAAAAAAACTTTGATGAAATTATTGTTTTTCCTATGGCAATACCTTTTATTGCTGGCCCTTCGACGCTAGCTACAATTATATTACTATTGGGTAATTATTCTACTAATATAGAGTTTCAATTATCAGTTATTCTTGCTTTAGTGGCTGCACTAATCGTTAGTTTATTTTTAATGATTGGAGCAAGTTTTACTACAAAATATATACCACAACAAATCTTACACGCTACTTCTAGAGTATTTGCTTTTATTCTAGCTGCGTTAGCAACTCAATTTATAATTGACGGTATTAAAGCTAGCTTTAATATCTAATTATTTATTTAGAGTAGCCAAAACTTCTGCCTCACGCGTATTAGCATTAAAAGATTGTGTAAACGGCACTGGAACAACTTTTGCATCAACTGGTTTGCTAGCATATTTTTTTGGCAAATGAACTTTGTATTTTTTACCAAAATTTCCAATTGGAAAACCTTTAGCATTTTTATGCCCTTCGTAAGGTACATAACCCATAGCAATATTTTGTTTTTTTTCAGGGTGATACCAAGGTGAAGTAATATAACCAACTGGTTTCCCGCCTTTAGCGTCAGATATTAGCCAAAAGTCAGGAGCATATTCCTCAACAGGTTTTCCTCCCAATTCTAAACCAACTAGTTGCAACTTATATGGATTTTTACCATTACCAATTTGATCTTTCATTTTCTCTAGAGCTTCTTTACCTACATAATCAGTTTGTTTATTCCATTCACCTTTTCCAGACAATGAAACTTGATAACCTAAATTACATTGAAAAGGATTATGCTCATTATCCATGTCTTGACCCCAAGACAATATTCCTGCTTGGATTCTTCTATGGTGTGCGGGAGCAATAACCATTAGCTTATGTTTTTTTCCTGCTTTAAGTACAGCATTCCACATATCTTCAGCATACAAAGTTGCGTTGCGAAGATAAATTTCATATCCAGCTTCACCAGAGAAGCCAGATTGTGAAATTACACAACTTCTTCCTCCAACTTTAGCTTCAGCTAAACCGTAGAATGGCATATTGTCTAGATCAACTTGATCTCCAATTAAATCATTCATTAATGCTTTTGATTTAGGACCTTGAATTTGTACGGGACAAGCGTCAATTTCATCAATTTCAACATTGAATCTTTTGTCTGCGTTTACACCCTGCATATACATCCCAATATCAGAATCAGATAAACTAAACCAAAATTCATCGTCAGCAACTCTTAATAAAACTGGATCATTTAATACTCCACCTTTATTATTGCAAAGAATAACATAACGTCCTCTCATTGTTGAAATTTTAGTTGCATCACGTGTTATTACATAATCAGTAAATTTTTCAGCGTCAGGTCCCTTAACACGAATTTGTCTTTCAACAGCAACGTTCCACATTGTTACATGATTTTTAATAGCTGCATACTCGACCATCGCTCCGCCTTTTTCAGGTCTTACATACCCACGAGGATGATAAATACGATTATAAACTGTAGCTCTCCAGCAACCTGCTTTCATTGAGAGGTGCCAATAAGGTGATTTTCTCACTCTTGTTGAAATTAGCATTTCAACTTTTGTAGGTCCACTTTGTCTTAAGTTATAGGGAACATGTCTGTCTGATTGATCGACAGATGTTTCGTGTCTAACTTTACTATAATCGACTTTTTCAGGCTTAAAAGAAACTGATTTAATTTTTTTTGCTTTAATTTTTTTAGATTTTTTCTTTTTAGATTTTTTCTTTTTTTTAGGCATAGTTGTTCTCCGATAACCATTTGTTTGTTTCATTAAGTCCACCAAATGTATAAATATGAAAATTTTGAGAAACGCTTTTTATTTTTTCAATCATATCGTCTGGTTTTCTTGGTTTAAATAAATCAACTGCTTTACTTGCGTTTGATTTTAAAAAGTTAAGAGAATTTTTTGCCCCAACAATACTAGCAAACTTAAGTAAGCTTGTAATTTTGGCGGGCCCAGCTATCCCTACATGTACTGGTAAACTTTGTTTAGAAATAAAATCTACTATTGGAGAAGTTTCCATTAGCCATTGCGTAACTATATAATCTGCGTATGGTTTCTTATCTATCATAGCTTTTTCTAAATCTGAGTCGGATATATCAGGGGAACCCTCTGGATGTCCAGCAATTCCTATCTTGAAGCCTTCGAACAAACCTGTCTCAAATAATTGAAGTGAACAGTGAAAATCTCCAACAGGTTGAGCTCCTCCTCCAATTATAAGAGCTTGTTTTACGCCAAAATCTTTACACATATTTACATAATCCTTAAGCTCATTTTGATCTTTAATTGATCTAGCTGGAAAGTGTGGAACTGGGTTCTTCCCAAGATTTACTAATTCTTTAGCTTTGTTAGCTACATCTTTATATTGGTCCCCTCTTAAAAGCGTTATATAAATATCTTTAATATTAGGCAGAGTGCTGAGGTCAGTTTTGAGTCCTATCTCTAAAGAAAAATTCATAATCTTCGGGATATATCAGCGAACACCAGATGATGTCCAGCAATTTTGTTTCAAATTTGTTGCCTATTTTCCCGAAAATGTTAGGGTTTTAATATGACTTCTAAGCTTAATGGTCACAGAAATATTTATGACGTTGTAAAAAAGGAAAAATTAGACGTTGTAAACAAACCCATAAGTAAAGCTCATGGGCTTCCCAATGAATGCTATAATAATAAAGAATACACCAATATTGAAAGAAAGAAAATATTCCAAGATAAATGGGTGGTTGTCGGCGTTGCAAGCTCAATTCCTAAGGCTGGTGATGCTAAACCATTCGATCTTCTCGGTATTCCTCTAATTTTATTAAGAACTAAAAGTAATAAAATTAAAGTATATCATAATGTGTGTAGTCATAGAGGTTACAAAATTTTACAAAAAAAATGTTCTATTAAAAATGTATTAAGATGTCCTTATCACTCTTGGTCCTATAATCTTGAAGGAAAACTAGTAGCTACTCCTCATTTAGGTGGGATGAACAAACATAATTCAAAAGATTTTAATAAATCTGCTAGTGGGCTTAAAGAAGTTCGTTCCTATGTTTGGTTAGACATGATTATAATAAATATTTCTAATAACGAAATTCCTTTTGAACAATATATTAAGCCATTACAAGATCGTTGGTCTAAGTTTTGGCCAAAAAAAGATCAGCAACTAATTCGACATTCTAAAGACTTTGGTTATTTTAAATTAACCGCAAAATGTAATTGGAAATTTGCAATTGAAAACTATTGTGAAAGTTATCATCTTCCATGGGTACACCCAGGATTAAATTCTTATTCTAAAATTAGTGATCATTATCATATAGAAGGTTTACCTAATAGATTTGCTGGACAGGGTACTACTGTTTATAACCCAAGATTAAAAGGTAAGCTTAAATTTCCATGCTTTCCTAATTGGCCTAAAGATAAATTTCATGTAGCTGAATATGTAGCGCTCTTTCCAAATGTGATGCTAGGAATTCATAAAGATCACTATTATGCTTATTGGTTGGAGCCAGTTAGCCACGAATTAACGATAGAACATATGGAAATTTATTATGTAGGAAATGTAGCTGCAAATTCAAAAAAATTAAAAAATTTGCGAAAACAAAATTTAAAACTTTGGCATGGAGTACAATCAGAAGATGTTGGTATTATTGAAGGAATGCAAGAAGGAAGAAATTCACCATCTTATAATGGGGGAAATTTTTCACCTGTAATGGATAATCCAACTCATCATTTTCATAAATGGATAGCAACAAATTTAGTTTAATATGAAATTTAAAAGAAAAATATCTCCAGACACAAAACCTCTTTCCAACTTCATAACAAAGAAAAGATTAAAAGAAGATGAAATAAATTTTACTAAACTTAGATCGTATAGGTTAGATAGAGTTAAAAAAGAACTAGAAAAAAATAATCTCGAAGCTTGTATATTGTTTGACCCTGTAAATGTTAGATATGCATTAGACACTGTTAATATGAGTGTTTATAATATGCACAATTTAACTAGGTATTGTTTTGTGCCTGTTGACGGACCTGTAATTCTCTATGAATATTTTAATTGCGAAGGATTATCTAACCACTTAAATCTAATTGATGAAATAAGACCAGCAATAACTTGGGATTATTTCAGTAATGGAGATCAGGCTGGAATTCAATTAGAAAAATGGGTTACTGAGATAAAAGATTTATCTAACTCTTATTTTAAAAATAAAAAATTAGCGATCGATGTTGTAAATGGTCCTGCTGTGTCAGCTTTAAATAAAGCTGGTATAGAAGTAGTTGATGCTAAGTTAGTTTTAGAACAAGC
>SHAO01000019.1 GCA_004213215.1 Candidatus Pelagibacterales bacterium | reverse complement strand
TCTTGAATCTAAAAAGATTAAAGAAGCTAAAAGTTTTTTGCCAAAATTCCACTCTCAATTGATGAAAGTTGTCAAAACTGGAGTAATAAGCAAAAAAACTGCGTCAAGAAAAATTTCTAAAATTACAAAGAAAATTAATAAATCAGAAAAAAAATAAATTAGTCAATTAAAGGTTGATAAGTTTGTAAATACAATTTTCTGTCGAAATTAAATAACTAAATAAAGAAAAGTTTCATAAAAATAATCTAGATCTAGTAAATAAATTAAAGGTTGTATAAAAAAATTTTTTAATTTTTTTTTAATTTAAATAAGAAAAATTTTTTCTTCAACACAACCAAATAATTTTTTTTTTTATAATACAACCTACAAACATTGCAAAATAGGAAAAAAAAAAATAAAACTATTTTTCGTTATAATTATTTTATGTCCAAAATTTTACCAAAACAAAACACTGATATTTTATTAGCTAAAGAAGAAAACTTACTTAATTGGAGTGAGATACTTAGCGAATTTAAAAAAAATTTTGGAAATGATATTTATGAAAGTTGGATAAAAAATATAAATCTTAAAAAAGAATTTAATCACTACGTTGTATTGTCTGCTCCAACCAAATTTGTAAGAGATTGGATAGTTTCCAGATATGCTGATAAAATATTGGATATAATAAAAAATTTTAAAAAAAGTATTGAAAGAATTGAATTTTTAATTGAAGAAAACCAAAAAAAATCGATAAAGCTAGAATTACCTGACAGAAAAAATGTTACATTAATTGAAAATTCTTTAACTAATTATAATCGATTCAATTCAAACAATAGATTTGATAATTTTATGGTTGGAGAAAGTAATGAGCTGGCATATACAGCTGCAAGAAAAATATGTATTCAATCAGCGCATTATAATCCACTATTTATTTATAGCCCAGTTGGAATGGGAAAAACTCATCTACTAAATGCAATTGGACTAGAAGTTGGAAATACTAAAAAAGCAATGTTTATTTCATCTGAAAATTTTATGTATCATTTTATTAAATCAATAAAGAATAATGAAATGGTAAAATTCAAAGATTTTTTTAGAATGGTAAATGTTTTTATTATTGATGACATTCAGTTTGTAAGTGGAAAAGAAGCTATGCAGGAAGAATTTTTTCATACTTTTAATGCTTTAATTGAAAGAGGTTCCCAAATAGTAATATCATCAAGCAAACCTCCTGCAGATCTCGATAGAATACAAGAAAGAATTAAATCTCGTATGTCAGGTGGTTTGGTAATAGATATTCAGCCACCAGATTTTGATTTAAAAATTAAAATTTTAAAGAATAAATTTAAAGAAATTAAACAAAATTTTAGAGAAGACTATGATTTAGGCGAAGAAGTTTTTGAGTTTTTAGCCACAGAGGTGACTTCAAGCATAAGAGAATTAATTGGTGCTCTAAATAGAGTGTTGGCTTTCAGTAAAATTAATACAAAATCCCCAACGATATATGAATGTAAAAAAATTTTGAAAGACTTTATAAACTCAAATAATAAATCAATAAATGTTGAGTCTATTCAAAATTTAGTAGCTGCACATTTTAATTTAAATATTAAAGAAATGTTGTCATCGAGAAGATCTAGGTCTTTAGCCAGACCTCGACAAATAGCTATGTATTTAGCAAAACAATATACAACAAACTCATTACCAGATATTGGTAGAAAATTTTCTAATAGAGATCATACAACTGTAATTCATGCTGTTAAAAAAATTGATGAACTAATTAAAAATGATAACGATATAAGGCAAAGTGTAATAGAAATAAAAAAAAAATTTCTTTAAAAGTGCAAGATGGAATTTACAATTAATAGAGATATTTTTCTAAAAACATTAGGTAACGCAAATGGAATTATAGAAAAAAAAACAACTCTTCCAATTTTATCAAATATATTAATTGAAGCTAAAAATTCAAAAATAAAAATTACTGCTACAGATCTGGATATAATTTATTTTGAAGAAGTGTCGCCTAATGAATTAAAAAAAGAAGGATCAACAACCACTTCAGCAAGTATACTTTACGATATATTGAGAAAATTGAAGCCAAATACAATGGTTGAACTATCATTGCAAAGCTCTAATAAAATAAAATTAGTTTCGGAGAATTCTAAATTTAATTTATTGTGTTTGCCGGCAGACAATTTTCCATTACCTGATGAAAGTGTAAGCCAGGAAAGTTTTGAAGTTCCTACCCAAAAATTGTTAAAACTTTTAAATAAAACAAAAATTTCAATCTCTAATGATGAAACTCGACATTATCTAAATGGGATTTACCTGCATAAAACAAAATTAGAAAATAAATCGTTTTTATGTGGAGTAGCAACAGATAGTCATAGACTTTCCTCTAGTAGTTTAGAAATTGATCCTAAAATTCATATTGAACCAATTATTTTACCAAAAAAAACAATTTTTCAATTAATTTTATTACTCGAACAAAGTAGTGGTACAATAAAAATATCAAATAACAAATCAAAAATTAAATTTGAAATAAATGGTGGTGTACTAATTTCTAAAGTTATTGATGGAAGATTTCCTGACTATAGCAAAGTTATTCCAAAAAATAATGATAAGGTTTTGCAGATTAAATTAGATGAATTTAGAAACTCAATAGAAAGAGTTTCTACAGTTTCTTCTGATCGAAAAAAAGGATTAAAAATGACATTGTCGAAAGATGTTCTACAATTATCAGTTAATAATCCAAGTAGTGGTGAAGGTACCGAAAATATTAATGCAAAGTTTAATTCTAGTGATTTAAATATAAGTTTTAATAGCAGGTATTTAACAGATATTGCTTCTCAAGTTGAAAACGAATTTATTATTATTAATTTGAAAGACTCCAACTCACCTGTCTTGGTTAATGATTTATCAGATAAAAATAGTTTTTACGTTGTTATGCCAATGAAAATTTGATTTATTTGCTTAAAGACGATAATAGATTATTATTATTTTTTTCATCAAGTAATCATTTAATACCAATGAAAATTTAAGCAGCAGATTTGCCGCAGATTTAATTGGGTGAAAAAAAATGTTAAAATACTAGTTAAGAATTCATTTATATGATCAATAAAAAACAACAAGATAGTACTATATATAGCGCGCAATCAATAAAAGTACTCAAAGGTTTAGAAGCTGTTCGCAAAAGACCTGGAATGTATATTGGAGATACTGATGATGGAACAGGTCTTCACCATATGGTTTATGAAGTGGTAGACAATTCTATTGATGAAGCTTTAGCAGGGTATTGTAAAAATATTAAAGTTACAATTAATCAAAATCATTCTGTTTCTGTAGAAGACGATGGGAGAGGGATACCAGTTGATTTACATAAAGGAGAAAAAAAATCTGCAGCTGAAGTTATTATGACACAACTGCATGCTGGAGGTAAATTTGATCATGATTCATATAAGGTTTCAGGAGGACTTCATGGAGTTGGTGTTTCAGTTGTTAATGCTTTATCAGAAAAATTAAGTTTAAAAATTTTTAGAGATAAAAAAGAATATTTCGTAGATTTTGAAAACGGGAAAGTATTATCTCCATTAAAATCTAAAGGAAAAGCTAATAAAACGGGAACTTTAATAAATTTTTTGCCATCAAAGGAAGTGTTTTCAGACACTAAATTCAATTCAACAATTTTACAAAAAAGAATGAGAGAACTTGCTTTTTTGAATAGAGGCTTATGTATTATTTTAATAGATAAAACAGGAAAAAAGCAAAAAGAATATAAAAATAAATATGATGGTGGTATTCAAGAATTTGTTGAGTTTTTAGATAAAAATAAAAAAACTTTAGTAAATAAAAACGATCTTAATCTATTTAAAAAACCAATTTATATATCAGGATCAAAAGATAATGTTGAAGTGGAATGTTCATTAAAGTGGAACGCAGATTATTCTGAAGAAATGTTGCCATTTGCAAATAATATACATCAAAAAGATGGGGGAACTCATTTATTGGGTTTTAGAAGTGCTCTTACAAGAGTAATCAACAGATATGCTACGGATGGTAATCTTTTAAAAAAAAATAAACTTACACTTACTGGTGATGACACAAGAGAAGGTCTTACAGGTGTTTTGTCAATTAAAATACCTGATCCTAAATTTTCTTCACAAACCAAAGATAAACTTGTTTCATCCGAAGTTAGATTTATTGTTGAATCTATAATAAATGATAAGCTCTCAACTTGGTTTGATCAAAACCCTGGAATTAAAAAAATAGTATTATTAAAAATAGTCCAGGCTGCTATGGCCAGAGATGTTGCCCGCAAAGCTCGAGAAGGTGTTAGAAGAAAGGGATCTTTGGAACTATCAGGACTACCTGGAAAACTTGCAGATTGTCAAATCGGTAAAGCTGAAGGAACCGAATTATTCATTGTTGAGGGAGACTCAGCTGGAGGATCAGCTAAACAAGGAAGGAATAGAGAGTTTCAAGCAGTTCTTCCTTTAAGGGGAAAAATATTAAATACTTATATTGATGTTAATGGTTCAAAAGCCAAAAATACCAATGGACAAGATTTGCAAAACAAGGCTCTTTCAAAAATGATGTCTTCTAATGAAATAGTTACTTTAATTAATGCTTTGGGTACCGGATCTAAAGATTTTGATATTGAAAATTTAAGGTACGAAAAAATCATTATTATGACCGATGCAGATGTTGACGGGTCTCATATAAGAACCCTTTTGTTAACTTTATTTAATAACTTTCCTTTTTACGAGCTTATTGAAAAAAATCATATCTATTTGGCACAACCGCCACTTTATAAAATTACGAAAGGATCAAAAAGTTATTATATAAAAAATGATAAAGAATTAGAAAATTTTTTGATTCAATCCTCAAATAAAAACAAGAGTTCAGTTAAAAAAAATACCAAAGAGTTTGATAAATTAATTGAAAAAGAAAAAAGCAAAATTAATTTACAAAGATTCAAGGGTTTAGGTGAAATGAACCCTGAAGAATTATGGCAAACCACTTTGGACCCTGAAAAACGTACTTTACTACAAGTAAAATATTCAAATAACACAAAAGCTAAATCAAAAAAAGATCAAGATCTAATACAAGTTCTTATGGGAGATGAGGTTGCCCCAAGAAAAGATTTTATAATTAATCGCGCTTTAGAAGTTTCAAATTTAGATATATAATTTTCGAATGAAATTTTCGGATTTTTTTGTATCAAAAGATAGTATTCAATTAGATAAAAAAACATTAGTTATTTTAAGATGGATAGCTTTGACAGGGCAATATTTAACAATAAGTGTTGTTTATTTTTTATTTAAGTTTGAGCTTCCATTTTTTTTCTGTTCTATTGTAATTTTTACTGGTGCAGTAACTAACCTTTATTTACAATTTAAATTTAAAAAAAATCAATTAAACAATTTTGCTTCGACCTTTTTTTTATTTTATGATCTTATTCAATTATCCTTACTATTATATTTAACGGGCGGTATAACAAACCCTTTTGCGATTTTGTTAATAGTTCCAGCAATAGTATCATCGACGTTTTTAACTTTAAAAAGTACAATAAATTTATCTATTTTAACGATAATAATATTAATAGTTTTAACAATTTATAATTTGCCATTACCTCATTACGGAGAACTGCATTTTCACGTGCCAGATACGTATCTATATGCTTTGCCAATAGCTATAATTATAACATTAATTTTTCTAACTTATTTTGGAGTTAGGTTCGGAATAGAATCTAGAAAACGAACTGAAGCTTTAAATAAACTAGAATTAATTCTAGCTAAAGAACACGAATTAGAATCTATCGGATTACAAGCCGCTGCCGCTGCTCATTCACTGGGTACGCCATTATCAACCATAACTGTTGTTGCCAGGGAGTTAGAAAAAGAGCTTGGAAGTAATTTAAAATACGGAAAAGATATAGAATTACTTATATCACAAACAAAAAGATGTTCAAAAATATTGAGAAATCTTTCAAAAGATCAACTTGAAGAAGACACCTTTTTAACTGATGTGAAAATAGAAGAATTAGTGAGTGAAATTGTAAGATCGTTCACAGAAATTTCAAAAAAAAAAATATTATTATTTTCTAATAAAAATGAACTTAACCCCCAAATTGAAAGAACGCTTGAGATAACTTATGGGTTAAGAAATTTTATAGGTAATGCCGTGAAATACAGCAACTCTAAAGTAGAAATAAATTTAGAAAGTAATAATAAAATTACCGAAGTAAAAATATGTGATGATGGCCCAGGTTTTTCAGAGGACATTATAAATGTACTGGGCGAACCTTATATACGTTCAGAAAAAAAAATAATTAGTTCAAAATCTGGATTAGGTTTAGGAACTTTTATTGGTAAAACTCTTTTGGAAAGAATGAAGGCAAGCGTTAATTTTGGTAAATGTTCTGAAACAAGTGGGGCTATGGTAACAGTCAAGTGGCAAACAAAGGATTTATTATCTATTTAATTTTTTTTTAAATTCAAAAGAATAGGAAATAATCTTATAGGCTAGTTTTGCTGCTAAAAAATTATATGAATCAAAACCTTTTATTGGTGATAGTTCATTAACATCAGCCCCAACAATTTCAGATGATTGAGCGGCAATTTTTATAATATTCATTGTTTCATCCCATAATAAACCACCAGGTTCAGGGGTGCCTGTTGCAGGCATTATACTTAAATCCAATCCGTCCACATCAAAAGTTAAATAGACCTTTTTATTTTTTATAATTTTCTTAAATTCAGCGAGATTCCATTTTGTTTTATCTTTTGCCCAGTAAATTTTTATTCTTTTTTTATTTTTTTTTAAGAAGGGAATTTCACTTGATGAAATATTTCTTATTCCAAATGATATTACACTAACACTTGGGTAATCTAAGCATCTTCTAATCGCAGACGCGTGTGAAAATTTATTACCATTATAACTACTTCTTAAATCAGCATGAGCATCAAAATGTAGCAAACATATTTTGCCGAATTTTTTTACAAAAGGTCTAATTGCACCTGGAGTTAAAGAGTGTTCACCACCTAATGTAATAGGAAATTTTTTTTTATCTAATACAATTTTGTTAATATTTTCAATCTGTTTAAGAGCATCAGTGATATTTTTTTTTATGCTAAATGGTTTTAAAGTTTTTATACCAATATATTTGTAAGGTTCTTTGTTTAGATCTTCGTCAAATAGCTCCACTTGATGGGATGCTTTAATTATTTCCTTTGGACCTCGACTTGTCCCTCCACCATAGCTAACTGTTTTTTCAAGTCCAAAAGGAATAACAACAACATTTTCCTCTTTTGTGTTGTTATTTTCAGTTCCCAGGAATCCTTTTTTATTTGAAAGATATTTCAATTTTTAACCAAATATATTTGCGAAATTTTTAGGTTTTCTATCTTTCCAATTATTTCGATGATATGCATCGCTGACTATAAGAGGAAGCACACTTGTAGCTTCGGCAAAAACCATTTGTTCTTTAGATACATCGACTTTACCCCAAGAACTTGCCTCTTTAAGTGTAGAGCTACTGCAAGCACCATCTCTAGTGTCTGCAACTGTTATTTGAATAGCGTATTTATGCATATCGACATTTTTACCTAAGAGTTCAGCACAAACCACGGTATCTTGAACAAAGTTTTTAGGAACACCACCACCAATCATAAAAAGCCCTGATGTCTTAGATTTTATTTTTATTTCAGTTAATTCTCTAAATTCTCTTATGGAGTCTATAGTTAGATATTTTTTTGGATTTTTTTCTTGATGCATTACTAATCCAAATCCTGCACTTGAATCTGTGAATGCAGGACAAAATATTGGGACGTTATTATCATAAGCGGTTTCGATTAGTGAACCTTTTTTCTTTGAATTTTTTTTTAAATATTTACCAATTTCTTTTATAAACTCTCGAGAAGTGTATGGTCTTGCTTCAAGACTATCGGCTATATCACATATGGTCTTATCACAGGCTTGAAGCTCTTCTTCGTCAATGTATGTATCATATATTCTGTCAATATAGTTATCTCTTAATTGTGTATCATCTTGAAACTGAGATCCTTGATAATGTCTGAAACCCAACGCTTCAAAAAAATCCATATCAATAATTGAAGCGCCCGTTGCAACTATTACATCAATCATATTATATTTAATCATATCTGAGTATATCCTCATACACCCTGCTGCTGAAGTTGATCCAGCAAGAGTTAAAAAATTTGTACAGTTTTTGTCAGATAGCATTTCATTAAAAATACTTGTTGCTCTGGCAGTTTCCCTTGAGGAAAATGACATTTTATCCATTGAGTCTATAATTTTTCTTGAATCAAATGAGGTGATGTCAATATGTTCAACAGGTTTTTCAAGAAAGGTCTTTTTATTATGACCTAATTTAGGATTTTTTTGGTTACTCATTTAAGCTACTAAATAACGAGAAGAACTATCCTTTTCGTACATAGACATAATGGGCTTATCTTGCACTTCAAAAATTTGATCAGAATAAAAGCCGTTAAATTTAGTTCTAAAAGTTAATGAATAGGCACCAAGCTGACCAATTTCTATATAATCACCTTCTTTTAAATTATTAGGTAAAACAAAAGGTCCTTTCATATAGTCGGCACTATCGCACGTAGGACCATATAAACTAAAAGAAGTTAATTTCTTAGAAGTCATTCTTCCATTTGGTATCATTCTCGTTGGAAGAACAAAATTTAATACACCCGCATCAAACAAACTTCCATAAGTTCCATCATTAATATAAAGTTTTTGTTTTTTTCTAAGCACAACCCTTACTATTGAAGAACCACATTCTGCGACAAGAGCTCTTCCAGGTTCACACAATAGTTCAGGTATATTTTCTAATTTTAAATGGTCAAAAGCTTTTTTAATTTCATTTATATAATTTTCAAGAGGCTGAGGATTAAGATCGGGATAAATAGAAGGAAATCCTCCACCAACATTAATAATATCTGGAATTATTTTAGTTTTTTTAATTATATTTCCCACCTCTCTTATACCCTTAGCATAAGAAATAGGATGCATACATTGAGATCCTACATGAAAACTTAAACCAACTTTTTTAGCATGTGCTTTAGCAAGTCTTAATAAACCTAAAGCTTCACTTGGGAGAGCTCCAAACTTTTGTGATAAATCAATTTCCGCATGTTCATTTGATATAGAAACTCTAATATATAATGTTAAATCTTTAGCACCATTAGTTGCTTCAATAATTTTTTGAAGCTCATCTTTTGTATCTAAAACAAAATCTCGAATATTATGATTAAAATATGCTTCTTGTATATGTTCACGACTTTTTACAGTATTCATGTAATAAATTTGCGCTTTTGGAAGAATTTTTTTAATCAATTTAATTTCATCAATTGAAGCTACGTCAAATCTATTAATGCCACTTTCTCCAATATACTTAATTACCTTTTCATTTGGATTAGTTTTTACTGCGTATAGGATTTGTCCTGGGAAATTTTGTTTAAACCAACCACAAGCTGATTTTATAGAATTGGGTCTTATGCAATAAATAGGATCTACTGGTCGAACAGTATTAACCAGCTCGTCAACCGAATTAAATTTTTGCATCTCATGCATCCCCTTTTTTAAGTAAACAAAAAAAATTTATAAAAAAGTCTTCTTAATTTCCTCTTTATAGAAATGATGAGTAATGTAAAGCATAAATTTACTGCCTTGAAAATTTATTTTTTGATCATATATCTATGATAGATTAAATTTAAAAAATAAAAAAATGAGAACAGAGCAAGAAAAAAAAAATAGTCAAAAAATCACTGATTTTGCTGATAAAACGCTACTTATTGTTGATGATGACAATCCCTTAAGAGACAGATTAGCTAGAGCAATGGAAAAAAAAGGTTTTAAGGTAACTCAAGCGGAAAGTGTGAAAGTAGGATTAATTCAGGCCAAAAATACACCCCCAGCGTTTGCTTTAGTTGACCTGCGTTTAGGTGATGGAAGTGGATTGAATGTAGTAAAAGAGATTCGAAAATATAGAAAAAATAGTAAAATAGTGATGTTAACTGGATATGGAAATATACCAACAGCGGTTGCAGCTGTTAAAGCTGGCGCCATAGATTATATTCCTAAACCAGCTGATGCAGATGATGTGGAAAACGCCCTTTTAGCTGAACCAGAATCAAAAGCTATTCCGCCAGAAAATCCAATGTCAGCAGATAGAGTTAAATGGGAACATATAAATCGAGTTTTTGAACTATGTAATAGAAATGTTTCGGAAACAGCAAGACGTTTAAAAATGCACCGTAGGACTTTACAGCGAATTCTTTCTAAAAGATCTCCTAGGTAATTTTTATTAATTTTTTTAATTTTAATAAACTTGGAGTTAAAAATACTAATAATAAAATTTTGAAAAGTTCTGCTAGCAAAAATGGTTGAGCTCCTAATTTAAATAATGGCTTTTCCCATCCAATTAAAATACCCAACCAAATTAATCCGAGAATATAAATTAAACTTACAGAGAATATTAGCTTTAAAAAATTGATTACTATTCCTTTTTTGTATTCAAAGGTGCCAGCAAGGTAAACAGCAGCCAAGAAACCAATAAGATAACCCATAGTTGGTCCTGTAAAATATATTATTCCAATTCCTTTTTCTGGAGTTCCGGCAAATACAGGTAAGCCAAAAATTCCTTCAAATAAATATAAACTTACAGTAAGTAGACCAATTTTTGGACCCAATACAATCCCTAAAAACAAAACTATAAAAGTTTGCATAGTCATTGGAACTGGGTAAAAGGGAATTTTAATTTTTGCAGAAATTGTTAGTAGTAAAGTTCCTACAATTGCTATTAGAATAATTTTACTAATTTTATTTAACGTTATTTTTTTAACTGCTTCCATATTTGATACAATACTACTTTTTTCATCTAAATCTAGTTTTTTGTAAGATCAATAAATACGTTTTCTAAATTACCTTCTTCGGTTGAAATATCATATATTTCCATACCAGCATTTTTAACTCTATTTATTATTTCATCTATTTTATGTTTTTTTCTTTCGTATATAGCAGTTATTTCATTATTTGATTTATAGGTAAATTTTACTCCATTAAGTTCATCCGGATTAATTGTGATTATTTTTTTTACTTTGAATATAATTTTTTTTGTTTTTATACTATCCAACAAATTTTCTGTTGTATCTAATTTTACTAAATTTCCTTTGTTTAGAATTGCAATTCTATGGCACATTTCCTGGGCTTCGTACATAACATGAGTTGTTAATATAATTGTTACTCCATGATTATTAAGATTTTTTACATTGTTCCATAAATTTTGACGTAACTTTACGTCAACCCCAGCAGTCGGTTCATCTAAAACCAAGATCGGAGGTCTATGCACCATTGCTTTACCAATCAACAACCTTCTTTTCATTCCACCTGATAAACTTCTGGCGTAAGAGTTAGCTTGTTTTTCAAGAGAAACTAATTTTAATATCGTATCAGTGATCCTATCTTTTTTTGGTATTCCATATAGTCCCGCTTGTAGTTCTAAAAGTTTTTTAGGACTGAAAAATGCATCAAGATTTACCTCCTGAGGTACAATTCCAATTGAAGACCTTACTTGTCGTGGATTTTTATCTAAATCGTAACCCCAAACGTTAACGTTTCCATAATCTTTTACAACAGTACCAGCCAGGATATTAAGAAAAGTTGTTTTTCCAGCTCCATTGGGTCCAAGCAATCCAAAAATTTCACCTTCTTTCACCTCTAAGTTTAAATTATTTAATGCTATAATCTCTTTTGGCGATTTTTTAGAATAAATTTTAGTTAATTTTTCTATCTTTAATGCATTTTTTTTGTTCATAATGATTTAGCTTTTATATATCCATAACTCAAATTAAAATAGGTTAATATTACTTTATGAATTCCATAAAAAAAACTGACCATTTTTACCTAATTGATGGTTCTGGATATATTTTTAGAGCATATTACGCTCTACCCCCTCTTTCCAGAAAAAGTGATGGATTACCTACAGGTGCAGTTAGTGGATTTTGTTCTATGTTGTTTAAATTATTAGAAGAATCTAGAAGTGACGATTCAGATAACAAGCCAACACATTTTGCGGTTATATTTGATTCTGCAAGAAAAAATTTCAGAAATGATATTTATAACGAATATAAAGCTAATCGAACCGAAGCCCCTGAAGATTTAGCCCCTCAATTTGAATATATAAGAAAATCTGTTAAAGCATTTAATTTACCATCTATAGAGCTAATTAATTATGAAGCTGACGATTTAATTGCAACCTATGCAAAAAAAATAATTAAATTAGGTGCTAAAGCAACAATAATTTCTTCAGATAAAGATTTAATGCAGTTGGTTTCTGACAACATTAGATTATATGACCCAATGAAAAGTAAGGTATTGGGTGAAAAAGAAGTAATTGAGAAATTTGGAGTTAAGCCCAATCAGGTTATTGACGTACAGTCATTGGCTGGAGATTCTTCAGATAATATTCCAGGAGTTCCGGGTATAGGTATAAAGACAGCTTCTGAACTTATAAATAAATATAAAACATTAGATACCCTTTTAAACAAAGCAGAAGAAATACCACAAAATAAAAGAAGAGAAACATTGTTAGCAAATAAGGATAAAGCTCTTTTAAGCAGAAAGTTAGTTACATTAAAAGATGACGTTCCAGTTAAAGAGGATCTCAATAGTTTTATTTTAAAGGATGTTAAAAAAGAAAAACTTTATGATTTTTTAAGGGAAATGGAGTTTAATAAATTATTAAGTAGAGCAATAAGTTTTTATGGAGAAACAGGAAATAAAAAATCTGGAATAGTTAATTCTAAAATACAGAAAGACAAATTTAACGTTAAAGACTACGTAAGCATTACCAATGAGAAAGATTTGGATAAATGGTTAAAGATTTTAAATGAACAATCGGTTATAGCAATTGATACAGAGACATCCTCACTTAATCCTCTAGAAGCCGATCTGGTTGGCGTTTCATTCAGTTATGCAACAAATAAAGCTTGTTATATACCGCTGGCTCATAAAAACATTATGGGATTAAAAAAAGAAACAGTATTAAAAAAAATTAAACCAATCTTGGAAGATCCGAGTATAAAAAAAGTTGGTCAAAATATTAAATTTGATTTTCTTATTCTTAAACAAAATAATATTGAAATAACGCCCCTAGAAGATACAATGTTAATTTCATATACATTAGATGCGGGAACTAATAGACACAATTTAGATACACTCTCTGAAATTCACTTAAATCATAAAACTATTTCTTATAAAGAATTGGTTGGTAGTGGAAAAAATAAACTGAATTTTTCTGATGTTGCATTAGATAAAGCCACAGAATATGCAGCCGAGGATGCTGATGTAACGTTAAGACTTTATAATCATCTTAGAGCAAGACTTTATGAGGAAAAATTAAATAAAGTCTATGAGGATTTTGAAAAACCCATGGTAAAATTACTATCTAAGTTAGAGTTTAATGGCATACAGGTCGATGATAAATATCTTAAAAAACTTTCTAAAAATTTTGAGGAAAAATTAAAAAAAATAGAAAAAGAAGTGTACTCAATAGCTGGGAAAGAATTTAATATTGCTTCTCCTAAGCAACTTGGCGAAATAATATACAATGATCTTAAGATTGCTAAATTAAAGAAAACAAAAAAAGGAAGTTTAGCAACCAATGCAAGCATTCTTGAAGATCTTGCTCTTTCAGGACATAAATTTCCTAATTTAATCTTAGAATGGAGACAAATATCAAAACTAAAAAATACCTATTCGGATGCATTGCAAGATCATATAAGTAAAAAAACAAAAAGAGTACATACATCTTTCTTATTGGCAGCTACAAATACTGGTAGATTAGCTTCTAGTAATCCAAATTTACAAAATATTCCAATAAAATCAGAGGAAGGAAAAGAAATTAGAAAAGCTTTTATTGCTAGTAAAAAAAATGTTTTGATTTCTGCTGATTACAACCAAATAGAAATGAGAATCTTAGCTGATATGGCTGATGTAAAAGAATTAAAAAAAGCTTTTAAAAATAATGAAGATATCCATAGTTTGACTGCAAGTCAGGTTTTTAATGTACCAATTAAAGAAGTTAATGAAGATCTTAGAAGAAAAGCCAAAACAATTAATTTTGGCATTATTTATGGTATTACTCAATACGGGTTGGCTAAACAAATTTCAGTATCAAATCAAGAAGCCTTAGATTTTATAAATGCATACTTTAAAAAATTTCCTCAAATAAAAGACTATATGAACTCGACAATAAGAACTTGTAGAAAACAAGGGTATGTGAGTAATATTTTTGGCAGAAGAATTCACCTTAAAGGTATCAATGATAAAAATTTTAGTATCAGAAGCTTTCAAGAGCGAGCAGCAATTAATGCTCCCATACAAGGATCAGCCGCAGACATTATTAGATTAGCTATGATAAAAATAAATGGACTAATTGAAGAAGATAAAAAATTACAAACAAAGATGTTGTTACAAATACATGATGAGTTGATATTTGAATGTTTAGAAAAGGATCAAGAATATGTTAAAAAAATTATTAAGGAAGCGATGGTGTCAATTTCAAAATCTGAGCATCATATGTTTTCAATTCCATTAGAAGTTAATGTAAACGCAGGATATAATTGGGGAGAAGCTCATTAACATACCTAGTACTTGCCCAATTTGTGACAATTTAGTATTTTTATATAGGGTATATATTTATTTATGAGCCACACAATCGCACTGGTAGATGATGACAGAAACATACTTACAAGCATAAGTATGGCATTAGAAAATGAAGGTTTTAAAGTTCAAACTTATATTGACGCAGAAAATGCATTAGTTGGCATTAGTAGAAATCCTCCAGATTTAGCAGTCATAGATATTAAAATGCCCAGAATGGATGGAGAGGAACTTCTTAAAAGATTAAGAAAAAAAACTACGATTCCCATATTATTTTTAACATCAAAAGATGATGAAGTTGATGAGTTACTAGGTTTAAAACTTGGTGCAGATGATTTTATTAAAAAATCAGGAGGTTTTTCTATCAAAGTACTTATCGAAAGAATAAGAGTTCAGTTAAGAAAAAAAGTAACCAATATAGAGGATACAAAAAATCTTATTAAACATGGAAAACTTGTATTAGATCCTTCCCAACTTGAATGCGAGTGGAATGGTAGATCGCTTCCAGAAAAGCTTACAACAACAGAATTTTTAATCGTTAGAGAATTAGCAAAAAGGCCAGGAATAATAAAGGAGAGAGCGCAGTTAATGGATATAGCTTATAAAGATAATAACGATATTGAAGATAGAACTATAGACAGTCATGTAAAGAGAATAAGAAAAAAGTTTAAAAAAGTTGATCAAAATTTTTCAGCAATTGAAACAAGATATGGCAGTGGATATAGATGGAATGTTAGTTAATGAAATCTAATTTTTTTGGCACTAGTTCAATTTTAAAAAAATTTTTAATTTTTAATTTTATTGTTTTTTTAGTATTAGGAGTTTTTACTTTTTTATATCTTAATGCTATAAAACCTAATTTAATAAAAAATAGATCGAACCAACACTCAGTAATTATAAATAATACATCTGATCATATTAATAGATTAAGTATTGAATTTACCAAAGAAGGTGTTACAAAATTTTTACTAAAAGAAAGATATTTATTTCATAATTTGGACCGTGTTCAACTTTACGATCTAAATTATAATTTACTAGCAGACACAGATACTTTAGATTTAGCGCAAGACATTTTTGTTGTAAGTAAAGATGTACAAGAGACTTCTATTGATAAACCTGAAGAAAATATCAATATAGATGAAAAAGTGACAACTTTTCAAAAAGAAAATTTTAATACAGAAAGTTATCTTAAAAAATATTCAGAGCAAAAAAAAATTGGAGATCAATTGGTGATTGGTGAAGCAATTAATAATAATTTTTATGTTATCACTATAAACTCAATTAAATTAAATAATGAAAACAAAGGTTATATTGTAGTTTCAGAAATTGCGAATGATATACTGATTGCTGTTGATGAAAGAAAAAATTTTATATTAAGAACAGTTCTTTCAGTAGCAATTGTTATTTTAATTTTTTCAGTTTTTTTAAATAAATATATTTTAAAACCTATAAGGGCTTTAGTTCTTTATACAAAAGCAATAAAAGAAAAAGATGAAAAAATTAATAAGGACGAAAAATATTTTCTTAGAAAAGATGAAGTGGGACAATTATCTAGATCTTTAAGTGAAATGACAGAAAATCTTTATAAAAGGATAGATATAGCTGAAACATTTTCCTCAGATTTAGCGCATGAAATAAGAAATCCATTGACCTCATTGAAAGGTGCTTCTGAGGTTTTAGAAAATACTTCTGATGGTGATAAAAGAAAAAAATTAATAAAAGTTATAAGCCATGATGTAGAAAGAATTGAAAGATTAATTACAGATTATTCTCAAATGTTAAAAGATGAAGCCTCTCTATCTAGAGCAAAAATGATGAAAATTAATCTAACAAAAGTAGTAGATTCTGTAGTTGAAGATTTTAATAGTGATTTAGTAAATTTAAATAGAAATATAAAAATATTTGTAAATAATTCTAATCTTAATGGATCAAAGCTGAATGTTTTGGGAGTAGAAAGTAAACTTGAACAAATTATAGCAAATTTATTAGATAATTCTATTTCATTTAGTCCCTCAAATAGCAAAATATTAGTTAACTGCAACATCAAAAAAAATGATGCTCAATTAATTATTGAGGATGAGGGACCTGGTTTTAATGAAAAAAATATAGATCAAATATTTAATAGATTTTATAGCAATAGACCTGAAAAATTTGGTGAACATTCTGGTTTGGGCTTAAATATTGTAAAAAACATTATAGAGTTGCATGGAGGTTCTATTATTGCTTCAAATCAGCCGGGTAACAAAAAGGGTGCAAAAATTGAAGTACTGTTGCCAATTTATAAATAATAAATATTTATCAATAAGTTGATAATTTCAGATTAACTTGTTAAATAGATGAAAATTTATGTCAAAAGATTTTAAAGTAAAAGATATTAGTTTAGCAGATTTTGGTCGAAAAGAGATTTCATTGGCAGAAACTGAAATGCCAGGCTTAATGGCTTTAAGAAAAGAGTATAAAGGAAAATCTCCACTAAAAGGTGCTAGAATACTTGGATGTCTTCATATGACGATTCAAACAGCAGTATTGATAGAAACTCTTGTTGATCTAGGAGCTGAAGTTAGATGGTCATCTTGCAATATATTTTCCACTCAAGATCATGCTGCTGCGGCTATTGCTAAAGCAGGAATACCAGTTTTTGCATGGAAGGGAGAAACTGAGGAAGAATATTGGTGGTGTGTAAAACAGACAATCGAAGGCAAAAAAGATTGGAAAGCAAACATGATCTTAGATGATGGTGGAGATCTTACAGCGTTGATGCACAAAGATTATAAGGAAATGTTAAAATCTATAAAGGGTGTCTCAGAAGAAACAACAACTGGTGTGTTAGCTCTAAAAAAAATGGAAGCTCAAAAAACATTATTAGTTCCAGCAATAAACGTTAATGATTCTGTAACAAAATCTAAATTTGATAATTTATATGGATGCAGAGAAAGCTTAGTAGATGGTATTAAAAGAGCTACAGATGTTATGATGTCAGGTAAAGTAGCTGTCGTAGCAGGATTTGGAGACGTTGGAAAGGGAAGCGCAGCATCTTTAAGACAAAGTGGAGCAAGAGTATTGGTAACTGAAACAGATCCGATATGTGCACTTCAAGCTGCTATGGAAGGTTATGAAGTAGTGTTAATGGATGATGCTATAAAAGATGCCGATATAGTAGTTACTGCAACAGGTAATAAAGATATTGTTACAGCCGATCATATGAGGATGATGAAAGATAGAGCTATACTTTGTAATATTGGTCACTTTGATAATGAAATTCAGGTTGAGGCTTTAAAAAATTACAAATGGACAGAAGTAAAACCACAAGTTCATGAGATAGAACTTCCAAGTAAAAAAAGAATTATATTATTAGCAGAGGGCAGACTAGTTAATTTAGGTTGTGCTACAGGACATCCTAGCTTTGTTATGAGTGCATCCTTTACAAATCAAACTATTGCACAAATTGAACTTTGGAACAACTCTGATAAATATGAGAAAAAAGTTTATGTTTTACCGAAACATCTAGATGAAAAAGTTGCGATGCTTCATTTAGAAAAGGTAGGAGCGAAATTAACAAAATTATCAAAAGATCAGGCAGATTATATTAGCGTTGGTGTTCAAGGGCCATTTAAACCTGACAGTTATCGCTACTAGTTAGTAGCAATGCAATTAAAATCTTTAGAAGATACAAAAAACTTTTCAAAAAATATTTCTAAAATAATAAAATCAGGAGATATAATTTTTCTTCATGGAGAAATTGGTGTTGGAAAAACAACTTTTGTTCGATTTCTTATTAATCACATAGAAAGCAAGAGTAGAATTAAGAATAGTGATATATTAAGCCCAACATTTAACATAGTTTATGATTATGATGTTGGTAATATAAAAATTATACATTATGATTTATTTAGGTTGAAAAGTTATAAAGATATTTCTCAATTAGGCATATTCGAAACTTCGCAAGAAAGTATTAAAATTGTAGAATGGCCAGAGTTAATTAAAACAAAGCCAAAAGATAGGATTGATATTTTTTTTGAATACTCAGAGTTAGTTAATTCTCGAAAAGTTAGAGTTGTTGGCTTTGGAAAATGGAAAGACTATAAATTTAATGAAAATTAAAGTTATTCCAATAGCTGGCGACGCTTCATTTAGAACATTTTATAGACTGTTAATAAATAAAACTAGTAAAATTATAGTTTTTGCAAAAAAAGAGAAGTATAAAAATTTAATTGCATACGCGGCAGTTAATCAATTTTTGCGGAAAAATAAAATATTAGCTCCAAAACTTTATGCAAACAACTATTCTAAAAATATAATCATCATTGAAGATTTTGGAGATTTATCTTTTGATAAAATTCTTTTAAGAAAAAAAAATAAATTATCAACTTATAAACAACTTGTAGATCTTCTTTTAAAAATTCAAAAAATAAAGGCAAAAACAAAAATAAAAAGTATTAAAAATCGATCACATATAATTGAAAAATATTCAAAAAATCATTTGTTTAGAGAATCCAATTTGTTTTTTGATTGGTACTTACCTTTATTTTTAAATAAAAAAAAAATATTAGGTATAAAAAAACAGTCAAACAAGATTCTACTAAAACTATATACTAGAT
>SHAO01000018.1 GCA_004213215.1 Candidatus Pelagibacterales bacterium | reverse complement strand
CTCCTGTTGTTTCTTTATCAATTCTATGAACAGCATATGGATAAGCATCATTAAATTCTTTAGTGGCTTTTAAAATATCTAAAATATTTCTCTTAGATTTAGTTCCTGATTGAACCGCAATTCCAGATGGTTTATTTATAACAACAAAATTTTCATTATCTTCAATAAAAATACTTGATGAATATGATAAATCTTTTTTAGTTGGTCTGTATATAGTTTTTACTTTATTAGTTTTGGGCAATATTACTTTAATATTATGTAAAGCTACAAGATCATTTTTTTTAAGTTTATAAGAACTTTTTACTTTTTTAGAATTAACTTTAATTTTTCCTTTTCTTAAATATTTTTGAATTAAAGATTGGGGCACTTTCCCAATAATTTTTTTAAACCATCTATCTAAACGCGTCTCCTCTAAATCAGGTGTGATTTTATAAATTTTTTTCATAACAAAATATAATTGTTACCAGTAACAGTAACTATTTGCTTTTAAATTGATAGGTTATTTATTTGATTTTTCTTCTTTAGTTTTATCTTTTGTTGAATCTTTAGATTCTGTTTTTTTGACTTCAGTTTTTTTCTTTATATCAACTCTTCTTGCTTGAAAATCTCTATCTACTAATTCAATTATTGCCATAGGAGCATCATCTCCATATCTAAATCCTGTTCTAACCACTCTACTATATCCCCCTTTTCTTTTTTCATATCTTTGAGATAAAGTCTTTGATAATTTATCAACCGAAGTTTTTGATTCTAATCTAGAAAATAAATTCTTTTTTGACTGTAAGGTATTTTTTTTTCCCAGAGTTATCATCTTATCTATTTGAGGCCTTAATTCTTTTGCTTTAGGTAACGTAGTTTTTATTTGCTCATATTTTATCAAAGAATTGAGCATGTTTTTAAATAAAGCTTTTCTATGCTCTGAAGTACGATTTAATTTTCTATAACCTATTTTATGTCTCATAGATTAATTAAATATTATTTTCAAGTTTTTTAGATAATTCAGATATATTTTCAGGAGGCCAGTTAGGAACTTCCATACCTAAGTAAAGCGACATTGAGTTTAAAACTTCTTTTATTTCATTAAGAGATTTTCTACCAAAATTTGGAGTGCGTAACATTTCTGGCTCAGTCTTTTGAACTAAATCACCTATATAAATTATATTGTCGTTCTTTAAACAATTCATGGATCTAACAGAGAGTTCGAGTTCATCAACTTTTCTAAGTAAATTTTTATTAAAAACAAGTTCTGTAGATTGCTGTGGTTTTTCAACTTCAACAGGCTCATCGAAGTTAACAAAAAGTGATAATTGATCTTGAAAAATTCTAGCTGCATAAGCAACAGCGTCTTCTGCAGGTAGAGAACCATCAGTTTCAACATTCATTACTAATTTATCATAATCAAGCGACTGGCCTTCTCTAGCATTTTCAACAGTATAAGATACTTTTTTAACTGGTGAAAAAAGAGAATCTATTGCAATCAACCCTAATGGAGCATCTTCGTTTTTATTTTTTTCAGCTGGACGATAACCTTTACCGTTACTTGCTATTAACTCCATATGAAATTTTGTATTTTCATCTAAATGACATAAAACTAATTCAGGGTTTAGAATTTTTACATCAGGGTTTGTTTGAATATCTTTAGCTTTAATTTCACCTGGACCCTTTACATCTAATACTAATTTCTTTTTTTCTTTGGACATAACTTGTATTGATAAAGATTTAACATTAAGAACAATATCTGTTACATCTTCACGAACTCCTTTTATAGAAGAAAATTCATGTAGCACTCCATCAATTTGAATAGCAGTAATAGCTGATCCTTGAATTGAAGAAAGCAAAATTCTTCTTAACGAATTACCTATTGTAAGTGCATATCCTTTTTCAAGTGGTTCAGCCACGAGTGTTGTAACAGTTTTATCTTCATTACTTTTAATATTTAATTTATTTGGTTTAATTAAAGCTTTCCAATTTTGAATTATTGTAGTGTTTTCCATTTTTTTTATACTCTCCTCTTTTTAGGTGGCCGTGATCCATTATGTGGCATTGGTGTTGTATCTTTTATAGAAAGGATTTTAAAACCTCTTGATTGCAAAGCTCTTAATGCAGTTTCACGTCCTGCTCCTGGTCCTTTCAGTTTGACAGTTAAAACTTTTAATCCTTGTTCTTGAGCTTTGGTAGCAGCATCATCTGCTGCTATTTGAGCAGCATAAGGTGTTGATTTTCTTGAACCCTTAAAACCTTTTGATCCAGCAGAAGACCATGCAATAACATTTCCACTATCATCAGCTATTGAAACAATTGTATTGTTAAAGGTTGCATTTACAAATGCTATCCCACTTGTAATATTTTTTTTAATTTTTTTTTTAATAGGTCTAACAGATTTTGTTTTTACAACTTTTTCACTTTTAACTTCTTTTTTTTTATCTTCTTGTTTGCTCATAAAATTATTTTTTCATAGGTGTTAACTTTTTACCAGCAATAGCAATAGCTTTACCTTTTCTAGTTCTTGCATTGCAGTGAGTTCTCTGACCCCTTACAGGTAATTTTTTTTTATGTCTTGATCCTCTATAGGTAGCAAGATCTACAAGCCTCTTAATATTTAACGACAACTCTCTTCTTAAATCTCCTTCAACCTTATAATTTTGGTCAATGAACTCTCTTATCTTTAAGACTTCATCATCTGATAAACTATTTGTCCTTTTATTTTTAGGAATGTTAAGTTTTGTACAAATATCTTTTGAAAATTTTTTACCTATTCCATGTATATATGTCAAAGCTACATGAACAACCTTATTTTGTGGAATGTTTACACCAGCTATACGTGCCATAATTTTACTGAAAATTGATATCTAAAAACGCTATTTATATGATTAAAGTTTGCAAAGTCAAGTCTCTAAAGAGGTTAATATACCGCGTATTTCTTCATATATTTTATTAATTTCTCTTGATGCGTCAATTTTATATAATATTTTTTGATCTTTATAATAATCTATTATAGGTAGAGTTTCATTTTCATATATTTCAATTCTACTTTTCACAGTTTTTTCAGTATCATCAGATCTTAAAGTTAAAAACTTAGATCCACAATTATGTTTAGTTTCGCTTGGGGGATTAAAGTATTTATTAAATATCAAACCACATTTTGAGCAAGCAACTCTACCTAAAATTCTTTTAATAATAGTATTTTTATCTACAAAAAGACTTAAAACACATGAAATATTTTTATTTTCTTTTTTTATTAATGTATCTAAATCTTTTGCTTGATTTAAATTTCTAGGATATCCATCAAAAATTAAACCACCAATATTTTTTTTTTCATTTAAAATTTTAAAAACTAAATCTGTAATAATATCATCTGAAACAAGTGAACCTTTATCAATTGTAATTTTTATTTTTTTACCTAAATTTGTTTCTTTTTTTATTTCTTGTCTTAACAAATCTCCAGTGGAAATTTTAAATAAGTTAAAATTTTTTGAAATGCTATCAGCTTGAGTACCTTTTCCAGCGCCAGGAGGTCCGAACAAAACTATATTCACTTAATTATTTTCCAAATTTAGTTTTTTTTATTAATGATTCATATTGTTGACTCATAAGACGAGTTTGAACTTGCGAAACTGTATCCATAGCAACAACAACTACTATTAATATTGAAGTTCCCCCTAAATAAAACGGGATAGGATACTTGGCAATAAGAAATTCTGGCATAAGACAAACAAGAGTTAGATACATAGCACCAATGGTAGTTAACCTTGTAAGAATGTCTTCAATAAAATATGCTGTTCTTTCGCCTGGCCTAACCCCAGGCACATAGCCGCCATGCTTTCTTAAATTTTCAGCAGTTTCTTTTGGGTTGAATACTATAGATGTATAAAAAAATGAAAAAAATATTATTCCAGCCGCATATAGCAACATATACAACGGTTTTCCTTGAGAAAATAAAGAAGAAAAGTCAATAAAACTATCTGAATCGGAAAATCCAAAATTAGAAAATGTTATTGGCAATAGTAACAATGCTGAAGCAAATATTGCAGGTATAACACCAGCAGTATTTATTTTTAATGGTAAATGTGATGATTCTCCACCATAAATTTTAGTACCCATTTGTCTTTTTGGATAATTAATTAAAATTTTTCTAATGGCTCTTTCAATAAAAACTATGAACATGACTGTAAAAATTACAAGTAAAAATAAAAATAATATTGTTGTAACTGATAAAGCTCCTGTTCTCCCTAATTCAAAAGTTGATGCTAAGGCTCGTGGTATTTCAGCTACAATTCCTGAAAAAATAATTAAAGAGATTCCATTTCCTATACCTCTTTGCGTTATTTGTTCACCAAGCCACATTAAAAAAATTGTACCTGCTACTAGTGTTATAACTGTAGTTAATTTAAAATAAAAACCAGGATCTATAACAACAGTACCAGTATTTTCTAAACCTACAGAAACTCCATAACCTTGGACAGCAGCTAATAATACTGTTCCATACCTTGTGTATTGTGTAATTACTTTTCTACCTATTTCACCTTGATTTTTTAGATTCTTAAAAGTTTCAGAAACACCAGTAAGTAATTGGATGATAATAGATGAAGATATATAAGGCATTATTCCAAGTGCAAATATAGCCATTCTGCTTACCGCACCTCCTGAAAAAATATTAAACATCCCCAAAAGACCTCGTTGGTTTGTTTCCATTAAGGATTGCAAAGACTCAGGATTAATTCCTGGTAATGGAACATATGTTCCAAATCGATAAACACAAAGAAGTAAAACAGTAAAAATAATTCTACTTTTTAAATCACTAGACATTTAATTTTACCCTTTTATTTAATTAACGTAACTTTGCCACCAGATTTTTCTATTTTTTCTTTTGCTGATTTTGAAATAAAGTTAACCTCTACATCAAACTTTTCTTTTATATCACCAGAGCCGAGTAATTTTAATTTTTTATACTTGCTGTTTATTAGATTAGATTTTTGTAAATTTTGCAGATTTATTTTTGTGTTATTAAGTATTTTTTTTTTATTAATAATTTCTTGTATTTTTGATAAATTAATTGAGGCTGTATTTTTCTTTTTTATACTTTTAAAACCGCGTTTTGGTAATCTTCTGTATAAAGGCATCTGACCACCTTCAAAACTTTTTATAGCTACACCTGATCTTGATTTTTGACCTTTATGACCTCTTCCAGAAGTTTTGCCTTTGGTTGAACCAATGCCTCTTCCAACCCTTTTCTTGGACTTTGACCATTTTGCACTTAACATATTTAGTTTCATTTTAAATTAATTATTTCTTTGTTTTGTTATTCCAGCAATATTTTTTCCTCTTATATTTGCTATAAATTTTGGAGAATTTTGACTTTTTAAGCCTTTAATACATGCTCTTAAAACATTTATTGGATTAGACGAACCCATAGATTTTGCGACAATATCTTTAATACCAACTACTTCACAAGTAGCTCTTATTGCTCCACCAGCAATAATTCCAGTTCCAGATGGTGCCGCTCTTAACAAAACTTTACCAGCACCGTCTTTTGCTACAACATCATGATGAAGAGTTCTTCCATCTCTTAAAGGTATCTTTATCAAATTTTTTTTTGCGTTCTGTGTTGCTTTCTTTATTGCATCGGGAACTTGTTTTGCTTTAGCATAACCTACGCCAACAGACCCTAAATAATTACCAACAACTACTAAAGCAGAAAAGGTAAATCTTCTACCTCCTTTAACAACTTTTGTAATCCTGTTGATTGAAACTAATTTATCTTTAAACTCAGTTTTTTCCATAAAATATTTAAAAAATTAATCCTCCTTTTCGTAGTGCTTCAGCTAGAACTTTTATTCTACCGTGGTATTTATAACCACCTCTATCAAAATACACCTTTGTAATTTTTTTTTCAGCAGCTTGCTTGCTTAATCGTTCAGCAACTAAAAGTGATAAATCTACTTTTTTTTTATCATTATTTTTGTCTTTAATTGATGAGGCAGAAACAAGCGTTTTATTATTTTTATCATCTATAATTTGTGCTGATATATTACGAGATGATTTATATACAGTTAATCTATACCTTTCTGAATTAACTTTTTTAAGTTTGTTTCTTATTCTTTTTGCTCTTTTTTTATGATTTATATTAGTCATTTTATTTCTTTTTACCCTCTTTTCTTAAAACATATTGACCTCTTTCCTTAATACCCTTTCCTTTATATGGCTCAATCGGTTTTAACATTTTGATTTCTGCAGCTACTTTTCCTACCAATTCTTTATCTATTCCACTTATTTTAATTATATTGCTCTTTTCTACTAAAACTTTTACACCTTCTGGAATTTTATAAGAAATGTCATGGCTAAAGCCTAACTGTAAATTTAATAAAGGTCCCTTTAAAATAGCTCTAAGACCAACACCAGTAATTTCTAGAATTTTTTCATGTCCTGTTGTTACCCCTATAAGTGCACTTCTTATTATGCTTCTTGTAGTTCCCCAAGTCATGTTTGAAGCCTCATTTTTTTTAATTAATTTTATAATTAAATTATTATCTTCTGAAATTGTAGTACTAAAGATTTTATCATTTAAAGTGAGTTCTTTTGATCCCTTTGGACCAGTTAAGATAAGTTTACCACTTTCAAATTTTATCTTAGCTTCTTTAGGTATACTTATAGGTTTTTTTCCAAGTTTAGACATAAAATTTAAAACACCCTGCAGATTATTTCACCACCAACTTTTTTCATTCTTGCATCACTATCCGACATAATGCCTATTGAAGTAGATACAATTGCTAAACCCAAACCATTTTGAATTTTTGATATGCTGTCTGCTTTAGCATAGATTCTTCGTCCAGGTCTTGAAACTCTCTTTATTTCCTTAATTACAGGCGAACCGTTATAATATTTAAGATCGACAACTAATGAACTTTTATTTTTTGTTTCTGATAAAAGTTTGTAATTTGAAATGAAACCTTCTTGTTTTAGCACATCTAAAATTTTTGCCCTAAATTTTGAATTCGGAATTTTTACATTATATAATGTTCTTAATTGTGCATTTCTAATTCTTGTTATCATGTCACCTATTGGGTCTGCAAAAGTCATTTTACCTCCATATTAATTACCAACTTGATTTCGTCATTCCTGGAATTTTACCTTTAAGAGCCAAATCTCTGAGAGCAATTCTAGAAATTCTGAGTTTTCTATAAACTCCATGCGGTCTTCCAGATATTTCACATCTATTTCTAATTCTAGTTTTAGAAGAATTTTTTGGAATCTTAGCCAATTTTAATTGCGCAGCAAACCTTTCTTCCAAAGGCAATTTTTTATTTTTTATTATCTTTTTGAGCTCTTCTCTTTTTTTATGAAATTTCTCTGAAAGCTTAATTCTTTTTAAATTTCTTTGTATTGCACTAGTTTTAGCCATAATATTTTAATTTAACCTCTTATCTGTTTTGTCATTTGCTGTTTCTTGTTTCTTTTTTTTTACTTTTTTGTCTAATGATTTATTAAAAGGAAAATTCATAGCTTCAAGTAATGCATGGGTGCTTACTTTATTTTCTCCTGAAGTAACAATAGTAATGTCCATACCTCTAATTCTGTCAACTTTATCAAAATTAATTTCGGGAAAAATAATATGTTCCTTAATACCAAAACTGTAATTACCATAATTATCAAAACCCTTAACACTTAAACCTTGGAAATCTTTAATTCTCGGTAAAGCAATATTTACCAGTCTATCAATAAATTCGTACATTTTATTGCTTCTTAGTGTAACTTTTACCCCCGCATTAGATCCTTTTCTTGTTTTAAAATTTGAAATCGATTTTTTAAACTTTGTAACAATAGGCTTTTGTCCACTAATTAATGACATATCCTCGATACAACTTTGTAATTTTTTTTTATCGTTAGCATCTAAACCCAGACCCATATTTAAAACTACCTTAACAAATTTTGGCACCATATGTTTATTTTTCATTGAAAACTTTTTTTGCAAATCATTAATAATTTTTTTATCGTATTCGTTTTTTAATCTAGGTATCATTTTTATTTACTACCTGTTTTTTCTAAAATTTTTAAATTTGACATATGAATAAAATTTTCTTTTGAAATTATTCCACCTTTCTTTTCTTTAGTGGTTTTTTCATGTTTTTTAATAATATTTATTCCCTTAACTTTTGCTTTATCTTGGCTTCTAAGAATTTCTATTACTTCACCTTTTTTTCCTTTATCTTTTCCACAAATAACTTGTACCTGTATTCCTTTTTTTATCATTTTTACAAAACCTCCGGTGCAAGTGATATTATTTTAGTTTGTCCTTTTAATCTTAGCTCTCTTGTAACTGGGCCAAATATTCTGGTACCAAGCGGTTCACCTTTTTCATCTATTAATACGGCTGCATTAGTATCAAATTTGACTTTGCTTCCATCATTTCTATGGATTGAGTACTTGGTTCTAACTACTATAGCTTTATGTACAGTACCTTTCTTTACTTTACCGTCTGGGATAGCATCTTTTACACTAACAACAATTATATCACCGATTGAAGCATATCTTCGTTTAGATCCACCAATAACTTTAATGCATTCGATAATTTTTGCTCCAGTATTGTCAGCAACATTTAATTCTGTTTGAACTTGGATCATTTTATTTACTAGCTACCTTCCATCTTTTTTTCTTTGAATATGGTTGAGATTCGATTATTTTAACAGTGTCACCTATTTTAAATTGATTTTTCTCATCATGAGCATGGTATTTTTTTGAATTTGTAACAACTTTTCCAAAAAACGGATGTGCGTATCGCCTTTTAACCAAAACTACCACCGTTTTATTATTGCTATCCTTTACTACTTTACCGTTTAGCTCTCTTTTGCTCATACTAATTCTTTTTATTTTTCTTTGTTAAAATTCTTGCAACATCTTTCTTTGTCTGTGAAAATTTCGATACATCCTCTAGTGGACCATTAGTTTTCTTAAATCTCATATTAAATAAATCTTTTTTTAATTTGTTTAAAGTGTTTTCTAACTCATCATTTGTCAATTTATTTATTTCTTTATTTTTCATTTTTAAAATCTCTTTATAAATTTTGTTTTAATTGGAAGTTTTGCTGATGCTTTATATAAAGCAATTTTAGCCGTATCTTCATCAACTCCGTCAACCTCAAAAATAATTCTACCTGGCTTTACTCTACACACCCAAAATTCTGGATTACCTTTTCCTTTACCCATTCTTACTTCTGTTGGTTTTTTAGAAACTGGAATATTTGGAAAAATTCTTAACCATACTTTGCCTGTTCTTTTCATATATCTTGTAAGCGCAACACGAGCAGCTTCAATTTGTTTTGAAACTATTCTTTCTGGTTCCATGGCTTTGAGTCCATATGTTCCATAATTTAAAAGCTCACCTCTACCGGCTTTACCATGAATTCTGCCTTTATGAGCTTTTCTATATTTTGTTCTTGTTGGTTGTAACATTTTCTTTTTCCTTATTATTTTTATTTGTGCTATTTGTTAAAATTTCTCCTTTATATATCCAGACTTTTACACCAATTATTCCATATGTGGTTAATGCCTCTGCTTCTGCATAATCAACATTTGCTCTAAAAGTGTGTAAGGGAACACTTCCTTCTCTTAACCATTCAGTTCTCGCTATTTCATTTCCAGCCAATCTTCCTGATAAGCATACCCTAATTCCTTTAGCTCCTAGTCTTAAAGCTGATTGAATAGCTCTTTTCATTGTTTTTCTATAGGCTATTCTTTTGACCAACTGTTGAGCTATATTTTCAGCAACAAGATATGCATTTAACTCTGGTTTTTTTATTTCTTTGATATTTAAACTAACTTCACTGTTTGTTATTTTTGATAGATTATTTTTTATCTTATCTACATCAGAACCTTTTTTTCCAATTACAAAACCAGGTCGTGATGTATGAATTGTGACAATACATTTTTTAGATGTTCTTTCAATAATTACTTCGGAAACTCCTGAGTTGACCACATTTTTTTTAATATAATTTCTAATCTTATAATCTTCTATCAGAAACTTTCCATAATCACGTTTTTTAGCAAACCATATAGAATCCCAGCCTCTATTTATTCCAACTCTTAAACCAACAGGATTAACTTTTTGACCCATGAATTTCCTTTCCTTTACTAATATTTTCAGACAATATGATTGTAAGGTTTGAATAAGGCTTTCTAATAGCAGCAGCTCTTCCTTTGGCTCTGGCTCTAAATCTTTTTAACACTATTGATTTACCAACAAAGGCTTCTTTAATATATAAATTATCAATATCATACTGGTTATTATTTTCGGCATTTGCTACAGCTGATTGAACTGTTTTTTTAATCTCAGAAGCTATTCTTTGTCTAGCAAAAGATAAATCTCTAATAGCAATGTCAACTTTTTTTCCACGAATATTTTTGAGCAAGTTATTAATTTTTCTAGGACTTGATCTAACATTTTTGTTAATTGCTTTTACTAAATTTTTATTTTTTTGCATTTCCAGATCCTTCTTTTGGTTTAGCAGCTGATGTTTCTTGAGCAGCTTTTTTATCTGCAGGAGTGTGCCCTGAAAACTGTCTGGTTGGAGAAAATTCACCTAGCTTATGACCAACCATTTCGTCTGATATTTTTATTGGAATAAATTTTTTTCCATTATAAATTAAAAAACTATGACCTACAAATTCAGGAATTATAGTAGATTTTCTGGACCAAGTTTTTATTGGTGCAGAATTAATTTGTCCTTTAAGCTTTTCAACCTTTTTCAACAAACTTGGGTCAACAAAAGGTCCTTTCCATACAGATCTAGACATAAATTATTTTCTTTTTGCCTTTCTTGAAATTATAAATTTATCAGTTTTTTTATTGTTTCTTGTTTTTAACCCTTTTGCAGATTGACCCCATGGTGACACAGGACTTCTTCCACCAGAAGTTTTTCCTTCTCCACCGCCATGCGGATGGTCTACAGGGTTCATGGCTACACCTCTAACAGATGGTCTTTTTCCTTTCCATCTGTTTCTACCAGCTTTTCCTATTTTAATATTTTGATGATCACTATTTGAAACAGAACCAATAGTTGCTCTAGATGTGCTAAGAATTTTTCTTACTTCACCTGAAACCAACTTAATAACACAGTAATTTTCATCAACTCCAGAAATTGTAGCTGATGACCCAGCTGATCTTACTAGCTTAGCCCCGCTATTTGGAAATAATTCTATATTATGAATACTTGTTCCTGCCGGAATATCTGATAAAGGCATACAATTACCTATTTTAATATCTTTATTTCTTCCTGAAACAATTTCATCACCAACTTTAATTTTACCAGGCGCTAGAATATATTTGTAAATATTATCTTCATACTTCACTAACGCTACGTGGGCAGATCTGTTGGGATCATATTCAATTCTTTCAATTTTTGCTTTTAGATCGTCTTTCTTTCTATAAAAGTCAATTTCTCTATATTTGTTTTTATTACCAGCACCTCTGCTTCTTGAAGTAATTCTACCAAGATTATTTCTTCCACCAGTAGAATTCTTTCCATGTGTAAGTGTTTTGAAAGATTTACCCTTCCATAAATTCTTTCTATCAACAGAAACAGTTCCTCTAGTAGATTTTGTATATGGTTTATATATTTTTAATGACATAATTATACTCCAGTAGCTAAATCAATACTTTGACCTTTTTTTAATGTAACTATAGCTTTTTTATATCCTGGTATAGTTGATTTTTTATTTTTAACCATTTTTGTTTTACCCTTAAGTTTAATGGTATTAATTTTAATAACATTAACTTTAAAAATTTTTTCAATGCTTTTCTTTATTGAGGCTTTATTTGATCCTCCATGAACTTTAAAAACAATTTTGTTAAATTCTGATAGAGAAGTTGATTTTTCAGTCACAACTGGAGAAATTATTGTATCTAAATGATGAAATTTCTTCATTTTGAAACCCTTTCTTGAAAAGATTTAATTGAAGATTCAGTAAAAATTACGTTTTTGTATTTTAAAATATCGTAAACATTAGCTCCTTCTTGATCAATAATCTTTAAGTTAGGAATGTTTCTAATAGATTTAAATATTTTTATTTTGGTATTTTTATCAGAAATAATAATAGAATTTTTTAATTTCATCTTAACTAAAAAATTATTAAACAATTTTGTTTTTTTGATTTCATCTTTAATATCTTCGAGAACAAAAAGTGTTTTTAATTTATTTTTTTGTGACAAGACGTGAAAAAGTCCAATTTTTTTTACTTTTTTATTCATTTTATTTACTTTATAAACCATTCCTTTAGGCCCATGAGCAACACCACCACCAACAAAAATTGGGGCTTTTCTACTACTGTGACGAGCTCCACCAGTACCTTTCTGTGCATATATTTTTGCTGTTGACCCTTTTACTTCACCACGTTGTTTTGTTTTTGCTGTTCTAGGTTTAAAATGGTTTAATTGCCAATCAACAAGAGATTGAATTAAATTTTTGTTTGGAGATAGTGAAAATATTTTATCTGATATTTCAATATCCTGAGATGTTGTTCCATTAATACTTATAGTTTTAAGTTTCATTTGTTATTTTTTCTTTTCTTCTTTGCTTGGATTTTTTACTTTCGGAGAGTCTTTTTTTGTTACGTTTTTTTCTTTAGTTTTTGTTTCTGATTTTGATAGCTCTATATTAATTTTTTTATTTTTTTCTAATGTTGTGGTTTTATTTATTTTTTTTACATTTTTTTGTACTAAAATTATAGAATTTTTTGATCCTGGAATTGAACCCTTAACAAAAATTAAATTATTTTCTATGTCGGATTTAATTATTTCAAGATTTTGCATTGTTCTAAATTTGTCTCCCATGTGACCAGCCATTTTTTTACCCTTAAAGACTTTTCCTGGGTCCTGGTTTTGACCTGTTGATCCAAGAGCCCTATGAGATACAGAAACTCCATGGGAAGCCCTAAGTCCAGCAAAGTTGTGTCTTTTCATTCCTCCAGCAAACCCTTTTCCTATTGTTTTAGAAGTAATATCTACAAATTTTTGATCTTTAAATATCTCTAAACCAATTTCATTCCCTTCTTTGAAGTCTGAAACATTGTCTACTCTAAATTCTCTTAAAATCTTCTTAGGTTCAGTATTTTTTTTAGCAAATACACCTTTCATTTGTTTTGTTAATTTTGAAGTTTTAATTTTTCCAAAACCAACTTTGATTGCGTTATAACCTCTTTTTTCTTTAGTAATAACATCTAATATTCTTCCTTTTTCAATCGATACAACGGTTACAGGAACAGAAATACCAGTATCAAAAAATTCTCTTGTCATTCCTATTTTTTTTCCTATTAATCCTAATTTCATAAAATTTTCCTATAACTTTATTTCAATATCAACACCAGAAGCTAAATCTAATTTCATTAAAGCCTCAACTGTTTGTGGTGTTGGTTCTAGTATGTCTATCATTCTCTTGTGGGTTCTGGTTTCGAACTGTTCACGACTCTTTTTATCAATATGTGGAGATCTTAATACTGTAAAAATCTCCTTCTTAGTTGGTAAAGGTATTGGGCCTCTTACTTGAGCTCCAGTTCTTTTAGCTGTATTAACTATTTCTATAGTTGATAAGTCTAAAATTTTATTATCATAAGCTCTTAAGTGTATTCTTATATTTTGTTTATCCATAAATTTATGCCAATTTCTTAGTTACTTCATCTTGAACATTTTGAGGAACTTTTTCATAATGATCAAAAAACATTGAATATGCAGCTCTGCCTTGAGACATTGATCTTAAATTATTTATATAACCAAACATATTAGCTAAAGGAACCATTGCACTAATAACAGTAGCATTTCCTCTTTTGTTTGTTTCTGATACTTGGCCTCTTCTACTGTTAAGGTCTCCAATAACATCACCCATATAGTCTTCAGGAGTTATGACTTCAACTCTCATAACTGGCTCTAAAAGTTTAAGTGCAGCTTTAGTACATGCTTCTTTAAAACAATATCTAGAAGCAATTTCAAAAGCTAGAACACTAGAATCTACATCATGATGCAATCCATCTAAAATAGTGACCTTATAATCAATCAAAGGAAAACCAGCTAGTATTCCATTATCTGCAACACTCTCAACTCCTTTTTCAACTCCTGGTATAAATTCTTTGGGTATAGCACCACCTTTAATTTTATTTTCTATTTCTCTACCTTTGCCTGGAGTTAATGGTTCAACGCTTAATTCAACCTTTGCAAATTGGCCAGCTCCTCCACTTTGTTTTTTATGAATATAAGTTACAGTTGATGATTTTGAAATTGTTTCTCTATAAGCAACTTGGGGTGCCCCAATATTTGCTTCAACTTTAAATTCCCTCTTCATCCTATCAACAATAATATCTAGATGTAGTTCACCCATTCCCTTAATTAAAGTTTGACCAGATTCTTCATCAGAAGTAACTCTAAATGAAGGGTCTTCTCTGGCTAATCTACCTAAGGCTTCCCCCATTTTTTCTTGGTCAGCTTTCGTTTTTGGTTCAACAGCAATTTCAATTACAGGATCTGGAAATTCCATTGGTTCTAAAATAACTGGGTTACTTTCGTCTGACAAAGTATGTCCTGTAATAGTATATTTTAAACCTGCTAGGGCCACTATATCACCGGTATTTGCCTCTTTAACATCTTCTCTACTATTAGCATGCATCAACAACATTCTTCCAACCCTCTCTTCTTTATCCTTAGAGGTATTATAAATTCCTGTAGCTGTTTTCAAGCTTCCAGAATATATTCTAATAAAAGTCAAAGTTCCTACAAACGGATCTGTAGCTACCTTAAATGCTAAAGCAGAAAAAGGAGCTTTATCATCAAATTTTCTTTCTACCTCATCTTTTGAATTAGGTTTTGTTCCTTTTATAGAGCCTATATCAATTGGGCTTGGTAAAAAATTTACAACAGCATCTAATAGTGGTTGAACTCCCTTATTTTTAAATGCAGATCCTGTTAGAACAGGAACAAAGTCAAATTTTATGCAGCCTTTTCTAATACAAGAAATTAAATCAGTTTCAGAAATTTCTTTACCATTTAAGTAAGCTTCCATTAATTTTTCATCTTGTTCAACAGCAGTTTCAACTAATTCTTTTCTATATTTTTCTGCTTGTTCTTTTAAATCTGCTGGTATTTCAACAACCTCAAATTCAGCTCCAAGTTTTTCATCTTTCCAAATAACAGCTTTCATTTTAATAAGATCTACAATTCCTTTTAAAGAAGATTCTATTCCTACAGGTAATTGCATAACTAGAGGTTTTGCACCAAGCCTATCCTTTATCATATCAACACACATGAAAAAGTCAGCGCCTGTTCTATCTAATTTATTTACAAAACATATTCTAGGAACATTATATTTATCTGCTTGTCTCCAAACAGTTTCTGATTGGGGTTCGACACCAGCTACTCCATCAAATACACAGACTGCTCCATCTAACACTTTTAAAGATCTTTCAACTTCTATTGTAAAGTCAACGTGCCCTGGTGTATCTATAATATTAATTCTATGTTCCTTCCAAAAACATGTTGTTGCAGCTGAAGTAATTGTAATACCTCTTTCTTGTTCTTGCTCCATCCAATCCATGGTAGCAGCACCATCATGAACCTCACCAATTTTATGACTCTTTCCTGTATAATATAAAATTCTTTCAGTGGTAGTAGTCTTTCCAGCATCTATGTGTGCCATGATTCCAATATTTCTATATTTTTCTAAATTGTGAGTTCTAGACATAATTACCACCTATAATGTGCAAAAGCTTTATTTGACTCTGCCATTTTATGAGTATCTTCTCTTTTTTTAATAGCAGATCCTTTTTTTTGTGAAGCATCCATAAGTTCACTAGACAATTTTTCCGACATCGTTTTATTTTTTCTCTTTCTTGTAGCTTCTAAAAGCCAACGTAAAGCTAAAGTTTGTGATCTTTTTATTTTTACCTCAACAGGAACTTGGTAGGTAGCACCTCCTACTCTACGTGACCTAACTTCTAAGTTTGGACGTATATTATTTATTGCCTCATCAAAAACTTTAATTGGATCTTCCTTTGTTTTATTTTTAATCTGATCTAAAGCACCATAAATTATTTTTTCTGCAGTTGTTTTTTTTCCATCATACATAACAAAATTTATAAACTTTGCTAATATAAGTGATTGATATTTTGCTTCTGGATAAAAAATTCTTTTTGGGGCTCTATTTTTTCTAGACATAATTTTATTTAGGTTTTTTTGCCCCGTATTTAGATCTTTGTTGTTTTCTTGCTGAAACTCCCTGCGTATCTAAATTACCTCGCAGAATATGATAACGAACTCCAGGCAAATCTTTTACACGACCGCCTCTTATTAAAACTACTGAATGTTCTTGAAGGTTATGACCTTCTCCAGGAATATAGCATGTAACTTCATGACCATTTGACAACCTAACTCTAGCAACTTTTCTTAAAGCTGAATTAGGTTTTTTTGGAGTAGTTGTATAAACTTTTGTACAAACTCCCCTTTTTTGAGGAGATCGCTCTAAAGCTGGAACTTTGCTTCTCAGCTTTGGTTTGACTCTAGATCTTTTTATCAACTGGTTTATAGTTGGCATATAGTTTTTTTTATTGTGATGGAGAAAAGTAATTCTTGTATGTTTTTTTTAAACTTTTTAGCTAGCGTTTAAGGTTAATACCACCCTACTTCCAACCATCAAAATTGCGCTAAATTACTAATTGAAAAGTTGAAAGTCAACCGAATAACTGAGTAATTTGGTCTATTTTTAATTGGCTGGTAGCTGTTTATTAGAGGATTCAGTGGCTGATAATTCAGATAAAGCTTTATCCTTTTCTTCAGCAACTTTTTGCCATTTAATTTTTGTGTGTCCTGTTCCTGCTGGAATCAATCGACCAACAATGACATTTTCTTTTAGGCCCTTAAGTTTATCAACCTTACCTTTAATTGCCGCATCGGTAAGTACTCTTGTTGTTTCTTGAAATGATGCTGCAGATATAAAAGAGCTAGTTTGTAAAGAAGCTTTAGTTATACCTAGCAAAACTCTTTCAGCATTGGCAGTCTTTTTCCCATCTTTTTTTAAATCTTCGTTTATAATATCAAGTTCAATTTTGTCAATCAATTCACCTTGTAAAAACTTACTATCTCCCGGTTCTTTAATTTCAACTTTTTTTAACATCTGTCTTAATATAGTTTCTATATGCTTGTCATTTATAACAACACCTTGTAAACGATAAACTTCTTGAACTTCATGAACATAGTATTCGGTAAGAGCTTCTACGCCTAAAATTCTTAGAATATCGTGTGGAGCAGGGTTTCCATCTAAAAGATACTCTCCTTTTTTAATTTTTTCACCTTCATTAAAATTAATATGTTTACCTTTGGGAATTAGATAAGATGACATCGAGCTATCATCTTTAACAATAGAAACTTTCTGTTTACCTCTTAATTCTTTTCCAAATTGAATTTTTCCATCATTTTCTGCAATGATAGCGCTGTCTTTTGGTTTTCTTGCTTCAAATAAATTAGCTACTCTTGGTAGTCCTCCTGTAATATCTCTCGCTTTTGATGTTGCTTTAGGAAGTCTAGCTAGAACATCACCAGCTGAAACTTTTTGACCATCATTTACTGATAGGATTGAGTCTGGAACAAGATAATATCTGGCTTCATTGTCATCAGCTTTTTTAATAACATTACCTTTTTCATCTCTTAAAGTAATTCTTGGTTTTAATTCTGCATTTTTGGATTGAGATCTCCAATCTAAAACTGATTTTGAAGTAATTCCTGTAGCATCGTCTGCTATTTCAGCCAATGAAACCCCTTCAACTAAATCCATATAACTTACTAAACCACTTTTTTCTGCAATTACTGGAAGAGTATATGGATCCCACTCACATATTTTTTTACCTTTTTTAATTTCTTCATTATTTTCACAAAACAGTTTTGCACCATACGGAATTTTATAGATTGCTAGTTGTTGATTATTTTTGTCTTCAATAGATATTTGTGTATTTCTTCCCATTATAATTTTATTTTTTTTAGAATCTTCAATAATATTTTTATTTATAATATTAATTCTTCCTGAAGAATGAGCAATAGCTTGTGACTCTTCTTTAATCTGAGCTGTTCCACCTACGTGAAAAGTTCTCATTGTTAACTGGGTTCCTGGCTCACCTATCGATTGTGCAGCTATCATTCCAATAGCTTCTCCAATAGTTACTAGTTTTCCTCTAGATAAGTCTCTTCCGTAGCAAGTAGCACAAACACCATCTTGAGAAATGCATGTCATCACTGAATGAACTCTAACAGTTTTGACGCCTGCCGTATCTATCTTCTCACAAAGTTCTTCGTCAATTAGTTCTCTTTTTTTTGCTATTACATCACCAGTAATAGGATGTTTTATATCTTCTGCTGTTGATCTACCTAAGATACGGTCAGATAAGGCAACCATTATATTTCCACCTTCAATAATTTCAGATAATGCAATCGAATCTTTTGATTTAGCACCACAATATTTTTTTGTAATTGATATATCTTGAGCAACATCACAAAGTCTTCTGGTCAAATATCCGGAATTTGCCGTTTTAAGAGCTGTGTCAGCTAAACCTTTTCTAGCACCATGAGTAGAGTTAAAGTATTCTAATGCTGTCAAACCCTCTTTAAAATTTGCAGTTATTGGTGTCTCAATAATCTCACCAGATGGTTTGGCAATTAAACCTCTCATTCCAGCTAATTGCTTCATTTGAGCAGCCGAACCTCTTGCGCCAGAGTTAGCCATCATAAAAACCGAATTTGTTTCTATTCTTCCATTTGGCATAATTTTAGTAGCAGATGAAATTTCATTCATCATTTCGTTTGCAACTAAATCTGTACACTTTGACCAAACATCAACTACTTTATTATATTTTTCTCCCCTAGTTATTAAGCCCTCTGAATATTGGCTTTCATAATCTTCTATTAATTTTTTGGCATCATTAACTAACTTTCCTTTAGTTTTTGGTATAATTAAATCGTCCTTTCCAAAAGAAATTGCAGCCTTGAAAGCATGTTTAAAACCTAAAGCTTTTAACTTATCACAGAAAATCACAGTCTCTTTTTGGCCGCAGTAACGATAAACAATATCAATGATTTCAGATACATTTTTTTTAGATAATATTCTGTCAACTAACTCAAATTTAATTTTATGATTTTTTGGTAAAATACTAGAGAGAATAAATCTACCAGCTGTACTTTGATGTTTTTCTAAAATTTTGTTTCCTTTATCATCTACAGTTTCAAATCTAGCGATCACATTTGAATGTAAACTTATATTTTTGCTTTCAATTGCTTGTTCTATTTCACTTATTGTAGTGAAATACCCTTTGGGTTTAATATTTTTTTCATCACTTTCTTGAGCTTGAGATAAATAATATAATCCTAAAACCATATCTTGGCTTGGAACAATTATCGGTTTTCCATTAGATGGGCTTAATATGTTATTTGTTGACATCATTAAAACCCGTGCCTCTAATTGAGCTTCCAAACTTAACGGAACATGAACTGCCATTTGATCTCCATCAAAATCTGCATTAAAAGCAGCACATACTAGAGGATGGAGTTCTAT
>SHAO01000017.1 GCA_004213215.1 Candidatus Pelagibacterales bacterium | reverse complement strand
ATAAATAAAGTTGATATATCAAAAGCTGAAAAATGCCCTGGAGTTGTAAAAATTTTAACAGGAGATGATATAGCAAAAGATAAAATTGGCGGGTTAATTGCTGGTTGGAAAATAGTTAGCCAAGATGGAAAAGATATGAAAGTTCCTCCACACCCCCCTTTAGCAAAAAACTCGGTAAACTATGTAGGAGATCACGTAGCAATAGTAATTGCAGAAACGCTTGAACAAGCTAGGGATGCAGCTGAAAAAGTTAATGTAACTTATAATTTAAAAAAGGCAGTAGTTAATACAAAAGATGCTATGAACTCTGAAGCCATTTATGAAGGGATTGATAACAACCTATGTTTTGATTTTTTATTAGGTGACAAAGCAAAAACTGATAGTGAATTATCTAAAGCTGACAAAATTATTAAACTTGATTTAATAAACAATAGATTAATACCAAACGCAATGGAACCTCGAGCATCTATTGGAGACTATAATGCGGCATCTGAACAATTAACACTATATACAACAAATCAAAATCCTCACTTAACAAGATTAGTTCTTTCTGCATTTAATGCTATAGCACCTGAACATAAATTTAGAGTTGTTGCTCCTGATGTGGGAGGTGGATTTGGTTCAAAAATTTACCCATATGCTGAAGATGCTGTTGTAGCTTGGGCTTCAAAAAAAATTGAAAGGCCAGTTAAATGGGTAGCTGAAAGAAGTGAATCATTTTTATCAGACTGTCATGGCAGAGATCATGTTACACACGTTGAACTTGGAGTTAAAAATGATGGAAAAATTACTTCTTTAAAAGTTGAGACTATTGCCAACATAGGCGCCTACGCTTCACTTTTTGCTACAGTAACACCTACATACTTGTATGCCCCACTAATTTTAGGGCTCTACGATATACCTACTGCTTCATGTAATGTTAAAGCAGTCTTTACAAATACAGCTCCTGTAGATGCTTACAGAGGAGCAGGAAGACCTGAAGCAACTTTTTTAATTGAAAGAATTGTCACTGAAGCTGCTAAAAAACTTGGAATAGACCAAGCTGAATTTAGAAAGATAAACTTCGTAAATAAATTTCCACACCAACAATGTTTAGTTCATAATATAGATTCTGGTGATTATCCTGCTCATTTAGAAAAGGCTATAGAAATTGCAGACTACAAAAATTTTGAAAATAGAAAATCACAGTCACAAAAAAAAGGGAAGTTAAGAGGAATTGGTTTTTCAACTTATATAGAAGCATGTGGAATAGCGCCTTCTGCAGTTGTAATGTCTATCGGAGCAGGTGTTGGCCTTTGGGAGTCCGCTGAGGTAAGATTTAATGCTACTGGAAATGTTTCTGTTTTTACTGGTGCACATAGTCATGGACAAGGTCATGAAACTACTTTTGCTCAAATTGTTGGTGATAGATTGGGTGTTCCGATTGAAAATATTGATATTGTGCATGGTGATACTGATAAAGGACCTTTTGGAATGGGAACTTATGGATCAAGATCTCTTGCAGTAGGAGGATCTGCTATAGCTAAGGCATGCGATAAGATTGTCGAAAAAGGAAAAAAAGTTGCTGCACATATGCTAGAGGGAAAAGTAGAAGATGTTGAATTTAAGTCTGGAGAATTTGTACTAAAAAACTCAAACAAGAAAAAAACTATTGGTGAAATTGCTTTTGCATGTTATTTGCCTGGACAATTCGGTGAAGTAAAATCACCTCTTCCAGCAGGAGTTGAACCAGGATTAAAAGAAACAGCTTTTTATGATCCTGTTAATTTTTCTTTTCCCGCAGGAACACATATTTGTGAAGTAGAAGTTGATCAGGAAACTGGTGAAACAAAAGTAGAAAAATATACAGCAGTTGATGATTTCGGAACAATAATCAACCCAATGATCGTCGAAGGTCAAGTGTATGGAGGAATTGCTCAAGGAGTTGGTCAAGCTTTATATGAAAATGGACACTATGATGAGTCTGGTCAATTGACCACAGCCTCTTACATGGATTATACGATGCCAAGAGCAGATAATTTTCCACAATTTAAACTTGGTTTTACAACGACTCCTGCAACCTCGAACCCTTTAGGATCTAAAGGTTGTGGAGAAGCAGGAGCAATTGCTTCGCCTCCAGCTGTTATGAATGCAGTAATTGATGCCATCGGAACTGATGTTTCAATGCCAGCAACAGCAGAAAAAGTTTGGAATGCTTTAAAAAAAAATGAGGCAAAGAAAAAGAAAGTGGCTGCCTAAAAAATGCAAAACTTTAATTTTAAATCTCCAACAAATACAAAAGAGGCTACAAAACTAGCTTCAGGTCGAGCTACCTTTTTAGCAGGAGGAATGTCTCTTCTTCCAGCTATAAAACTTAGATTAGCATCCTATTCAGATCTTATAAACATAAAAAAAATTAAAGGTCTTTCAGGAATTAAAGTTACTAGCAAATCTGTAAAAATTGGAGCAACAACCACACATGCCATGGTTGCTAATTCGAAAGATGTAGGAAAAACTATACCGTCTCTAGCGATGCTAGCAGAAGGAATTGGAGATCCACAAGTTAGAAATAGAGGAACTATAGGAGGATCTATTGCTAACAATGATCCTGCTGCGGATTACCCATCAGCTTGTTTAGCTTTGAATGCAACAATTCACACAAATAAAAGAAAAATTCCAGCAGATAAGTTTTTTAAAGGGATGTTTGAAACTGACTTAAAAAAAGGTGAACTTATAGAAGCTGTTGAATTTGAAATACCAGAAAAATCTGCTTATGCAAAATTTCCTAATCCAGCCTCAAGATATGCAATAGTTGGAGTTTATGTTTCAAAATTAAAAAAAGAAATTAGAGTTGCAGTAACAGGTGTTGAAAGTGTTGTGTTTAGATGTAAAAAAATAGAAGAGGCCTTATTAAATAATTTTTCTCCCTCTTCAATTAACAGTATTACCATTTCTAGCAAAGGGTTTAACGCAGATATTCATGCCTCAGCTGAATATAGAGCTCATATTATTAAAGTAATGGCTAAAAAAGCTATATCTAGCTGCTAAGAGTTCAAATTTTATTAATTTTATTTTAAACTAAAACAAATGAAAAATTCATTTGATGAAAAAATACTAGAGGAAGCAAATGATTGGCTTTCGGTCAAACAAAATGTTGTTCTAGCCACAGTAATTCAAACCTGGGGTTCATCGCCAAGACCAACTGGAAGCAGAATGATCGTTAATGAAAAAGGTGATTTTTCTGGATCAGTTTCTGGAGGATGTGTCGAGGCTGCGGTAGTTAGAGAATGTTTATACTTATTAAAAGAAAAGAAAATATGTAAAAAAATAGAATTTAAAATTTCAAACAAAAGTGCTTGGGAGGTTGGGTTAGCCTGCGGTGGTGAAATTGAAATTTTTTTAGAACAAATAAATTAAAAATGAAAAAAGAATTACTTAAAGAAATTATAGAAAAAAAAAAAAGGAAAATTGAATTTGCTATCATTACAAATCTTAAAGATGGTGAAGGTTGTATTTTTGAAAAAAACAAACCGCTAGAAAAAAATTTTGAAAAACATGAGGATAAAATTAAATCTCAATTTAATAAAAAAAAAAATGGTGTATTGGAGGGAACAAACATTTTTGTTGAAAATTATATCCTCCCAATAAAGGTTATTATTATAGGTGCTGTACATATTGCACAGTATCTAATTGACTTTGCAAAAAACTTAAATTTTGAAATCTTTATTATTGATCCAAGAGGATACTTTGCTTCAGAAAAAAGATTTCCTGGTATTAAAATCAGCAATAAATGGCCAAAGGATGCTTTTAATGAAATAAAAACTGATCAAAATACTGCTTTAATAGCTTTAACACATGATCCTAAAATTGATGACCCCGCTCTTCAACATGCTTTAAAAAATAATTTTTTTTACATTGGGGCTCTAGGAAGCAAAAAAACTCATGATAATAGATGTACAAGACTTAAAGAATCTGGTTTTAAATATGAACAAATTAAAAAGATTTTTGGACCTATTGGTATTAAATTGGGAGGCAAATCTGCTCCGGAAATTGCTTTATCAATTATTTCTCAACTAGTTTCAGAAGTTTATAAAAAATAGTTTTTTTATGATATCAGCAATTTTACTTGCAGCAGGTCAATCTAAAAGAATGAATGGTCAAAATAAGTTAACCAAAGAAATTGAAGGTAGACCATTAATAACACATTCTGTAAAAAATATATTAGAAAGTTCTGTGAATGAATTAGTTATTGTTCTTGGGTATCAAAAAGAAATCATTGAAAAAATTATTGGCAAGAATAAAAAATTAAAATTTATTTTTAATAAAGATTTTAAAAGTGGAATGGCTTCATCTATAAAAATAGGAATAAATCATTTACCTAAAAGTTCTAAATCTTTCTTTATATGTTTAGGAGATATGCCAAAAGTTAATTCTGTAACTTATAATCAATTAATTAAATTTAGAAATCGAAAAGATATAATAGTTCCTAATTATAGAAATCAACAAGGTAATCCTGTTTTATTTAATAAATCGATGATAAAAGAAATTATGAATATTAAAGGAGATGTTGGAGCAAAAAAAATATTAGAGTTAAATAAAACTAAAATATTAAACCTAGAAATAAATGATCAAGCAATAGTTAAAACTTTTAATACTCAAGAAGATTTTAATTCTTTATAATTTTATTATAAGGATCATGAAGCGCTTTTGTTTCTAAAATTGCTTTATATTTTACTCTTTCTACTTCAATTTCTAAATCCCCCTTTAAGTTATAGTCTGTATTAATATAACCGAATGCAATATTTTTTTTAAAATTAAACGAGTAATTTCCAGATGTAGTTCTGCCAATAATTTTTCCATCACAATAAATTGGCTCGTCATGTAGTAACAATGGAAACCCTGGTTTGCTATTTTTTAAACTTAAAATTACAAACCTTTTTTTTATCTTTTTATCTTTTATTTTATTAAGAAAATCTTTACCTATAAAATTTACCTCTTTTTTATAGCTGATTGTAAAATTTAATCCCGCTTCGTACTGATTTTCTTCAGGAGAAATGTCGTGGCCCCAGTGTAAATAACCTTTTTCCATTCTAAGAGTGTCCATTGCATGTACACCTGCATGACATAATTCATACTTTTTACCAATTTTTACTATTTTATTATAAATTTTCTTTGATTCTTTTATAGGTATATAAAGTTCCCAACCTAATTCCCCAACATAAGACAGTCTTTGTGCCCAAATTTTTGAACTTTCAATAGTTATGTTCTTTCCGGTAGCAAAAGGGAAATCTTTCGTTTTAAAATAATCTCCTGCAATTTCTGTAATTAAATCCCTGCTTTTTGGACCAAACAATCCTAGACAAGCATACTCTTCTGTTACGTCTTTGAATTCTACTTTTGGGTCTAAATGTTTGAGTATGTGATGTTTGTCTCGAACACGAACAGCTGCTGAACTAACAATTCTAAAATGATTTTTACCCAAACAAACGACGGTTAAGTCTGATTCTATGCCTCCTTCGTTGTTTAACATTTGAGTATATGTACTTCTGCCTTCTTCATTTTTTATATTTGCTGTACAAATACGTTGAAGTTCTGAATGAGACTGCTGACCTTTTAATTCAAACTTAGCAAATGGAGTTAAATCAAATAAACCAACATTTTTTCTAGTATTTATAGTTTCGTATTCAGCAGAAGGGTACCAATTTTGATAATTGTAACTATATTCATATTCAGGAACTTTTCCATTGGTAGAAAACCACATAGGACGTTCATAACCAGCAGTTACTCCAAAACATGCTCCAGCACTTTTTAGTTCTTCATGATAAGGAAGTATTTTTTGATTTCTTGAAGTTTTATGTTGTTTGTAAGGCCAATGCATTCCATATAAATCTCCTAAAGATTCGGTAACTCTTTCTTTTATAAAATTTATTTTAGAATGTAATTTTTGAAATCTTTTTATATCATAAATAAATAAATCTTCATTTATATATCCTTTCATCATCCATTCAGCTGTTATTTTACCAATCCCCGCTCCACTACCAATACCAATACTATTCAATCCACAACATGCAAATAAATTTCTAACTTCAGGAACTTCACCCAGAAGAGTGTTTGTATCAGGCGTAAAAGATTCTGGGCCTGAAAAGAATTTTCTTATTCCAGCTTTTTGTAAAACTGGAACTCTTTTTAAAGATGCCTCTAAATAAGGCTCAAAATGTTCAAAGTTTTCAGGAAATTCACCAAAAGAAAAATCTTCTGGTACTCTGTTAGTTTTTTTAAAAGCTGGGATTGACTTACCTTCAAAAATTCCAATTAACATTTTCCCAGCATCCTCTTTTAAATATAAACTGTCATCAAAGTCTCTTAGTACTGGAATATTTTTTGGCAAATTTTTTATTGGCTCAGTAATGACATAAAAGTGTTCAGCAGGATATAATGGAATGCTAATTCCTATATCTTCACCAATTTGTCTTGACCACATTCCAGTAGCAAGAACTACATACTCACATTCAATTACATGATTTTTTAATTTTATACCATGAACTCTTCCATTTTTTACTAGAATTTTTTTAACTGGAGAGTTTTGAAATATTTTAACTCCTTCATTTCTCGCAGCTTTTGCTAATAAATTTGTAACACCTACCGGATCAGCCTGACCATCTCCTGGCATAAATATTCCTCCCAAAATATCTTTTTCATTTATTATGGGATATATTTTTTTAATTTTTTCAATATTTAAAATTTCAACATTTACATCAAACAATTGTGCTGTTGTTGCTTGTCTTAAAAGTTCTTGCCATCGTCCTTTAGTTGTTGCTATAGAAAGAGCTCCATTTAATTTTAATCCGCTAGAAAAATCAATTTCTTTTTCCAATTTTTTATAAAGTTCTAAACTATATTTTCTTATTTTAGTTATTGCTGCTGAAGGTCCAAGTTGACTAACTAAACCAGCAGCGTGCCAGGTTGTTCCAGATGTAAGCTGATCTCTCTCAAGTAATATCGTATCTTTCCAACCAAACTTTGCTAAATGATAAGCTACAGAACACCCTACTACACCCCCACCAATTACAACTACTTTTGAACTTGATGGTAGCTCTTTCATTTAAAATGATTGAATACCAACTCCAGTTTTGGGGTAAGTATACAAATTATAATTTGCTGCAAGCTCTTCACCTGGTTTAATATCTTTAATTGTTACAAGATACATAAATCTTGCATAGACATTTGGGTATAAGTGTTCCCTAGATCCTGTTATATTTTTTACTTCACTTTGCTCATCAGGATTTGGAGCTGGATCACCAAACTTTAGTTTAGGCAAGACATTGGTTACCATTCTTTGGACATTAGGATTTTCTGAATGATTATAGAAACCACCAAGTGGTGTTCTTAGATAATTATTCTCAAATCTTTCATCTAAAATATGAGTTAACCCAATATAAATATTAGCTTTAATTTCTTTTGTTGCGTAAAGACCTAAACCCTCAATAGGTGATTTTTTGATTGTTAAGCTTTCTGGCAACGGTCTATACATTTTCTTTCTCCTTTAAAAAAAATATTACACCCCTAAAACATCATCTGGAGATGTGTATTTATGACCAAATACATCTGCAACAGCTTTATAAGTTACTTGACCTTTAAAGATATTTAATCCTGCTAGAAAATTTTTATCTTCTCTAAGAGCTTTTTCATAACCTTTATCTGCTAACTTAGATAAAAAAGGAATAGTAGCCTTATTTAAAGCAAGGGTGGAAGTTCTGGGAACGCCACCTGGCATATTAGCCACACAATAATGAACAACATCGTCTATTATGTATGTAGGATTAGCATGGGTAGTGGGTTTACTTGTTTCAACACATCCGCCTTGATCAATAGCAACATCAACGATAACAGAACCTCGCTTCATAAGTTTTAACATATCTTTGGTTATTAGTTTTGGTGCTTCTGCTCCTGGTATTAAAACTCCACCAATTAAAAGATCGCATTTCGAAATTAATTTTTTTAAATCTGTTGTGTCACTTTGTTGAGGAATTATAGTATTACCAAATATTTTTTTTAATTGATCTAAGCGCTCTGTTGATTTATCTACAATATAAACTTTTGATTTCATGCCGGTTGCAATTAAAGCAGCATTTTCACCAACTACACCTCCACCAAGGATAACTACTGTTGCTGGCTCAATTCCGGGAGCTCCACCTAATAATAAACCTCTACCTTTTTGGTTTTTTTCTAAAGAGTGAGCGCCAGCTTGAACAGACATTCGCCCTGCCACTGCACTCATTGGAGCTAGTAACGGTAAACGACCATTATTATCTGTAACCGTCTCATACGCTATACAAACTGATTTAGATTTAACTAAACCGTCCGTTAACTCTTTTGCTGCAGCTAAATGTAAATAAGTAAAAACAATTTGATTTTCTTTAATCATTTTAATCTCATTTTTTAATGGCTCTTTAACCTTTACAATTATTTCAGCATCATTAAATATATCTTCAGCTTTATTTACAATTTGAGCGCCAGCTTTTATATAATGCTCATTCTCAAACCCAGCTTCAAAACCACCATTGTTCTCTATCAAAACTTTATGACCGCTTGCTGTTAAGATTTTTACACTATCTGGTGTTAAACCTATTCTATTTTCCTGAGGCTTAATTTCTTTAGGAACACCTATTTTCATAGAAATTAGTTTTTTAGATTTTTTGAATAATTTAATATTCCGGTTCTTAATTTATCAATTATTTCATCTATATGTTTTTTTTCACATATAAATTGTGGGGCTATAATTAAGCAATCACCAGTAGCTTTAAAATTTACTCCAACCTCATAACAAGCTTTAAAGCATTCAAAGCCAGCTTTTCCTGGTTTGATATTCATTTTTATATCTATACCACCCATCATTCCATAGCCTCTGATATTATCTACAACATCTATATCTTTTAATGAAAATAATCCTTTTTGAAAGTATGGAGACATATCTTTTGCCCTATTAAAAATATCTTCCTTTTCAATAATATCTTGAACGGCCAATGCTGCTGCTACTGAAACAGGAATTCCAGAATATGTATATCCATGAAACAATTCTACAGCACCTTTTGGTGAAGCATCTATTACCGAGTCATAAATTTCTTCCTTACAGGCAACAACACCCATAGGTACTACTCCATTAGTTGTTGCTTTAGCCAATGTCATCATGTCTGGAGTTACACCATACTCTTGCGAAGCAAATGGAGAGCCTGTTCTCCCCCATCCAGTAATTACTTCATCAAAAATTAAAAGTATTCCATGTTTATCACAAATTTCTCTTAATCTATTTAAATAACCTTTTGGAGGAACTAAAGTTCCAGTAGACCCTGCTATTGGTTCAACAATACAAGCCGCTATATTTTCTCCACCAAAGTTTATACAAAATCTCTCAAGATCATTAGCTAGTTCCATTCCGGTCTCAGGCTGACCACTTATAAATTTATGTTCTGGTAAGTGAGTATGCCTCATATGTAAAACTCCAGGCATAAGTATGCTTGCAAATGTTTTTACGTTATTGATCATTCCTCCAACTGAAGTAGCTCCAATATTCATTCCATGGTAAGCTCTTTCTCTACCAACAAATCTAAAACGTTGACTGTTTCCTTTAGCTCTATGATAGGCAATTGCTATTTTAATTGCTGTTTCAACTGCAGTTGATCCACAAATTGTATAAAAAATTCTATTTAAATTTCCCGGAGTATGTCTTGAAATTTTTGTTGCAAGATCAAATGATCCTCCAAATCCTTGTTGAAAGGGTTGGCAATAATCAAGTTGTTCTAATTGCTTTGCTACAGCTTCTGTAATTTCTTTTCTACCGTGACCAAAAGGATTACAAAAAAGACCTGAGCTAGCATCAATCATAGTTTTACCTTTATGATTTGTTAAATAAACTCCTTTTGCTCCAGTTATTAATCTTGGATTTTCTTTAAAATCTTTGTTGGATGTGAACGGCATCCAATGTTCTTGTAAAGAATTTGGTATTTTTGTTGTATCAATAGCCATAAATTTTTTGAATATTACTTGGTAAATTTGTAGACTATCATTTTAATGAAAACTACCAATAAAAAATTACAATGATACAACTTTAAGTAGTATTTTGTTTTTTTTCCATTATCTTTAGCGTATATAAACAGTTTAAAAACAATAACTTTAGGCAATAAACAAATTACATGAAAATAATATCAACTAAATTTTCAGGCTTAAAAATTATACAATCCAAAAGTTATAGGGATAGTAGAGGTTTTTTTAAGGAGGATTTTAAAAAAAAATTTTTTAAGGATAAAAAATTTGTCTTTGGATGCACATCTAGTTCAAAAAAAAATGTTTTAAGAGGACTTCATTTACAAACTAAATTTCCACAAGGAAAATACGTTTCAGTATTAAAGGGTAGCATTATAGATGTAGTAGTTGATTTGAGAAAAAATTCAAAAACTTTTGGCAAACATTTTAAAATACTTTTATCAGACAAAAACTCAAAATCGATTTTTATTCCAGCAGGGTTTGCTCATGGATTTTTAAGTTTAAAAAAAGAAAATATAGTTTATTATTATTGCACGAATTACAGATCTGCAAAACACGAAATTGGCTTACTCTGGAATGATAAAGATTTAAAAATAAAATGGCCATCTATAAAACCAAAAATTTCTGAAAAAGATAAAAAAAATTTAAAATTCTCAGAATTTAAAAATTTATTTTAAATGAAAAAAATTAAAAAAATTAAAATTAAATCTTTCAAAAGCACTAGTGGAAAGCTAATTCCAATATCTTTTAATAAAAAATTTCCCTTCCCTATAAAAAGAATATTCTTTTTATATGGTAAGAAAAAAAAATTAAGAGGTGATCATGCGCATAAAAAATGTTCACAATTATTTATGGGAGTAGCTGGTAAAATGATTCTAAATGTAAGAACTCCATATTCAAAAAAAAAATTTGTAATTGGAAAGAATACAAATTATGCTATATTGGTTCCACCGAAATATTGGTGTAGTGTAAAATTCATAAACAAAGAATCTATTCTAATGGTAATGAATGATCGATACTATGAATTTAAAGATTATCTTGAAACATTTAATGAGTATAGAAAATATTTATTAAAAAAATGAAAATTTTGATAACTGGTGGATTGGGTCATATAGGCTCATACATAATCCAAAACATTTCAAAAATTAAAAAAATAAAAAAAGTTTATATATTAGATAATCTAAGTACTCAAAGATTTTCAAGTTTGTTTAATTTGCCTAAAACAAACAAAAAAATAATATTTATTCAAAGTGACTTATCACAAAAAGGGTCACTAAATAAATTAGAAAAAGTTAATATCGTCTTAAATTTAGCTTCAATTACAGATGCAGAAGGTAGTTTAAAAATAAAAAAAAAAATTTATAAAAACAATTTAGGAATTTTTAATAATATCTTAATCTACTGTAAAAAAAATTCAGCAAAACTGATACACATTTCTAGTACAAGCGTCTATGGAGAACAAAGTGGTCTTGTTGATGAAAATTGCAAAGTCTTAAGGCCAAAATCTCCATATGCTGAAATAAAATTAATTGAAGAGAGCTTGCTAAAAAAAAATTCGAAACAAATTAATTTTGTTACGTTTCGCTTTGGTACTATCTCGGGTATTTCAAAAGGCATGAGATTTCATACTGCTGTAAATAAATTTTGTTTAAATGCTTCACTTGGTTTGCCTTTACCATTATGGAAGGGAATGGAGAATAAACCTAGACCATATTTATCATTAAGTGATGCTTTTTTAGTTATCAAATTTACTATTGAAAAAAATTTTTTTAAAAATGATACATTCAATATTTTGTCACAAAATCTGACATTAAAACAAATTGTTAATTTATTCAAAAAATATAAAAAAAATACTAAAATAAAATATCAAAAATCAAAATTAATAAATCAATTTCCTTATGAAATTTCTAATAAAAAATTTTGCTTAGAAGCCTTTAGACCAAAATTTAAAATATCAAATGACATAAAATTAACACTTAATCTTTTTAAAAATTTAAATAAATGAAATGTAAAATAACAGGTAAAGCAGTACATCCTTTCATGTCATTTGGTAAAATGCCTATAGCAAACGGATTTTTAAATAAAGACAAATTTAATAATGAATTTTTCTATGAGATGGAAGTCGGCTTTTCTGAGGATTTATCGCTCTTTCAGCTAAATGAGCATCCTAAACCGAAAATGATGTTTAATAAAAACTATCCTTTTTTTACAGGTAGTTCGCAACAAATGAAATTACATTTTAAAGAATATGCTGAATGGATAAAAAAATACTCAAAAAATAAAATTAAAAATATAATAGAGATTGGATCAAATGATGGAACTTTTCTTAAAAACTTCGATCCTAAAGACTTTAATGTTTTAGGATTTGAGCCTTCTAAAAATGTTTCTGATAAAGCGATTAAAAATGGAATAAATACAGTAAATGAATTTTTTAATAAAAATACCATTATTAATGAAAAAAAATTTATAAATAATACTGATATTATCTGCGCAGCTAACGTTATATGTCATGTGCCTGATCTTAATAACTTAATTCAATCTGTGGATTCTATGCTAAATAGTAATGGGTTTTTTATTTTTGAAGAACCTTATCTTGGATCAATGTTTGAAAAAGTTTCTTACGATCAAATTTATGACGAACATATATTTATTTTTTCTGCCACTTCTGTAAGTAAAATTTTTTCTTTATTTAATATGGAGCTAATTGATGCGCTTCCCCAAATTACACACGGAGGATCTATGCGCTATATTATTGCACGAAAAGGTAAATACAAGGTAAGCAGCAATGTGTTAAAAATACTTGGGAATGAAAAATTAAAAAATTTAGATAATATTTCTTCTTGTGAAAAATTTAAGAAAAATTGTGAATTCTCTAAAAAAAAAACTAGAGAAAGTTTAGAAGAATTTAAAACTAATAATTGCAAAATAGCTGGTTATGCTGCTACTTCAAAAAGCACCACTATTCTTAATTATTGTAAAATCAATAATAAAATAATTGATTATATTTGCGATACTACACCTGAAAAAATTGGAAAATTTAGTCCTGGAACACATATACCCATAGTTGATATGAATTATTTTCAAAAATTTTTACCAGATGTAGCTTATCTATTTGCATGGAATCATAAAGATGAAATCTTAAAAAAAGAAAAAAATTATAAAGGTAAATGGTTTTCACATGTTGCTTTATAAAAATAGAATTGTAGTTACTGGTGGTACAGGACGTTTTGCAAAAGAGCTATCAAAAGTTAAAACTAATTATGATTTGTTTTTTCCTAATAAAAATAAGCTTAACATTTTAAATTTAAACTCTATCAAAAAATTTATAAAATTAAAAAAACCTAAATACTTAATTCATCTAGCAGGTTTATCGAGACCAATGGATATGCATGAAAAATTTTTAAATAAGAGTATCGATTTAAACATTATTGGAACAGCAAATATAACTAAGGTGTGCTCAGATTTTGGTATTAAATTAATATACTTTTCAACTAGTTATGTATATCCAGGAAAAAAAGGAAACTACAAAGAAAATGATCCAGTTTTACCTAAAAATAATTATGCTTGGTCAAAACTTGGGGGAGAAAGTGCTGTTCAAATGTATCATAATTCTCTAGTGCTAAGAGTTTGTATGACTGAAAAACCATTTGTTCATAAAAAAGCTTTCGGTGATTTTATTACAAATTTTATTTTTCATGAAGATATTGCAAAAAATTTATTAAAATTAATTAATAAAAAAGGAGTAATAAACGTTGGAGGAAAAATACAAAGCGTTTTTAGTTTTGTAAAAAAATATAATCCTAAAATTAAAAAAATTTCAGCAAAAAAAATATTAGGAAATAAATATCCACTTAATCCATCAATGAACATTAATAAACTTAAAAAATTTGTAAAATGATAAAAACTTGGTCGTATATAGAGGAATATAAAAATCTTAAAAAAAGAATTTTATATTCCATTGATAAAACTTTAAAATCTGGTGATCTTTTTTTTGGTAAACAATTAACATTATTTGAAAAAAAATTTTCAAAACTTAATAAAGTTAATCATGGAATAGCTGTAGGAAGTGGAACTGATGCATTAATAATTGCTTTAAAAACTTTGGGTATTGGAGATGATAAAAACGATGAGGTAATTACGGTATCTAATTCAGCTATTCCCACTGTATCTGCTATAAAAAGTGCTGGAGCTAAGGCTATATTTATCGACATAGGAAATGATTATCTTATGAACCCAGATAAAATACAAAAACACATCAATAAGAATACAAAAGCGATTATCCCAGTTCATTTATATGGACAGGCTTGTAACATGGAAAAAATTTGTAAAATTGCAAAAAAAAATAATTTAAAAGTAATAGAAGATTGTGCTCAAGCCCAGGGTGCTAAATTTAAGAATAAGTACGTTGGATCTTTTGGAGATATAGGGTGCTTTTCGTTCTATCCTACTAAAATATTAGGAGCATATGGTGATGGTGGATTTATTTCTACTAACTCAAAAAAACTATTTCAAAGGGCAAGAAGAATAAGATTTTATGGAATAGAACAACTTGATAAAGAAAATAAGTTTAATAAAAAATATTACGCAAATGAACATGGTATTAATTCTAGACTTGATGAGATTCATGCTGCAATCTTAAATATAAAAATAGAGTATGTTAAAAATTATATAAATAAAAGAAAAAGATTAGCTAAAATTTATTCTAAAGAATTAAAAAATACTTCATTAAAATTACCAATAGAAAAAAAGAATTGTGAACATGTATTTCACTTATATACAGTTTATCATCCAAAAAGAAATTTGATAATTAAGAAATTAAAAAAGAGAAACATTGAAGTTAAAATTTATTATCAATTTCCTATACACAAAATGAAAGCTTATAATTACATGACAAAGAAGAAAAAAGTTAATCTACCAATTACACAAAAAATGACAAAAGGAATATTTTCCCTACCACTTTACCCTACTTTAAAAGAAGGTGATGTGCTTAAAATAACAAAGGTATTAAAAAAAATACTAAAAGATATCTAAATTATAGAGATAATAATAAATCAGTATATATAATATTTCCTAAAGTTGACCCAAAGTTTTTATAATTAACTTTTCCTACTTTATTTTTTTCTTTATAAATAACATTAAATTTATTAGTTGAAAATATTTCTAAAAAATTATTAAAATTAAAAAAATAACAATAAATTTTACTTGGAAGAAAATTAACTTGTCTCACTACAACTCTTTTTTCCTCAATATCATCTTTATAAAAAAAATGTGTTCCAGAAAAAAAAATATATTTTTTTGAAACCTTTTTAGCTAATGTGAGTACATGTTCATAATTTTCTATATATTGAATCACAGACCCAAAAAAAATAAAATCATATTTATGCTTAATTATTTCATCAAAGTTTTCTAAGACATTGATATTTTCAAATTTATATTTTTTTTTTAGTTTTATGAAGTCTTGATTGATCTCTTTTTTATTATATACAAAATACTCAATATTTTTAAAATTTTTTTTTAGGTAAAGGTAAAAATCTATACTTTCTCCACCAAAATCCAAAAAGTTAAATTTTAAATTCTTATCTATAAATAACATTTTTAACATTTCTGCCATTTTAGGAAATGAGTTAAAATGAGCTAAACTATTTGTGCTATTAAACTTTTGGATTATTTTTTCTTGATAATTCAAACGCTGCTCGGTCATTCCTAAGTGTGAATTAGTTGTGTATTTGCTTTCACTCAACTTCATAATATTTGTTGGAACATAGTAAACAGCAAACATTCTCATTATTTTTCTTTGCATTTTTACAAAAAAAAAGTCATCTGTTTGATGTGCAAGAATTTTATTTAATAATTTCATAAATTAATTTTTGGTCGTCTTGATGATTTTTTTAAAAAATATGATGACATCAATCCTTGCAGTTCTGACATATGTAGAGACGAATTTTTTTTGTTTCCAGTAAATTTGAAAAATACATATTTTCTTAAAGCTCTAAAAAAATTAGGTATTGTCTTTTTAATTCCATAAAAATATCCAAAATTTTTTCTAAAAAAGTAAAATTTTGACCAACAATAATGCCAATTTCTATTTAAATAAATTTCGTGATTATAAGTTGGGTCCGTAGATGAAGTTCCTCCATGATTATATTTAGCTTCATCAATTAAATAAATATCTAAGCCTAATTTTAAACATCTATAATATAAATCGTGCTCTTCGTAGTATAAAAATATATTTTCATCAAAATAACCTGTTTTATTTAGAGCTTCCATTTTAAATAGTAACGCACAACCAGTAATGAATCTCATTTTATGAATATTGCTTTTCTTATTGTGATTAATATATTGATCTTCCCCATAAACATAATTTTGTTCTTTTGGAGCAAGTATTGAAAAATTTTTTATTTTTTCTGTTTTTTCTAAAAGAATAGAAATCATATTTTTGCCTAACTCGATATCAGGATCTAAATATAAAGAAAATTCTGTTTTAACAAAATTTAGCCCTAAATTAATTCCTCCACCATTACCTAAATTTTCTTTTGGAATAATAACTTCGACATTTTTAAATTTTTTTTCTAAATTTGATTTAACTTCAACATTTAGCGAATTTTCAATCACTATAATTTTTATATTATTCTCTATGCTATTAATTAAATTTTCTATTATATGATTTGAATGAAAAGAAACTAAAATTATTGTAAGCTTTTTATTATAAATTCCGTAATTCATGCAGATTTATTCATTTAATTTTTTTTAAGTTCATTGAATGAATCTATATTATATAATAAATTGTATTATTTAAATGGCTATTAATCCTAAAGACTTACCAAAGAAAAGTTTAGAAATAAATTCTAATCTTAGACTTTTTCAGATTTATAAAAATCTGAAGCGTGAATCGCTTAAATGTGACACCTACTTTCAAGTCTATGAAGAGATGTTCAACAAATATGTTGGAAAGAAAATTACTTTTGTAGAAATTGGTGTGTTGCAAGGGGGATCTCTGTTCATGTGGAAAGAATATTTTGGAAAAGACGCTAGGATTATTGGGATTGATTTGCATCCTAACGCCAAAGAATTAGAAAAACACGGATTTGAAATTTATATTGGAAGTCAATCAGATAAAAATTTTTGGAGAAACTTTTATTCTAAAGTTGGTAAAATTGATATTTTGCTTGATGATGGGGGTCATGTAAATGATCAGCAAATAATAACATTAAGCGAAACTATAAATAATATAAATGATGGCGGAATAGTAATGACTGAAGATGTTCATACTAGTTACTTTAAAAAATTTGGAAATCCATCAAAATATTCTTACATAAACTATTCTAAATATTTAGTTGATGTTGTTAATTCAAGATTTCCAAAGACTGATGTCAAAAAAAATAACTTTAGAGATAAAATTTATTCTATTTCTTTTTATGAATCTATTGTAGCAATTAAAATAAATTCAAAAAAAATTATAGAACCAAATATATTAAATAATGAAGAAAATAGAACATTAAATGTTGCTGACTTAAGATATACTGACTATTTTCCTAAAGTAGATAATTTTATTAATAAAAATTTACCTATTATTAAAAAGATACCAATAATAAAAAAAATTGTAAGATACCTCTTTTATACTCATAACTTTATAATAAAGTTTAAGTATTATTTTAAATTAAAGAAGTATTTTAAATAACTTAAAAAATAGATTTTATAGAAATATAAATAATACTAATAAAAAAGCTAAACAAGACGATCCAACTATAGTGTAAATTTTTAATAACTTCTCCTTTTGCTCTTCTGTCTTATTTCTCTTTAATATATTAGAGATATCAGTTGTTTTAGATATACTTTCGACTTTTAATAAGGTCGTATAAACACCCAAATTTGATTTTTTATATCCCATTTATTCGACTATTAGATCAAAAATACAACCTCAAGTAAATATACAATTAAGCCTTGTCAAATAAAGTGATTTAATCTTTAATATCTGAATTACTTAATAATTATTAAGAGGAAAATATGAAAAAAATAATAAGTTTATTACTAGGAAGTATTTTTGCTATTATTTTTACTGCATCAGTAGCTAATTCAGCTGCCAATGAAGTAAGAGTGGCATTCTTCTTAGAATGGGCAACTCCAAATCAAGAAGCAAAAGTTAAAAAAGTTTTTGATGATGCTTTAGGAGTCCCAGTTAAGTGGACAAACTTTGCAACAGGTGGTGAAATGACAGAAGCTATGTTGTCTGGAGATATTGATATCTCTTACTCACAAGGCTTAACGCCATTTGTAAATGCTGTTAATGCTAAAGCACCTATCAAACTTGTAGACATTGCAGTTTTATATGGAATGGGTGGAACAACTTGTGTTGTATCAAACGCTTCAGGAATTACGAAAGCAAACGCTGCTCAGTTAGAAGGTAAAAAAGTTGCTGTTCCTTTAGGAACTATGGCTGACTACGTTTTCAGAGAAACAATGAAAGCTGTAGGAGCTGATGCTTCTAAAATGACAGTTGTTGACATGGTACCTGAAGATGGTTCTGCAGCCGTACAAAATGGAGATGTTGCTATGGCATGTCTTTTCGGTGGTAAGTCTATCGAAAACGCACTTAAAGCCGGTACTAGAATGTTAACTGTTGACGAAGCTAAAGCAGCAGGAATAGCTGGTATTGATATTACTTCAGTAACTAACAAATTTCTAAAAGAAAACCCAGGAATGGTTAGAACTTTCGTAGAAATAACTCACGAGTACAATGCTAAGTTTAATTCAGGCAAATCAGACATGAACACTATAGCTAAAGACGCTGCTATGGATCTTGCTGGTACTAAGAAGCAAATGGGCGGTTTTGAATTCCCAGATGCAGCAACTATGAAATCTAAGTATATGAATAAAGGTGGTATACTTATGAATTACCTAAACGTTATGGGTAAAATGTTTGCTACTTCTGAAAACCCAGCTCTTAAAAATTACTCTAAAGTAGTTACTACTAAGTACCTACCGTAATTAAGAGTTATAAAAATATTATAGGCGCCAATTTAATAAATTGGTGCCTATTTTTTTAACAAAGAATTTATTATATTATTCTTATGAGTGATCTAGTTTCTCAAGATGTAAACATGATTTTTAAATCTCCAAAAGGGGAAACAATTCATGCTCTTAAAGATGTAACATTCACTCTTAAAAAAGGCGAACTTTTAACAGTCCTTGGTCCTTCAGGATGTGGAAAAACTACTTTATTAAATATTGCCGCAGGTTTTCTTAGACCTACTTCTGGCTCAATAAACCTAGGAGGAAATGAAATTAATGGTCCTGGAGTTGAAAGAGGAATGGTTTTTCAGCAAGGTGCTCTGTTTGAATGGTTAACGGTTAATGAAAACGTAAACTTTGGCTTACGAATGAAAAAAGAAGATCCAATTAAAACTGCAAAGAAAGTTGAAGAGTGGCTTGATATAGTTGGTTTAAAAGGTTTTGGAAACACGCCAACTTACCAACTTTCTGGTGGTATGCAGCAAAGAGTTGCTCTTGCAAGATGCTTAATTAATGATCCAGATTTAATATTAATGGATGAGCCTTTAGGTGCTTTAGACGCATTAACTAGAGAAAAAATGCAGTCACTCGTTTTAAAAATATGGAAGGAAACAGGCAAAACTATAATTTTAATCACTCACTCTGTTGAAGAAGCATTATTGTTAGGTGAAAGACTATATGTGATGGCACCAAGACCTGGACGTATTCATAAAGAATATAATCTTCCTTTTGCAACAATGGGTTTAAATGGAGATCTTAGAGAAATTAAAAATAATAAAAACGGTAAGAAATCCAGTAAACATTTTATATGTCCTTACCCATAATCTCTTCTTCCATGTTCCAAATCATTGATAGAATTTCTTCT
>SHAO01000016.1 GCA_004213215.1 Candidatus Pelagibacterales bacterium | reverse complement strand
TTCTGGGAAATTACTGAAGATTCTTTAGATCACACTATGGAAACTTTTAAAATTAAAAAAGAAATGAGAAATGAGCTATTAGATTTATATAAAAAACTTAACCCCTACCCCGAAGTTAAAAAATGTTTAGAGGGCCTAAAAGCTAAAAAGATTAAAATTGCTATCCTATCTAATGGAACTCCAGAACTTCTAAAAATGTTAGTAGAAAGTAATAATATTCAAAATTATTTTGATGATATTTTTTCAATTGAAACAGTTGGCATTTATAAACCTGATTCAAGAGTTTATGAAATGCCTATTAAAAAGTACGACTGCAAACCTGAAAATATTTGCTTTATGAGTTCTAATACTTGGGATGTTTCTGGTGGTGGAGTTTTTGGTTATAATGCTGTGTGGGTGAATCGATTAAGCAAAGTATTTGATAAATTAAGCTATAAACCGAAGTATGTTATTAATAATTTAGAAGAATTATTTAAAATTATATAAGGAGATATAAAATGCTATCAAATATTTTAGATTTATTAGGAAGAATATTTATTTCGTCAATTTTTTTATTAAGCGGTATAAATAAAATTCAAAATTATGAGGGTAGCCATGGTTGGATGGAATCCTTAGGGGTTCCAGGAATATTATTAATTCCAGCCATAGTACTAGAAGTTCTTGCTCCAATTCTTATTATTGTCGGGTATCAGGTTAAAATTTGTGCTGCTTTGTTGAGTCTATTTTGTATAGCTACAGCAATTATTTTTCATACAGATTTTTCAAACCAAATGCAGTTTGTATCTTTTTTCAAAAATATCGGACTTGCAGGTGGATTTTTATTCTTAGTTGTCTATGGTGCAAAAGATTTTAGCTTAGATAAAAAGTTAAATAGATAGATGAAAAATATTGAGATAAGTAAAATCATTGATCCAATACCAGCTTCTGATGGTGCGGGTGTTAAATTAAAAAGAAGCATTGGAGTTGAACCTAATTATTTTGATCCCTTTTTAATGTTAGATGAATTTGGTTCAGAAAATAAAGACGATTATATTGGAGGTTTCCCTCCTCACCCTCATAGAGGAATTGAAACTGTAACCTACATGCTTGCTGGAGAGTTTGAACATGAAGATAGTACAGGTGCAAAAGGAAGAATGTCTGATGGAGATGTGCAGTGGATGAAAACAGGTAGTGGTATAATCCATTCTGAAATGCCTGCAATGACTGAGGGAAAGCTTCATGGTTTCCAATTATGGGTAAATATGCCTGCGAAATTAAAGATGAATAAACCTGAATACATTTACATAGACTCTAAGCAAATGCAGATTCACAAAGATTCAGATAAAAAAGTAAAAACTATTGCTGGAAAATTTATTGATGCGGAAGGCCCTGTCAAAGGTCATAATGTTGAACCAATATATTTTGACATTGAGCTTGAAAAAAATAAAGATTTTAATTTTGATCTTCCGTCTACTCACAATTCTTTTATTTATCTAATTGAGGGAGAAATAAAAATTGGAGATAAAGATCATAATAAGCTAAATGGCTCCACTTTAATACTTCTCACAAAAGGCGAAAAATTAAAAGTTAAGGCTATCACTAAGACAAAATTTTTATTAATATCTGGGAAACCAATTGGAGAACCTATAGCTAGGGGCGGACCTTTTGTTATGAATACTAAACAAGAAATTCTTAAGGCCGTTGAAGATTACCATAGTGGAAATTTTGTACAAAAATGACAAGAGTTATAAAAATTGAAAAAGTTGGTGGACCAGAAGTTTTAAAATTAGAAACTATTAATCTAGAAAAACTGGGTCCAGAAGAAGTAAAGATTGAACATAAAGCTATAGGCTTAAACTTTATAGATACTTACCATCGATCAGGTTTATATCCTATTGAGTTGCCTTCTGGAATTGGAGCTGAAGGTGCTGGAATAATAAAAGAAACTGGATCAAAAGTAGAAGGATTTTCAGTTGGTGATAAGGTTGCTTACGCTGGAGCACCTTTAGGTGCATATTCATCGGAAAGAAATTATCCTATAAAAAACTTAGTAAAAATTCCTGAAGGTATTAGTTATGATATTGCAGCAACTCTTATGACTAAAGGATTAACAGCATACTATTTGCTTTATAAAACTTATCCTGTTTCTTCAAATGAAACAATTTTGTTTCATGCTGCGGCAGGAGGGGTTGGTCAAGTTTTTTGCCAATGGGCAAAAAGTTTAAATTGTAAAATTATTGGAACAGTTGGTTCTGATGAAAAAATTAATATTGCTAAAAAAAACGGCTGCGATTTAGTAATAAATTATTCAAAAGACGATTTTGCAAAAAAAGTTTTAGAATTTACTAAAGGCAAAGGTGTTCCTGTCGTTTATGATGGTGTTGGAAAAAATACATTTCATAAATCAATTGAATGTTTAAAAACTAGAGGAATGATGGTCTCTTTTGGAAATGCTTCAGGATCCCTAGAAAATATTGATGTTAAAAAAAGTATACAACCAAAAGGACTTTACTTTACAAGACCAGCCATGTGGCACTATCTAAGTACAAGAGATGAAATTAAAGATGGTGCAGATAAACTTTTTGAAAAAATTAAAATGGGAAAAATTAAAATAGAAATTTTTAAAAAATATAGATTAGATGAGGTTGCACAAGCCCATAAAGATTTGGAATCTAGAAAAATTATAGGTCCTGCAGTTATAATTCCTTAATCCAGAAAATATACAAGCGAAACACATTGATTATATATTTAGCATTTGTTAATTAAAAACGAATATCAAATGGAACAAATAAAAATTTTCATCGAACTTACTAGGTTAAATAAACCAATTGGGTTTATGCTTTTGTTTTGGCCATGTGCATGGGGGCTTACACTTGCATATTATTTTGATGGAGAGAAAATATTATATTTTAAATATTTAATATTATTTTTTTTAGGTTCTGTTTTAATGAGAAGCGCTGGATGTATTTTTAATGACATCGTCGATAAAGATTTAGACAATAAAGTTGAAAGAACAAAAAAAAGACCTATAGCTTCTGGTAAAATTTCAATTTTAAGTTCTTTTATTTATGTAATTTTTTTATGTTTTCTTGCACTAATAATTCTTTTGCAATTAAATTGGTTGACCATTGTTCTTGGAATGGGTTCGATGTTGCTGGCATTTTCTTATCCTTTTATGAAAAGAATTACCTACTGGCCACAACTTTTTTTAGGTCTAACATTCAATTGGGGAATAATAATGGGGTGGTCGTCCATTGCTAATAATATATCGATTGAACCGATTATCTTATATATAGCAGCCATATTTTGGACACTAGGATATGACACCATTTATGGACTTCAGGACATATATGATGACGAAATTATTGGCGTTAAATCAACATCAATTAAATTTAAAAATAATGTAAAAGTCTTTGTAGGAACCTGTTATAGCTTATGTGTTTTATGTATTTTAATATTAGGTTTTTTAATGGAAATAGATAAATTTTTTCTATCATTATCAATATTTTTTATTTTGTCTTTAATTTATCAAATAAAAGTTTTTAAAATTGATAATCCTAAGTCGTGTTTGTTTTGTTTTAAAATGAATAATTTGACTGGATTATTTATTTTTTTATTTATTTTTTCTTTTAATTTATAATTTATTATGGATTTTGCTACTTTAAAAAAAAATCTGTTAAGATTATATCACTCTTATATTAAAAATTATTTTGATAAAATAATAATTGCACTAGTGTTATCTTTTGGAGTAGCAGGCAGTACAGCAGCAATAGCATGGTTGCTTGATCCAGCAATAGAAAAAATGTTCATGGAACAAGATAGATCTATGATGTTATTAATACCAATTGCCATAGTCTTTGCATTTGCAGGAAAAGGCACATCTTTGTATTTTGCTAGAGTTACATTAATTAAAGTTGGTAATGAAATAATCACACATCTTCAAAAACAAATTGCTTCGACAATATTAAAATCAGATATTCATACAATAGAATCGAAACACTCAGGACAATACATCTCAAATATTATGTTTGATGTTGGTCAAGTCAATACGTTTGTCACAAATGGTGTTTTAAATTTAATGAAAGACAGTTTAACTTTAATTGTTTTAGTTGGTTTAATGTTCTATCAAAATTGGAAATTAGCATTTTTTGCTTTATTGATGATGCCGTTTGCGGCATTTGTTGCTAAATCTTTAGGAAAAAGAATAGGTAAAGCAACTAAGCAAAGCATAGTTTTAAATGCAAGCTTACAATCATATTTGTCTGAAATGCTAAGAGGAACAAGGATGATAAAAATTTTCCAACAGGAAAAATTTGAGACAGATAGGTCGAGCAAAATACTTACAGAAAATATGAATATAAGAAACAAAGTTGCAATGATTATGATAAGGGCTACTCCAATCATGGAAATTTTAACAGGTTTTATGATTGCGGGGTTTATCTACTACTCTGGATTTATGATTATGAGAGGTGAAATGGGTATAAATAATTTCTTCTCTTTTTTAACTGCCATGATGTTGGCTTACCAACCAATTCGTTCATTAGCTACGATTAATATGATGTTTTACCAAGGTGCTGCTGGTGCAGAAAGAGTTTTTAAAGTATTAGACAAAGAGCCTGATATTAAAGAGAATGAAAATTATCCAAATCTAAAAATTGAAACTGGTAACATAGAATTTGAAAATGTAAATTTTATGTACCCAGAAACAGAAGTGGCAGCTATAAAAAATATTAATATCTCAGTTAAAGGAGGCACTACTGCAGCACTAGTAGGTCATAGTGGTGCCGGAAAAAGTACAATTATAAATTTAATCCCAAGATTTTATGATCCACAAAAAGGAAGCGTTCAAATAGACAAACAAAAAATTAATGAGGTATCGCTTGTCTCTTTGAGAAAAAATATATCTTTAGTTAGCCAAGACATAATGCTTTTTGATGATACAGTTCGTGCAAATATAGCATACGCAAAACTGAATGCTTCTGAAGAAGAAATAAAAAAGGCCTGCGACTTTGCTGCGGCTAGTGATTTTATAAAAGACTTACCTAAATCATATGAAACATTAATTGGAGAAAATGGAATACGATTATCTGGTGGACAAAAACAAAGAATTTCAATTGCAAGAGCTGTCTTAAAAAATTCTCCAATAATATTATTAGATGAAGCAACCTCATCTTTAGATTCTGAATCTGAAGAAAAAGTTCAAAATGCAATTATAAATTTAACCAAAAATAAAACTACTTTGGTTATAGCTCATAGATTATCAACAATTATTAGAGCAGATAAAATTTTTGTTTTAGAGCAAGGAAAAGTTGCTGATTTTGGAACTCACAATGAGCTTCTAAAAAATTCTAAAATTTATAAAAATCTATATAGTAAGCAGCTGAGCGCATAATTTATGTATTTTTGGTATAAATTTTTTACATACCTTTTTTATCCCTTTGCATCATTTTATTTAAATTTTAGAAAATTAAAAAAAAAAGAAGACAATATAAGATACAAAGAAAAACTATCTAACATAAGTGTACCAAGAGATAATGGTTTTTTAATTTGGTTTCATATAGCCAGTGTCGGGGAAGCAATGAGTATTCTTTCCATAATTGATAGATGTGTGGAGGAAAAGAAGATAGATAAAATTCTTTTAACATCAATAACACTAAGCTCGGGTAAAATTTTAGAAAAAAAATTTCGTCAAAACACAAAAGTGATTCATCAATTTTTGCCACTGGATATTCCAAATTTGACAAAAAGATTTTTAGACCATTGGAAACCAAATTTATCAATATTTGTTGAATCTGAAATCTGGCCAAATTTAATTTTACAAATTAGTAAAAAAAAAATTCCTCTATTGCTAATAAATGGAAGAATAACAAAAAAAACTTTTAATAGATGGAGGTTAATAAAAAACTTTGCAAAGAAAGTATTTGAAAAATTTGATTTATGTCTTGCATCAACCAAGGAAAGTGAAAATTTTCTCAAAATCCTAGGAGCTAAAAATATTAAAAACCATGGTAATCTTAAATTTGCACAATCTAAAAAAAATTTGAAAAATGAATTAGATAATATTTTTTTAAATAAAGTAAAAAATAGAAAAATTTGGTGCGGTGCTAGCACCCATCCAGATGAGGAAATTTTATGTGCAGAATCTCATTTAAAGATAAAAAAAAGTTTTAATAATATTTTAACTGTTATTATTCCTAGATATATAGATCGTGCTTCAAAAATTAAGGAAAATTTATTGAATCTTGACCTCAAAGTTGCTCTTTATAGCAAGCTGGAGGAGTTTGATGAAAAAACAGATATATTAATAATTGATTCTTACGGAGAATCTTTAAAATTTTATAATATTTCAAAATCTGTATTTGTTGGAAAATCATTATCCAAAAACTTAATATTGAATAGTGGACAAAATCCTATAGAGGCAGCAAGAATGGGATGTAAAATTTTTCATGGTCCAAATGTTAGTAATTTTGTTGAAATCTATGAATATCTAAAAATATTAGATGTTACTAAAAAAGTAAATAATTCTGATGAACTAGGTCTATCAGTAGTTGAAGAATTTAAAAATAAAAAAACTAAAAATGATGAAATTTTATCAAAAATAGAAAATTATGGTCAAAATATATTTGATAATGTGATCATGGAGTTAAAAAAATATATATAAATAATTGTATATGAATTTTTTCAAACCAAAGTTTTGGGATAGAAATAAAATATCCATTTCATCAATTTTACTTTTTCCAATTTCTTTGTTAATTAAATTATTAAGCTTATTTAAACGTACTCTTACAAAAACTAACTCATCTTCAATTCCAACAATATGTGTGGGAAATATTTATTTAGGTGGAACGGGCAAAACACCATTATGTATTGAAATATTTTCAATTTTAAAAGATTTAAATATGAATCCAGCTTTTATTAGAAAGAAATATGCCTCACAACAAGATGAGGTAAATCTTCAAAAAAAAATAGGTATGGTTTTTCAAAATAAAAAAAGGACAAAAGCTACTGAAGAAGCTGCAAAAAATAATTTTAATATCGCAATTCTTGATGATGGTTTTCAAGACTATTCTATTGAAAAAAATTTATCATTAGTCTGTTTTAATGAAAAACAATGGATAGGTAATGGCCTAACTATTCCCGCAGGTCCCTTAAGAGAGACTCTTAATGCTTTAAAAAGAGCCGACTGTGTAATAATAAATGGTGAAAAAAATAAAGATATTGAAGATAAAATACTAAATAAAAATGAAAAAATTAAAATTTTTTATACCAAATATAAACCAAAAAATATTGACAAATTGAAAAACGAAAAAATTGTAGCTTTTGCCGGTATTGGAAACCCAGAAAATTTCTTTAATTTACTAAGAAATAATAAATTAAATATTATTGAAACAATAAAATTTCCTGATCATTATAAATATTCTAAAAAAGAAATAGAGAACTTGATGGAAAAAACAAAAAAAGATAACTGCATTCTGCTTACAACAGAAAAAGATTATTTTAGAATTTCAGAAGATAATAAAAAAAATATAAATTATTTAGAAGTAAGCGTTGATATTGAAAATAAAAATCAATTTATTGAAATAATAAAAAAAATTATATGAAAATTATTAAATATTTTTTTGAATTTATATTCATACTTTCATTATTTTCTATATTTAAAATAATAGGTTTAGAGAACGCATCAAACCTTGGGAGCATTTTGGGAAAATTAATTGGCCCCTTATTCAGATCAAAAAAAATTATTAGAAAAAATATTAAAACTGCACTAGGTGAAATAGATAAAAAAGTAGAATCTGAAATTATTAAAAATATGTGGTCAAATATAGGAAGAACTTTTGCTGAATATATTTTTTTAAAAGATTTTAAACTTAGTGGAAAAAATTTTGACCGTGTTAAAATTAAAGGAATAAATTATCTAGATGAAATAAAAAAAAATAATGAACCAGTAATTTTTTATTCAGGACATTTTGCTAACTTTGAACTTATGGCAATGGAATTGGATAAATTTGGAATCAAATGTGCAGCAATATATAGACCTTTAAATAATTTTTTTTTAAATCCATTAATGGAATATTTAAGGATAAAATATATTTGTCCCAATCAAATTCCAAAAGGACGTATTGGTATGAGAGAAATAATCAATAAGATTAAAAACAATCACTCTATAGCTCTGATGGTTGATCAACGCGTAAGTGAAGGCCCAAGAACTTTATTTTTTAATAAACCTGCGCATACAACGACTATACCTGCGCAACTTGCTTTAAAATATAATTGTAAATTAGTGCCAATTTCTTTGAAAAGAAAAGAAGGTTCTAATTTTGAAATGACTATTCATGAACCATATAAAATTTTAAAAACTGGTAATGACGAAAGTGATACAAAAAATATTACTCTTAAAATTAATCAAATTCTTGAAAAAATGGTAATAGAAAACCCAAAACAATGGATCTGGTCACATAATCGTTGGAAATAGAAATAGATAAAGAAAGATAAATTTAAATTTACTTAATATCTAAAACTGTTGCTGGATCTAATCTTGTTTGAAACCAGTTAAGCCTCACATCCAAATGTGCTCCTGTTGCTCTTCCAGTTGATCCAACTGTTCCAATAATATCTCCTTGTTTAACCATCTGACCTTTTTTAACAAATATTTTTTTCATATGCATATATAAAGTCGAAATCCCATGGCCGTGATCAAATATTAAAGTTCCACCTGTATAAAATAAATCTGGTTCTACTAAAGTTACTGTGCCATCTAGCATTGCTTCTATTTTGGTTCCCTCATTTGCAGCAAAATCTAATCCATAATGAGGCCATTTAGGTTTACCATTTAAAATTCTTTGACTTCCATAAACACCCGTGATGATTGCGTTTTTAACAGGAATTGTAAATTTATTTTTAAAAAAGGTTAGATCGCTATTGATAGATCGTGCCTCTCCTATCCATTTATTTTCTTTTTTAATTCTCTCATAAACTTCTTCAGGGGGTGTTACTTTATTTTCTTCAAGCCCATCTATTCTTTGAATTTTATACTCTCTTTTAAAAATCTTTTTTATAATTTTTTTTTCATTTATTGTTATTACAATATCGTTTTTTCTATCTCTACCTAGTCCAAAAACGAAATAACCTTCGGAAGTAACTTTCACTTTTTTTTTATCAATAAAAACTTCAGATCCTGCCTCGGTTTTTCCAAGAATAAATGAACCTTGAACAAATTCTCCCTTAAATGTGGTTGCAAAACTTGAGGTTGTAAATAATAAAAAAAATAAACTAATTAAAAATCTCATTTCTTACTCAATTCTTCATACCTTTGTTGTGCTTCTTTTGGTGAATAATAGGCTTCCTGAAGTTCAACATTCCAATAAGTTAATTGATTTAATGGAATATTTTTTCCTGAGACAGAACATATCACATAATCTCCTTCTTCAAGAATTTCAAAATTATTTGGATTATATTTAAGTTTTGCTTTATTTCGATTCATATATATTTATTTCTAATATATTTATAATATATGAATTTAGCAGTTATAGGAAGTGGTGGACGAGAACATGCAATTTGCTACAAACTAAAGCAATCACCAAAAATTAAAAAATTAATATGTATACCTGGCAATGCTGGTACTCAGAAATTAGCAGAAAACATAAAAGAAGATATTTCAAATTTTGAAGCTCTTTATCAAATAATAAAAAAACAAAAAATTGATATAGTTTTTATTGGCCCTGAACAGCCTTTAGTTGATGGACTAGTTGATTATTTAAATAAAAAAAAGGTTAGAGTATTCGGTCCCGATAAGTTTGCATCACAATTAGAAGGTTCAAAGGCTTTTATGAAAAATTTATGTAAAGTACATGAGATACCAACAGCAGATTTTGGTGTTTTTAATAATATTGATGAAGCCACTAATTTTATAAAACAGGCTGAGGTTCCAATAGTTGTAAAAGCTGATGGATTAGCTGCTGGCAAAGGAGTTTCAATATGCCAATCCAAAGAAGAGGCATTAAAAAATACAAAAGAAATTTTAAAAGGAAAATTTAAATCTTCTAATAAAGTAGTTTTAGAAGAATTTTTAAATGGAGAAGAATTAAGTTTTTTTACAATAGTTGATAAAAATTCTTATCTTTTTTTTGGTTCGGCCCAAGACCATAAAAGAGTTGGCGAAGGAGATAATGGTCCAAATACTGGTGGGATGGGTGCTTACTCACCTGCTCCTTTGCTCACACACGAGCTTAAAGAAAAAATAAAAAAAAAAATAATAGAACCTACGCTTAAAATTATGAAAGATTTAGGACACCCATACACGGGTTTTCTATACGCAGGCTTAATGATTAGCAAAGGTGAGCCTTATTTGATTGAATATAATATCAGAATGGGTGACCCGGAATGTCAAGTTCTTATGATGAGATTAGAAACAGATTTGCTAGAAATAATAGATTTTGCAACCAGAAATAAAATAAAAGATTTAAAAATTAAATGGACAAAAAAAAGCTCTATAACAATTGTTTTATGTGCAAATGGCTATCCGTATAATTATATTAAAAATAGTGAAATAAAAAACTTATCGAGTATTTTAGCTGATAAAAACAATCAAGTATTTCATGCAGGCACCTATGAAAAAAATAATAAAATTTATTCTAATGGTGGTCGAGTTTTAAACATAACTTCTTTATCCGAAAGCTTAACTGAAGCAAGAAATAAATCTTTAAGTAACTTAAATAAGATAAATTGGACTGATGGTTTTTTTAGAAAAGATATTGGGTGGAAAGTAATAAATAATAAATAATTATGAGAATTATATCTGGTAAATTGAAAGGCAATACTCTACATACACCCAAAGATAATAATACAAGGCCCCTTAAAGATTTAGCTAGAGAAAGCATTTTTAACCTACTGACTCACTCAAATAAAGTTTCATTAAAATTAGAACGATCAAATATTTTAGATTTATATGCAGGTACAGGGTCGTTTGGTTTAGAATGCTTATCAAGACAGGCTAGAAGTGTTTATTTTGTTGAAAATCAAAAGAATGCAATTAATATTTTAGAAAAAAATGTTGAAAAACTAAAAGTAAAAAAAAAAATAAAAATATTTATCAATGATGTTTTTGACTTGATTGAAAAAAAAAATACTTTAAAAATAAAATTTAACCTCATCTTTTGCGATCCACCTTTTAAAGATGATAATATAAAAAATTTAATAAAATTAATTTTTGAGAAGAACTTACTAATAAAAAATGGAATTATAATTATACATAGAAATATAGCTTCAAATGAACATTTCCCTGATCAATTTAAAATCCTAGATCAAAGATTTTATGGTAAATCAAAAATAATTTTTGGAAGTTTTTAAAGTTAAAATCTTTTTTGTCTCAATTTTAACTTCTTCAACCGCTGGCTGATCAAATGGATTAACATTCATTAGACGAGATAAAAGAATTGTTTCTAAAACGAAAAAAGTAAAAATCTCTCCTAGTTCTTCTTCATTTTTTTTATTAAAGACAATTTCTCTGAATGGAATTTTTTTAAATTTAAAAATATTTTTAACAGCATTGCATTGAGCATTGATAATAGATTTTAAATTTTTATTTCTTAAAAATTTCATATTTTTTGGAATAATTTCTTGAGACACCTTATATTTATTTTCTTTTTGCGACGAGTTAAATAGAGTGAAAAATTTATCCCTAGGGCCATCTAAATAAAGTTGTAAAAGACTATGATGATCCTTGGGAGCAAATGACAGCATTGGATTAATTCCTTTGCCTTTTTTTCCTAGACTTTCTGCAACTAATTGCTGATACCAGTATGCTAGATCATTTAAATTAGAATCATAATTCAAAATAATCTCATTATTAATATTTTTTGAAGTAAAGGTATACATGCAAGCTACGTTTTGAATTAAAATTGAAATAAAATTTTTATTTTTAATTATTTTTTTTAAGTTTTTAAACTTTTTTAGATTTAAACCCATTAGGGCTGCTGGAAACATTCCTGTTTCAGATAGGACTGAATAGCGACCACTTATAAATTCTTTATGCTCAATAGTCTCTGCGTTATATTTTTTTGCTAGATCCATTAAGGTATTATTAGTTGGTTCAGCAATAATAATTAATTTATTTTTTAGTAATTTTTTAGAGAATATTGTTCCTAAATTTATTATTGTTTCAATAGTTTTTCCAGATTTTCCAGCTACTATAACGCAAGAATTTTTAAAATTTTTTATTTTGTTGTAGTTCAAATTTAAATTTGAATCTAAATTATCAAAAAAATATAACTTTTTTTTAATTTTTTTTTCCAAAAATGAATAAATACTTTTTGTTCCTAAAATTGATCCACCCATACCTATAATAATAATATTTTTATATTTTGAAAATTTTTTAATGACTGCTTTTGAAAAAGCAAATTCATAATTTTTTTCATAGGAATCAAGTAAAGGAATTTTATTTTTTTTCAGGTCTTTTAAAAATAGATTAAAAACTTTTTTAGTTTTTTTTAAATTTTTATTATATTTGCTCGAATTTGTAAAATAATGTTTAAAAAAAATATTTTTTTTTAACATTTAATTTGATTGAATCTTTTTTAATATTGATTCTTCTGTAGATGATGATGGTGACGAATTATCTTCTATTGAAGTTCCTAAAGATTTTTCAAAATCTGAGATTTCCTCTTTAGCAATAGCTCTATCTTCTGGGGTTGGTAAATTTGAATAGTCTGGTGGCATTATAAGAGGATCTTTTTTTTGTACCATAAATTCATCTGTTGATAATTTTTTTTCTCCTGTCAATCCCCGCTTTACAGAACTCATAGTTTCGCACGATGTGGTAAAAAAAACTATTACTAATATATATATAATATTTTTACGCATTGTTAGAATCTTTTTCTTTTTTTAATAATTCAATTATTATAAATCCAATTATACCTACTGTAATAAAAATATCAGCAACATTAAATATAAACCAATGATAATTGCCTAAATGCAAATCTATGAAATCAGGTACTGCATAATAATAGATTCTATCAAATAAATTTCCTAGAGAACCACCAATTATTATTGCAACAAAGTAAGCATAAATTCCCTTAGACTTTATAAGAAAATATATAAGACCAACATTAATAACTGCTATTAGTGCAGTTAACATATGATAGTAAATATTACTTTCTATTGATGCCAAACCAAATCCTATGCCAGTATTCCATACAAGATAAAAATTTAAAAATGAATATATATAGAAATCAATATCAGTCCCATTTGCTTGTAAGTTAATTAAATAAATTTTGGTTATTCTGTCAAAAAAAAATATGGTTAGAATAATAATTATTTTTTTCATAAATAATTAATTCTCTTTAACACATCTCACACATGGACCGGGGAAAATTTTCCAGCATCTTGGGCATTTTTCTCCTTCAGCTTTCTTGACAAAAACAGCAACATTTTCTTCATCATCTAGTTTAAAAAAATCATTACTTTTTTCAAATTTTTTTGCCACAGCCTTTGAAGTTATAAAATTTTCTGCTAGGTCAAAATCTTTTATTATTTTTAAATAATCTTCATTTAAATATATTTCTAAGTCAGCTTCTAAACTTGATCCAATATCTTTATTAGATCTTTTTACTTCTATTGCTGCATTAACTACTTTTCTTATTTTTTTAAATTTTTCCCACTTATCAAATAGTTTTTCATTTTTCCAATTTATTGGAATTTTAGGAAAAGATTGTAAATGCACACTAGAATTCTTATCTTGATTTATAATTTGAAAAATTTCTTCGGTTGTAAAAGAAAGGATTGGAGCAAACCACTTCATCAAAATATCTAAAATTAATTCAAGTAAATGTATACAAGCCTGTCTTTTCTTCGATAATAAATCATCACAATAAAGCGTGTCTTTTCTTATATCAAAATAAAATGCTGACAATTCTAAAGAACAAAAATTTGCTAACTCTTTATAAAGTTTATGAAAATTATATTCTTTAAAATAATCTTCAAATTTTTTATTTAGAATAAAAATTTGGTGTAAAATAAAACGCTCTAGTTCTGGCCATTTTTCAATTTCTTTTGAATTTAAATCAAAATTATTTTTTTTATCTTTTAAATTGCCTAATATAAATCTAAATGTATTTCTAACTTTTCTATATGATTCTGCATGTTGTTCTAAGATAGAATAATCTAATTTTAGATCTTCTGAGTAATCAGATGCAGCTACCCAAGTTCTTAGAATATCTGCTCCATATTTTTTTAGAATATCTTCAGGGGCAATTATATTTCCTGTAGACTTAGACATCTTTAAACCTTTTCCATCAACTACAAAACCATGTGTAAGAATACTTTTAAATGGCGCTTTACCTCTTGTGCCACAAGACTCTAAAAGAGAAGAATGGAACCAACCTCTATGTTGGTCAGATCCCTCTAGGTACATGGATGCCGGCCACATTAGATCTTTTCTTTTTTCTAAAACATAAGAATGGGTTGCTCCACTATCAAACCAAACTTCAACTATATCGTTAGATTTAATGTAGTCTTCTTTTTTATATTTTTTTCCTAAAAATTTTTGCGGATCATCTATGAACCAACAGTCGGCTCCCTCTTTTTCAAAAATTCCTGCAATATTTTCTATTACCTCCAGATCTTTTAAAGGCTCTTTTGTTTTTTTTGAAACAAACAGAGGTAAGGGAACTCCCCAAATTCTCTGTCTAGAAATACACCAGTCTGGTCTAGTTTCGATCATAGATCGAATTCTGTCCCTGCCCCTTTCAGGATAAAAATTAGTATCATCAATTGCTTTAAGTGCTTTTTTTCTTAAATTTTTTTTCTCCATAGAAATAAACCATTGGGATGTGGCTCTATGAACCAAAGGCGCTTTAGATCTCCAGGAGTGAGGATAACTATGAGTGAGTTTTCCATTTTTTAATAATTTTTTACATTCTTTTAGATGTTCAATTACAACTTGATCTGCTTTAAAAATATGAATTCCTTCAAATTTTTTTACGTGTTTGGTATATCGACCGTCATTATCTATTGTGTCTAACGCTTTAATTCCATGTTTTAAACACAAATTAAAATCATCAGGCCCATGGCTTGGAGCACAATGAACAATACCAGTTCCTTGTTCAAGTGTAACAAAGTTAGCTTCAAGCATTGGAATATCATGCTGATACTCTAGCTTTTCAAAAGGATGGGAACAAACTGTTCCCTCAAAATCTTTTCCTTCTATTTCCTTAATTAATTTATAATTTCCTATTTCACATTCCTTAGAAACTTGATCAAGAAGTTTTGTTGCTATTACAATTTTTTTATTATTAAAAGTTTCTGATTCTGAATTGGTCTCTATAATTGAGTAATCTAGATTTTTGTTATACGCTAACGCTTTGTTTGCAGGTATAGTCCAAGGTGTAGTTGTCCATATAATAATTTCAGTTCCTTTTAATAAATTAATTTTTGAATCCTTGACCTTAAAACCCACATATATCGTATTCGAAGTGTGGTCTTTATATTCAACTTCAGCATCGGCTAGAGCTGTTTTTTCTACCGTTGACCATAAAACAGGTTTATATCCTTGGTACAAACTATCATCCAACAAGAATTTACCTAACTCTCTTACAATCTGCGCTTCTGCATCAAAACTCATAGTTGAGTAATAATTTTTCCAATCACCCTCAACTCCCAATCTTCTAAATTCTTGTATGTGTATCTTAATCCATTTTTCTGCAAATTCACGACACTCTAATCTAAAATCTTTTATAGGAACTTGATTTTTATCTTTTTTATTTTTTTTGTATTGTTCTTCAATTTTCCACTCAATAGGTAATCCATGACAATCCCAGCCAGGAACATAGACTGAGTCCTTTCCTGTCATTTGATGAAATCTTGTAATAATATCTTTAAGAATTTTATTAAGAGCTGTACCCATATGTATATGGCCATTTGCGTATGGGGGTCCGTCATGTAAAACAAATTTTTCCTTTCCTTTGTTAGAATCTCTAAGTGTTTTGTATAGGTTTATTTTTTCCCAAATTTTTAATATTTCAGGTTCTTTATTAGGAAGATTTGCCTTCATTGAAAATGAAGTTTTGGGTAAATTTATATTTTCTTTACTCATAAAACTAATTTTGTTTTTAAACCTTTTTTTGCGATAATTACATCATTATTCATTTGTTTGACTAATTTAGTTGAATTTTCAAATTTTCTATCTCCTCTTATGAATTTTTGGAAATATACATTTAATGTTTTTTTATAAAGATTTTTTTTAATATCAAATATATTTATTTCGAGAAAAATTTTTTTTCCTTTAAATGTAGGACGGGACCCTAAATAAGCAATACCATTATAGATTTTCTTTTTTTCACCAATCATAATTTTAACAGAATATATTCCTACTTTTGGATGAATATAATTTTTAATACTAATATTGCAGGTACGAAACCCTAACTTTCTTCCTAATTTTTTTCCTGTTTGAACTAAACCATCAATAAACCAAGTTCTCGAAAGCAACTTATTTGCTAACTGAATTTTTCCTTTTTGTAAGCATTTTCGTATTCTAGTAGATGAAACTATATTACCTCTGTATTTAAAAGGTGAAATATTTAACAATTGATAGTCATATTTAAAACCTAATTTTTTTAATAAATTTATATCTCCCTGTCTATTTCTACCAAATTTAAAGTTACTACTCACAGAAAGCGATTGTGGATTAATTTTTTGAAAAATAATTTTTTTTATGAAATCTTCTGCTTTTGTTTTTGAAAATTTTTTATTAAATTTAATATTTATAACAAAGTCAACTCCATATTTCTCAAATAATTTCATTTTTTTATTTTCTGATACCAATCGATAATTTTTTATATTTTTATTAAAAAACATTATTGGCAGGGGAGCAAAAGTTATAACTCCAAATTTAATTTTATTTTTTTTCGCAAACTGTTTTGTTTTTTGAAAAACTTTTTGATGGCCTATATGTATACCGTCAAAGTTACCAATAGCTATAGCCGAACGCTTGTAATTTTTTGGAATGTTTGCATTATTAAATATTTTCATATTTTACCAGTTTAATCTTTGTTGAAAATAATTAGCTTTAACTTCATACTTTTCTAAGATCTTTTCATAATTTTTATCTTCTGTATTTAAAAATTCATCTTTATGAATTCCATTTGTTATAAATAAAGAATCAAATTTCATATTATTAGCACCTTTAATATCTGTGCGAAGATTATCTCCAATAACGAGAACTTTTTCATCACTTTCAAAACACGTTTTATAAATTTCAGGATAAGGTTTTCCAAAAAAAACAACTTTTCCTCCAAGCTTAAGAAAAACATCTGCTAATGATCCTGCACAATACTCTTGTTCATTACCACGATGCACAGTCAAATCTGGGTTGGTACAAACCATTTTAATTCTAGTATAATTTTTTAATAAATCTCTATAAAAGTCTAATGATTTTTTATGATCATCATAAAGACCTGTGCATAAAATAAAATCAGCTTTTTTTAAGTTTGTTTTATTTTTTTCAAGTCCTTTGTATAAATTCTTATCTCTTTCTGGGCCTAGATGAAAAAAACTTTTTCCATAATCATTTTTTTTAAGACTTTTTAAAGCTGCCTCACCTGAAGTGAAAATTTTTTGGGTAAAAATCTTATTCATTTTTAATTTTAATAAAAATTTTTCAACATCTTGGGTTGGCCTAGGTGCGTTCGACATTAAAACAAATTTTTTATTTAATTTATGTAAGTTCTCTAATACCTTTATGGCCTCAGAATAAAGTTCAACTCCATTATGAATAACGCCCCATAAATCTATAAAAAAAACATCATATTTTTTGTAAATTTCTTTTAATCCTTTTATTGTTTTTTTAGCCATCTTTATGGATGATTAACTTAAGAAAGATTAAAAATACACTATTTTGGTGCATTTATGCTATAAATTATAAGTTTTTCAGGGTATTGAATATTTTATATCCAATACTATATATCTCCATATAAAAATTAGGAGAAAAATATAATGAAATTTAGACCTTTACACGATCGTGTTTTAATTGAAGTTTTAGACAGCGAGGAAAAGACAGCTGGAGGAATAATAATCCCAGATACAGCAAAGGAAAAACCACAAGAAGGGAAAGTTGTAGCAATAGGTTCGGGAGCTAGAACAGAAGATGGAAAAACCATTCCTATGGATGTTAAAGTAGGTGATGTTGTGCTTTTTGGCAAATGGTCAGGCACTGAGGTTAAAATTGACGGAAAAGAATATAGCATAATGAAAGAATCTGACATTATGGGAATTTCGAAAGGAAAGAAATAAAATGGCGAAAATAGTAAAATTTGATACAGAAGCAAGAACTAAGATGCTTAAAGGAGTTGATACTCTTGCAAATGCAGTGAAAGTAACTTTAGGTCCCAAAGGAAGAAATGTTGTTTTAGATAAATCTTATGGGGCGCCACGAACAACAAAGGACGGCGTTACTGTTGCAAAAGAAATTGAGCTACAAGATAAATTTGAGAATATGGGAGCTCAAATGGTCAAAGAAGTTGCAAGCAAAACAAATGATGAAGCTGGCGATGGAACTACTACAGCAACTATTCTTGCTCAAGCAATTGTAAGAGAGGGAATTAAATATGTTACAGCTGGAATGAACCCAATGGATGTTAAAAGAGGACTAGATAATGCCGTGGCACATGTAATTGAGAAACTGAAAACATCTTCCAAAAAAGTTAAAAGTAATGATGAAGTAGCTCAAGTTGGAACTATTTCTGCTAATGGTGAAAAAGAAATTGGAGATATGATTTCAAAAGCTATGCAAAAAGTAGGCAATGAAGGAGTGATAACTGTCGAGGAAGCAAAAGGAATCGAAACAGAGTTAGATGTAGTAGAGGGAATGCAATTTGATCGAGGGTACTTGTCACCATACTTCATAACTAATGCTGATAAAATGATTACAGAACTTGATAATCCACTTATCTTATTGCATGAAAAAAAATTAACAAACTTACAAACAATAGTTCCTTTACTTGAATCTGTTGTGCAAGCTGGTCGTCCACTGATGATAATATCTGAAGATGTTGAAGGAGAAGCTTTAGCAACTTTAGTTGTAAACAAATTAAGAGGTGGTTTAAAAGTGGTTGCTGTTAAGGCACCTGGTTTTGGTGACAGAAGAAAATCAATGCTAGAAGATATTGGTATACTTACTGGAGGCCAAGTAATTTCAGAGGATTTAGGAATTAAATTGGAAAATGTTAAAATAAACGATCTTGGAACTTGTAAAAAAATAAAAGTAGATAAAGATAATAGTACTATTGTTGCTGGAGCAGGAAAAAAATCTGATATCGAGGGAAGATGTAATTCAATAAGACAGCAAATAGAAGAAACAACATCTGATTACGACAAAGAAAAGCTTCAGGAAAGATTAGCTAAACTAGCTGGAGGTGTTGCTGTAATCAAAGTTGGTGGAGCAACAGAAGTAGAAGTTAAAGAGAGAAAAGATAGAGTTGAAGATGCCTTAAACGCAACTAGAGCAGCTGTAGAAGAAGGAGTTGTTATTGGTGGTGGTTGTGCTTTACTTTATGCAGCTCAAGATTTAGATAAAGTAAAATCTAAGGGTGCTGATCAAAAAGCAGGTGTTGACATTGTTAGAAAAGCACTTGAAGCACCTATAAGACAAATTACTACTAACGCTGGTGTTGATGGTTCTGTAATAGTTGGAAAATTATTAGAAGCAAAAAAACCAACACAAGGTTATGACGCTCAAAACGAAGAATATTGCGATATGTTTTCAAAAGGAATTATCGATCCAACTAAAGTAGTTAGAACAGCTTTACAGGACGCTGCATCTATTTCTGGTTTATTAATCACTACTGAAGCTATGGTAGCTGACAAACCAGAAGAAAAAGATGCTGGCGGACCTGCTATGCCTCCTGGTGGTATGGGTGGTATGGGTGGTATGGGTGGTATGGGAATGTAAAAATCCCAACACAATAAAATATTCA
>SHAO01000015.1 GCA_004213215.1 Candidatus Pelagibacterales bacterium | reverse complement strand
AAATTAATATATTTCTTTTCTAAAAAAGCTTTTTTTACTTCATTAAACTTAGTTTCATGCATATTTTTTTTTAAGATATATTGACCAATTTCTGGTAGAGGGGTTTTTAATTGTAGCGAAAATATTGATAGAAAACATAAAAGAAATAGTATTTTTCTAAAATTTATATATTTGGAATTTGAAATTAATAAAATAAATAACAAAGTAGTTGTGATGGGCAATATTCTATCCAACCTTTGAAAATTATAACCTTTAAATATTTCAAGAATGCCGATCAAAATATGGTCTATAATATTGTGATGTACTATAGATTTTAAAATTAATATAAAAATAATAAATAGAAATAATAATCGAATTTTCTTTTCATGAGAGATTGTAGATAAAAAAAATATTAAAATAGTCAAAATAATAACAGGAATATAAAAGACGAAGTAGTTATTGTTATAATTCGTGTATGTGAAGAATAGTGTAAAAGTTTTTATAAAAGGTAAAAGTATATTATTATCACCTACCCAAGCTTCTCTATGAATCGCATCTGATAAAACTGAACCGATTATAAGATGTATATTTGATAATATTAAACCTATTAAAATTGTCGAAAAAATCTGTAAATATATATTTAAATTATTTTTTTTATTTCTTAAAATAATTGACAAAGGAATTAGAAAGATAAAAGCAAAAAAGTCTTGAATAAGAGAGCTATTTAAACCGATAAGAAACAAAAAAAAATAATGTTTTTTCCTAATCGAATTTTTATTTACCAAAAGATATAATATGTATGGAAAAAGCGGCAAACCAAAACCAAGCGGCATTTGGATGTTAATAATGGAAGAATATAAAATTCCACCCAGGGCACTATTAAATTTCGTTTGATGTAAAGATTTTGCTAATAAGTAAAAAGAAAAATAAGCAAGTAATTTTTTTATGATTTCATCTGAAAAGTAAAAGAGTTTATCATTTAGAACATAGTGAAGAATATTTATAGGGTAAAATAATTCTTCAAAATAATACCATTTTATATTTCCTGCTAAAAAATAGTTTATACTTTCTATATTGCCCTTATAAATTTTTGAGATTATATGATCGTAAACAACGCCACCATCAAGATTGTCATGTGGCACAATAATTACTTGGCCAAAAAAAATTAGTGGTATTATGTAATTAAGACTTAAAAGAAATATAAAAAGAAGATGAATATGGTTTGTTTTATATGTAGAATTCATTTTTCTAATTATTTAATCTATATAAAAATGATATATAAATGATACAGAGTTATTATAATAATTATAGGTAATAAGTGCATATAAGTACAGATTAAAATGCAATTTGTCGATGACAAATGAAAAATTCTTTAAATTTAAAAATTATTCTTGGGACAGCATATTTGATTGTGTTTTCAATCGGTATATATTTTTTATTTTCTTTTATTGATTTAAAAGATTTAACAAATTATGAATTTATCAGATCAAATAGAGAAATTATTTCCAAATATCAAAATGAAAATTTTTTATTCCTAACTATTATTTTTATTATTATTTCAATTCTTTGGATACTTTTATTAGGTTTCGTTCTCCCTTTGCTTATTTTTTCAGGATTTGTCTTTGGTAAGTGGTGGGGAACATTAATTGTAGTTACATCAATAGCAATAGGGTCAACATTATTATATATGTTAGCTAATTTTTTCTTTCAGGATCTAATTAAACGGAAATTGGAACCTAAATTCTATAATTTAAAAAAACTTTTTATTAAAAATGATATTTTATATTTTATGATTATTAGATTTTTAGGAGGCGTGCCTTTTGTGATACAAAATATTCTTCCAGTTTTATTTAACATGAGAGTTAAAAATTATTTTATTGCTACTCTAATAGGACCAATGCCTACGATGTTTATTTCTGTTGCAATTGGAAGCGGAATTGATGATGTCATTGAGAAAAATGAAAAGCTGAGTTTTTTGTCTGTTTTATCTTCTCCTGAAATTTACATACCTATTATTGCTTTCATTATCATTTTGCTTATTGTTTATGTAATTAAAAAGCTTTACTTCAAGCACTAAACATCAATTTTTAGTCTAAAATTAATTTTAACTTTCTTGTTTTTTTAATGTATAACTTCTCTAATTTTATATTAGGGCGCTTAGCTCAGTTGGTAGAGCATCTCGTTTACACCGAGAGGGTCGTAGGTTCGAGTCCTTCAGCGCCCACCATTTCGAGGGGGTGTAGCTCAGTTGGTTAGAGCGCCTGCCTGTCACGCAGGAGGTCGCCGGTTCGAGCCCGGTCACTCCCGCCATTCCTCGAAATAATGCTTGTGAGTAACATTTTGATAGGACAATGTCGTATCTATATGTGTGTATAAAAGTGTTATATAAATACTATCAAACTATGCTAACAGATTTTTTAAGGGACTATTTATCTATCATAATTTTTACTTTTGTTGCACTAGGGTTAAGTGTGGGTTTTATTATTTTAAATTTCTTATTTTCACCAAAAAATCCTGATCCAGAAAAACTATCAGCATACGAATGTGGCTTTGAAGCTTTTAGTGATTCAAGAATGGAATTTGATATTAGATTTTATTTAGTGGCTATATTATTTATTATTTTTGACTTAGAAATAGCTTTCCTTTTTCCTTGGGCTATATCATTAGGAAATATTGGAGCTCTAGGGTTTTGGTCAATGATGATATTCCTTTTTGTTTTAACAGTCGGATTTATATATGAATGGAAAAAAGGTGCTTTAGATTGGGACTAAAATGATAAATTTTAATCAAAAAGAAAATAAAATACCTGATGAATTTAAAGAAATTGCAAAAAACTTTAGTGAAAAAGGATTTATTACAACTTCTTCTGAAAGCTTAATTAATTGGGCGAGAACAGGATCTTTGCACTGGATGACATTTGGTTTAGCTTGCTGTGCGGTAGAAATGATGCAAACTGCAATGCCTAGATACGACTTAGAAAGATTTGGAGCAGCACCAAGAGCATCACCTAGACAATCTGATGTAATGATTGTTGCAGGAACGCTGACAAATAAAATGGCAGCGCCTCTTAGAAAAGTTTATGACCAGATGCCTGAACCAAGATATGTAATATCTATGGGTAGCTGTGCGAATGGAGGTGGTTACTATCACTATTCTTATTCTGTAGTGAGAGGATGTGATCGTATTGTTCCCGTGGATATTTATGTACCTGGTTGTCCTCCTTCTGCTGAATCTTTACTTTATGGAATTTTGCAACTACAAAAAAAAATTAGAAGAGAAGGTAGTTTAGAAAGATAAATAATGTCTATCACCGTTGCGGATTTAGAAAGAACAGTAAATTCAGGTTTAACAACAACAATTAAAAAATCAGAAATTAATTTTGATCAACTTTTTATTGATGTAGATATAGAAAATATAATTTCTACAATTTTATTTTTAAAAACAAATGAAAAATGTAGGTTTAAACAGTTAATAGATATTACCGCAGTAGATTATCCTGAGAAAGAAAAAAGATTTAAAATTGTTTATTTATTACTTAGTATTGAAAAAAATTTAAGAATAGTAATTAATACATATATAAGTGAAAAATTTGAAGTTCCATCAATTACTAAAATTTTTCCCTCTGCTAATTGGATGGAAAGAGAAGTTTTTGACATGTATGGTATTTCTTTTAAAGATCATCCAGACTTAAGAAGAATACTTACAGATTATGGTTTTGAAGGTTATCCTCTTAGAAAAGATTTCCCATTAACTGGCCATACAGAGGTCAGATATAGTGAAACTAAAAAAAAAGTTGTTTCTGAAAAAGTCAAATTAGATCAAGAGTACCGAAATTTTGATTTTGAGAGCCCTTGGGAGGGGACAAAATATATCAATAAGGAAGAAGAAAAAAAATAATTAATGACAAAAAAAACAAAAACTATGAACTTAAATTTTGGTCCACAACATCCTGCTGCTCATGGAGTTTTAAGATTAATATTAGAATTAGATGGTGAGGTTGTGGAAAAAATAGATCCTCATATTGGACTTTTACATAGAGGAACTGAAAAACTTATTGAACATAAAACATACATGCAAGCGGTGCCTTATTTTGATCGATTAGATTATGTTGCGCCAATGAACCAAGAACATGCATTTGCTCTGGCAATAGAAAAACTTTTAAAAATTGATGTACCTATTAGAGGACAATATATTAGGGTTTTGTTTTGTGAAATTGGTAGAATTTTAAGTCATCTTTTAAATATCACTACACAGGCCTTAGATGTTGGTGCATTAACTCCATCTCTATGGGGTTTTGAAGAAAGAGAAACCTTAATGACTTTTTATGAAAGAGCATCTGGTTCTAGGCTGCATGCAAATTATTTTAGAGCTGGAGGAGTTCATCAAGATCTGCCAAGAGGATTAACCGAAGATATTTTAAAGTTTTGTCACACTTTTCCAAAAATTATTGATGACTTAGAAACACTTTTGACTGATAACAGAATTTTTAAACAAAGAAATGTTGATATTGGAATTGTGACAAAAGAAGAAGCTCTAGAACATAGTTTTTCAGGAGTGATGCTTAGAGGTTCGGGAATTCCATGGGATCTAAGAAAATCCCAGCCTTATGATTGCTATAAAGATTTTAGTTTTAAAATACCTATAGGAAAAAATGGTGATTGTTATGATCGTTATCTTTGTAGAATGGAAGAAATGAGACAAAGTATTGATATAATTAAAAATTGTATTAATAAAATGCCTTTAGGACCTGTTAAAAATATTGATGGTAAAATTACTCCACCATCAAAAAAAGATCTAAAAAATTCTATGGAAGCAGTAATTCATCATTTTAAATTATTTTCTGAGGGGTTCAGAGTGCCTAGTGGTGAAGTATATACTGCTGTTGAGGCGCCTAAAGGAGAATTTGGCGTATATTTAATTTCTGATGGCAGCAATAAACCTTACAAATGTAAAATACGAGCTCCAGGTTTTTCTCACTTACAAGCTATGGATTATTTAATGAAAGGTCATATGCTAGCAGATGTGCCAGCTGTTCTTGGCTCTTTAGATTTAGTTTTTGGAGAAGTTGATCGATGAGTGTAAAAAAAATATCTAAAGCCCAACCTGAATTATTTGAATTTAATTCTGAAAATTTGGAAAAAGCTAAAAAAGAGATAATGAAGTATCCTAAAGAAAGAAAAGCGAGTGCTGTCATATCGTTACTTTTTTTAGTTCAAAAACAAAATGATAATTGGATACCTTTAGCAGCAATTAAGTATGTAGCCTCTATGTTAGGTATGCCTTACATAAAAGTTTATGAAGTAACAACATTTTATTCAATGTTTAATTTATCTCCAGTAGGGAAATATTTTGTTCAAGTTTGTACAACGACGCCATGCATGATTAGAGGAGCTAAAAAAATTACTGATGTTTGTAAAAAACTTATATCACAAAACCAGCAAGAGTTATCAGATAATAAAATTTGTTCATGGACAGAGGTAGAGTGTTTAGGTGCTTGTGTTAATGCGCCTATGATGCAAATTAATCAAGATTATTTTGAAGATCTAGATGAAAATAGCACCAAGGAAATAATCCAAAAATTATTAATGGATGAATTTCCACAACCTGGGTCTGCAAAAAATAGAAAGAACAACTCACCAGAAACTGGAAAAACAACTTTATTGGAAATTAAAAATGCTTAAAGACGAAGATAGAATATTTAAAAATTTATATAATGACCTTGGGTGGGATTTAGATTCTGCAATTAAAAGAGGCGACTGGTCACAAACAAAAGAAATTATTTCAAAAGAAAAAGAAACAATCATTAAAGAAATTAAAAAATCAGAATTGCGGGGAAGAGGAGGGGCAGGATTTCCTACAGGTTTAAAATTATCTTTTGCACCAAAAGAATTAGGTTCTAGACCTCATTATCTAGTAATTAATGCTGATGAGTCCGAGCCTGGAACTTGTAAAGATAGAGATATTTTAAGATTTGAACCACATAAACTAATCGAGGGATGTTTAATAGCAAGTTACGCAATTAGTGCGCATACGTGCTATATTTATATTAGAGGCGAATACTTTAGAGAAGGTCAAAGATTACAAAAAGCTATAGATCAGGCATATGATAAAAATTTTTTAGGAAAAAATGCTTGTAATTCTGGTTGGGATCTTGACGTTTATATTCACTATGGAGCTGGAGCGTATATTTGTGGAGAAGAAACAGCTTTATTAGAAAGTTTAGAGGGTAATAAAGGTCAGCCTAGACTTAAACCACCATTTCCTGCTCTAGTGGGACTTTATGGATGCCCTACTATTGTAAATAATGTTGAAACGATAGCTGTAATTCCTACTATTCTAAAAAAAGGATCGAAGTGGTTTGCTTCATTAGGAAAACCAAAAAATACAGGAACAAAAATATTTTGTATTTCTGGAAATGTGAACAATCCTTGTAATGTCGAAGAAGAAATGGGAATACCCCTCAAAGAATTGATTGAAAAACATGCTGGTGGAGTTGTTGGAGGTTGGAACAATCTTTTAGCTGTTATACCAGGAGGTTCTTCAATGCCTTTATTACCTAAAAGCATATGTGAAACAATTAATATGGATTTTGATTCTCTTATAAAAGCTAAAAGTGGTTTAGGAACAGCTGGAGTTGTTGTTATTAATAAAGATCAGGACATCATTAGATGTATGGCAAGAATAGCTAGATTTTATAAACATGAAAGTTGTGGACAATGTACTCCTTGCAGAGAAGGTTGTGGTTGGATGTGGAGAATGTTGGAAAGAATGGCTGATGGAGATTCTACTTATAAAGAGATAGATCTTTTACATGATGTTACCAAACAGATAGAGGGACATACTATTTGTGCCTTTGGAGAAGGTTCAGCTTGGCCAGTACAAGGACTTCTTCGTCATTTTAGGAAAGAGATAGAAAAAAGAAGTCATGAAGAACCTCTAATTAAGAAAAAATCAAACATTCCTTATCTTATAGACCAACATTTATTGGAGAAAGATAGTGCCTAAAATTACCGTTAATAATAAAGAATTGGAGTTCGAAGAAGGAATGACTGTTCTCCAAGCTTGTGAATTAGCAGGCGTAGAGATTCCTAGATTTTGTTATCACGAAAGACTTTCTATAGCTGGTAATTGTAGAATGTGTTTAGTTGAACTAGAGAAGTCTCCTAAGCCTATAGCATCTTGTGCTATGCCAGCTTCTGATGGAATGAAAATTAAAACTAATACTCCTTTTGTAGATAAGGCTAGAAAAGGAATAATGGAATTTTTACTAGCAAACCACCCCTTAGATTGTCCAGTGTGTGATCAAGGTGGAGAATGTGATTTACAAGATCAGTCTCTTTTTTATGGATTTGATAAGTCCAGATACACAGAAAATAAAAGGCAGGTTAAAGAAAAATATATGGGGCCTTTAATTAAAACTCAAATGACGAGATGCATTCACTGCACAAGGTGTATAAGATTTGCAACTGAAGTAGCTGGAATACCTGAGCTAGGCGCAACGGGAAGAGGCGAAGACATGGAAATAACAACTTATTTAGAAAAGTCTATGGAATCAGAATTATCAGCTAATGTAATAGATTTATGTCCAGTAGGAGCTCTCACATCCAAACCTTATGCTTTTGAAGCACGTCCTTGGGATTTAAAAAAAACTGAAAGCATAGATGTTATGGACGCCGTGGGATCAAATATTAGAGTTGATACTTATGGGTGGGAAGTCAAAAGAGTTTTGCCTAGAGTTAATGAAGATATCAATGAAGAATGGATATCAGACAAAACAAGATATGCTTGCGATGGTCTTTCAAAACAAAGGTTAGACATTCCATATATTAGAGAAGGTGGAAAATTAAAAAAATCTACTTGGGATGAAGCAATGAAACTTATAATTACAAAATTAAAATCATTTAGCCCAAATGAAATAGGTGGATTAGTAGGTGATTTAGCAGATCTTGAAATGATTTATAGTTTTAAATCTTTTTTTGAAAAATGTATTGGTTCAACAAATTTTGAATGTCGACAAGACAGAATCTATATTAATCCACAAGAAAGAATGAATTATATTTTTAATTCATCAATTAATGGAATAGAACAATCTGATTTTATTCTTTTGGTGGGTACTAACCCTAGGTTAGAGGCAACTATACTTAATTCAAGAATTAGAAAATCATATATAAAAAATAAGTTGAAAATTTATTCTATAGGTGATGCTGGTGATTTAACATATCCTTATGAAAATATTGGGTCCAGCACTTCTGTAATTAGAGAAATAGTAACTGGTACTCATAAAATTTCAGATAAACTTAAAAAAGCGTTAAAACCTATTGTTATTATAGGAGATTCAGCTCTTTGTGGAAAATCTGGCAAGTACGTTTTTGAAGCGTTAAAAAATTTTTTATCTAGAAATAATTTTATTAACAAAGATTGGAATGCCCTTAATATACTCACCCAACAGGCATCTAGAGTTGGAGGAATTGATCTTGATGTTTATTCTATAAGTGAAACAGAGAATTTTTCTTTTTTTGATAAATTAAATAATAATGTTTTTAAATTTATATATTTGCTTGGAGCAGACAATATTAATTTTGATAAAAAAGATAGCTTTATTGTTTATCAAGGTAGTCATGGAGATAAAGGAGCAGAATTAGCTGATGTAATATTACCTGGTGCTGCATATACTGAAAAAAATGGATTATTTATTAATTTAGAAGGAAAATTACAAAGTGCATATAAAGCATCTTATCCACCTGGAGATGCTCGTGAAGATTGGGTTATTTTCAAAGATTTATCTAATATGATGAAAAAACCACTCGGATATAATGATGCTAAGGATTTGAGAACACTTATAAATAAATATATTCAATCAAAAAATTTTAAAGATATTAAAAAAGCTATTGACGCTGATTTTGTTGAGGAAAGTATTTTAGTAAAACCAATTGATTACTATTATACGAATTCAATTGTTAGATCTTCAAAAGTTATGAGCGAATGTAGACAAATATCAAAAAAATTCTTATTTACAGGAATCGAAAAGGCTAGCTAATGGTTTATATAAATATTTTTTTTAGTGAGATTTATAAAATAATCTTTTTGCTTCTCCCTGTTCTAGTTTCTGTTGCTCTAATAGTATGGTTAGATAGAAGAGTATGGGCATTTGTTCAAAAAAGAAAAGGACCTAATGTTGTTGGTCCCTTTGGGCTTTTACAAACATTAGCTGATGCATTAAAGTTTATTTTTAAGGAAATAATTATCCCTGCAAGCGCTAATAAAATTATATTTATCTTAGCTCCAATAGTTACTCTTACATTATCTTTAGTAGCTTGGGCGGTAATACCATTTAGTAATGAAATGGTTTTAGCTAATATTAATGTTGGAATATTGTATTTGTTTGCTGTTTCATCATTAAGTGTTTACGGAATAATAATGGGAGGTTGGGCTTCTAATTCAAAATATCCCTTCCTAGGTGCTATTAGATCAGCAGCCCAAATGATTTCTTATGAGGTATCTATTGGAATAATAATTGTTAATGTTTTGCTTTGTGTGGGGTCACTTAATTTAAATAAAATAGTGTTAGCACAAGAAAATGTATGGTTTATTTTCCCTTTATTTCCAATGTTTATTGTATTTTTTATCTCAGCTTTAGCAGAAACTAATAGACCTCCGTTTGATTTGCCTGAAGCTGAATCAGAACTCGTAGCAGGTTATCAAACTGAATATTCAGGAATGATGTATGCAATGTTTTGGTTGGGAGAATATGCAAATATTTTATTACTATGTGCATTAGGTTCTATTCTTTTTTTAGGAGGATGGTTAAGTCCTATAAATATTTATCCATTTAATTTATTACCAGGGTTTTTTTGGATGATATTTAAAATTTTGGGACTTTTTATTTTATTTTCTTTAGTTAAAGCTGTGGTTCCAAGATATCGCTTTGATCAATTAATGAGATTAGGTTGGAAAATTTTTCTTCCTCTTTCTTTAATTTGGGTTATTTTGACAGCAAGTTTTTTATTTTTTTTAGATATGTTACCTACAACAGGATAATTTATTAATGAAATTTAATAGAATAATAAAAACAATATTTATGGCAGACTTCATTTCTGGATTGCTTATTGCAATTAAAGAAATATTTAAATCCAAAAAAACAATAAATTATCCTTTTGAAAAAGGTAAAATAAGCCCACGATTTAGAGGTGAGCATGCATTAAGAAGATATCCAAATGGAGAAGAAAGGTGTATTGCGTGTAAATTATGCGAAGCTGTTTGTCCAGCCCAAGCTATAACAATAGAATCTGAAGTTAGAAATGATGGTAGTAGAAAAACGACTAGATACGACATTGATATGCTTAAATGTATTTATTGCGGTTTATGCGAAGAGTCTTGCCCAGTTGATGCAATTGTTCAGGGGCCAAATTTTGAGTTTGGAACAGAAACTAGAGAAGAACTTTATTACAACAAAAAGAAACTCTTAGAAAACGGAGATAGATGGGAGACAGTTTTAGCTGAAAATATTAAAGCGGATTCCCCTTTTAGATAATAATGTTGGCACACTCTTTATTTTTTTATTTTTTTTCTACTGTAACTGTCTTTGCTGCAATAATGGTCACAGTTTCAAGAAATACAGTCTATTCAGTGTTTTTCTTAATATTAGTTTTTATTACTACTTCAATCTTATTCATTATGATTGGGGCAGAATTTTTGGGAATGATAATGTTAATTGTTTATGTGGGTGCTGTTGCTGTTCTATTTCTTTTTGTTGTAATGATGTTGGATACTGCAGAACATCCTGCGCAAAAATCTATTAGAAAAGGCTTCGTTAATAATATAACGGTGGGTTCAATAGTAGGAGTAATTATTTTTTTAGAATTAATTGTCGTGGTGGCTGGTTGGAAATACAAAGGAACTTTTGTACCTTTATCATCGATAAATTTAAATACCAGTAACACTCACGCATTAGGAAATGTTTTATATACAGATTATATTCATTTATTTCAAATATCTGGAATGATACTTCTCGTTTCAATGATTGGTGCAATTACTCTAACATTTACTAAAAAAGAAAACGTAAAAAAACAGAATTATTTTGATCAACTTCAAAGAGATAAAGAAAGTGCAGTTTCATTAGTTGAAGTTAAAAGTAACGAAGGAGTAAAAATTGATGACTGAAATAGGATTGGGTCACTATTTAACTTTAGCAGCGATTATTTTTACTATTGGAATAATTGGAATATTTTTAAATAGAAAAAATGTCATAATTATTTTGATGTCAATTGAATTGATTTTATTATCTGTAAATATTAACTTAGTTTCTTTTTCTATTTATTTACAAGATTTGGTTGGACAAGTATTTACGATGTTTATTTTAACTGTAGCTGCTGCAGAAGCCGCTGTAGGTTTAGCAATAATAGTAATTTATTATAAAAATAAAGGTTCAATTAATGTTGAACAAATTAGTTCCTTAAAAGGTTAGCATGGAATATTTAATAGTATTATTACCTTTAGCAGGTTCAATTATCTCTGGTTTCTTTGGAAAAAGATTAGGAGTTAAAACTTCTCAAATTTTAACAAGTGGTTTTGTATCAACATCTGCAATTTTATCTTTATTTATATTCTACGAGGTTTTTGTAAACGATTATTCTAGCAACAAATTGATATTTAATTGGATTAGCTCAGGTAATTTCCAGGTCAATTGGTCTATATTTATAGATCCTTTAACATCCGTTATGTTGGTTGTTGTAAGTTTAATATCTTCAATTATTCATTTTTATTCAATCGGTTATATGAGTCATGACCCTCACAAACCAAGGTTTATGGCATATTTGTCTTTATTTACATTTGCTATGCTTACCTTAGTAACTGCTGATAATTTTTTACAATTATTTTTTGGATGGGAGGGTGTCGGCCTATGCTCTTATTTGTTAATAGGTTTTTGGTACAAAAAACCTTCAGCTAACTCAGCGGCTATGAAAGCGTTCATAGTTAATCGAGTAGGAGATTTTGGATTTGCGCTTGGAATTTTTTTAATTTTTTATTTATTTGGAACAGTTAATTATGATGAAGTTTTTCTTAAAGTACCTGAGTTTATAAATAAAGAAATTTCATTATTGAATAATTCCCCGCCTTTTCCATTTTTAGGAACAGCAGTTAAATCTATAGATTTAATTTGTTTACTTTTGTTTATTGGGGCAATGGGGAAGTCAGCGCAGATTTTTTTACATACATGGTTACCTGATGCGATGGAAGGACCAACTCCAGTTTCTGCATTAATACACGCTGCCACAATGGTTACCGCGGGAGTTTTTTTAGTTGTTAGATGTTCTCCAATTTTTGAATATTCTCAATTAGCATTAAATATTGTTGCTTTAGTCGGGATGGCCACAGCTTTCTTTGCAGCAACAGTAGCTCTTGTTCAAAATGATATTAAAAAAATAGTAGCTTACTCTACATGCAGTCAATTGGGTTATATGTTTTTTGCAGCAGGAGTTGGTGCTTATCATGTTGCAATATTCCACTTATTTACACATGCTTTTTTTAAGGCACTTTTATTTCTTGGTTCAGGATGTGTGATTCACTCCTTCAAAGAAGAGCAAGATATTAGATCAATGGGTGGAATTTGGAAAAAAATACCGTACACATATGTTTTAATGGTAATAGGAACTTTAGCTTTAACGGGTTTTCCTTTTTTATCAGGTTATTATTCAAAAGATGCAATTATTGAATTTGCATATTTAAGAGGTACTAACATAGGTTACTTAGCTGCTACAGTTGGAATTTTTACTGCTTTTTTAACTGGTGTTTACTCATGGAGGCTAATTTTTAAAACTTTTCATGGAAAATATAATAATAAAGAAAATACTATTAGCTCAGTAAATGAATCTCCACTTATAATGTTAATTCCAGCAGGCCTTTTAGCTATAGGAGCAATACTAGCTGGTATAATATTTAAAGAAACATTTATAGGTCAAGATCACTTAAATTTTTGGAATAATTCAATTTTATTTTTACAATCCATACAACTTAAGCATCCTCCGATGTGGCTGCTTATTTTAACACCATTAATAGTTATTCTTACAATTCCATTGTCTTATTATTTATTTGTAAAAAATGAAAAAATATTAAAAAATTTTATATTAAAAAATAAAGTGTTATATAATTTTTTATTGAATAAATGGTATTTTGATGAATTGTATAATTACATTTTTGTGGAACCAATAAAAAAAATTGGTTTGTTTTTTTGGAAAAAAGGAGATATCAATATTATTGACCACTATGGTCCCAATGGCCTTTCAAGGTTAATAAAAATCATATCTGATAAGGCAGTAAATTTTCAAAGTGGTTATTTATATCATTACGCATTCGTAATGTTGATTGGGTTTTCAATACTTTTAACTTATTTAATTTTGAATTAAATGAATTTTCCTATCCTTTCATCAATTATTTTTATTCCTCTTATCGGAGCCTTGTTTATTTTGGTTATCAAAGGAGAAAAAAAAATAGTTGTAAAAAACTCACAATATGTAGCTATTTTTTCTTCTTTAGCAAATTTTTTTCTTTCCATTTTTCTTTGGTATTCTTTTGATGCAACAACATCAGAATTTCAATTTGTTGAAGAAAAAAATTGGATTAAAGGCTTTGTTAACTTTAAGTTAGGTATCGATGGTATTTCAATGTTATTTATATTGCTTACTACATTTATTATACCTGTATGCATTTTTTCTGGCATTAATAGCATTAAGTTTAAGACTAAAGAATTTTTTATAGCAATTCTAGTAATAGAAACCTTAATGCTTGGCGTATTCTGCTCTCTTGACCTCGTTGTATTTTATTTATTTTTTGAAGGTGGTCTTATACCGATGTTTTTGATCATTGGTATTTGGGGAGGACCAAATAGAGTTTATTCAGCTTTTAAATTTTTTTTATTTACATTACTCGGTTCTGTTTTCATGTTAATTGCTATTATCTCGATTTATTGGATTACTGGCACAACAGATGTAATCAAATTATTAGATTTAAGAATACCCCAAGAATTTCAATATATACTTTGGCTGGCGTTTTTTAGTTCATTTGCAGTTAAATTACCAATGTGGCCTTTTCATACCTGGCTACCAGATGCGCATGTAGAAGCACCAACAGCAGGATCTGTAATTTTGGCAGCAATACTTTTAAAAATGGCAGGATATGGATTTATGAGATTCTCTTTAGGTTTATTTCCAATAGCTTCAGATTATTTTACTCCACTAGTTTTTATTTTAAGTGTTATTGCAATAATTTACACTTCTTTGGTTGCGTTAATGCAGGACGATATGAAAAAATTAATTGCTTACTCTTCTGTAGCTCATATGGGTTTTGTTACAATTGGAATTTTCTCTTTAACTAAGCAAGGATTAGAAGGAAGTATAATTCAAATGATAAGTCACGGGTTAATATCAGCTGCACTTTTTTTATGTGTAGGCGTTGTCTATGATAGATTTCATTCTCGAATGATTTCTTCCTATAGTGGTTTAGTAAATATTATGCCAAAATATGCATTTGTATTTATGATATTTACTTTGGCGGCACTAGGATTGCCAGGAACAAGTGGATTTATAGGTGAGTTTTTGATTTTAGTGGGGGTTTTTAAAATAAATATTTTTGTTGCAGTTATGTCTAGTCTAGGAGTTATTTTAGCAGCAGCATATATGTTGTGGCTATATAAAAGGGTAGTTTTTGGAAAAACATCTAATTCTGAAGTAAAAGAAATGACAGATTTGAACAAAACTGAATTATACATTTTTTCATCATTAATTTTTCTAATAATTTTCTTTGGAATTTACCCAGAACCTTTGTTTAACACTATTGATTCTTCTGTGAATAATTTGATTAATAATTATCAAGTAGATTTAAATTTTCATTTAGACCAAATAAACAATTAAATGCAAACTCTTTATTTTATATTACCAGAATTATTTTTATCAATCACAATAATGTCACTTTTATTATTAGGTGTTTTTATTAAAAAGAGTTTTAAGCTTATAAGTTTGCTAACGAATCTAAGTTTAATCTTTGCTATAGCTTTAACACTTAATCAACCTAATGAAATTATAAAAATTTTTAATGATAGTTATATAATTGATCCTTTATCGATTTTTATGAAAGTACTTACTATGTTGTTTTGTTTTTTTGTTTTATTTTCCTCAAAAGATTATATTAAAAGTAATAATATTGATAAAATAGAATATCCTATAATTATCTTAGCATCCACACTCGGTATGATATTAATGATTAGTTCTTACGATCTGATTATTTTTTATCTAGGTTTGGAGTTGCAATCTTTATGTTTGTACATATTGGCCTCATTTAAAAGAAATGATGAGCGTTCCACAGAAGCTGGCTTAAAATATTTTGTATTAAGTGCTCTTTCATCAGGTTTATTATTGTATGGTTGCTCTCTTGTATATGGATTTACTGGCTCCACAAATTTTGAAATAATTTCAACGAATTTAAATGAATCAAACACAGGAGCTGTATTTGGTATTGTTTTTATAATTGTAGGATTGGCTTTTAAAGTTTCAGCGGTACCATTCCACATGTGGACTCCAGATGTGTATGAGGGGTCTCCAACATCAGTTACGAGTTTTTTTGCTTTGGTTCCAAAAATTGCCGCAATATCAGTTTTTATAAGATTTATGTATGTTCCTTTCCTAAATATGTTTAGCCAATGGCAGACAATAATTGTTTTTTTATCAATAGCTTCAATGATTTTGGGAGCTGTCGCTGCTATAGGGCAAACTAATATTAAAAGATTAATGGCTTATAGCTCTATAGGTCACATGGGTTATGCATTAGCAGGCTTAGCCACAGGTACAAATTTAGGGATACAAAGCACAATAATTTATCTAACTATTTATTTAGTTATGAATCTTGGTGCTTTCGGATGTATTTTTATGATGAAAAGAGAAAATATATATTATGAAAATATTAATGATCTGTCTGGATTGTCAAAAAACCATCCAATGATGGCTCTAAGTTTCTTAATAATACTTTTTTCATTGGCAGGCATACCTCCATTAGCTGGTTTTTTTGCTAAATTTTATGTATTTGTTTCAGTAGTAGAAGCTAAGATGTATTTTTTAGCAGTTATAGGTTTAGTAACTACAGTTATATCAGCATTTTATTACTTACGAATTATTAAAATTATTTATTTTGATAAACCTAAAAAACCATTTGAGACAAATTATGATTTAGGTCTTAAAATTTCATTGATTATGTCAAGTATATTAATATTAATTTACTTTATTTACCCGTCAATATTGATTGATACTATTTCTTCAATTTTAATTTATTAATGAGATTTAAAATCTTTAAGTTTAAAAGTGTAACTAGTACTAATGATGTAGCTATTAATATGATTAGAGAAGAAAAAAAAGAGATCGGATGCGTTTATGCTGATAAACAAACCAAAGGAAGAGGAACTCATGGTAATAAATGGGTTTCTGATAAAGGAAATTTATTTGGTTCACTATTTTTTCCTTTAAAAGATAGATATCCACCATTTAATGAATTTTCTATAATTAACTCTATATTAGTATCAAATGTCATAAAAAATTTTTGCAAAAAACAAAAAATAAATTTAAAATTTCCTAATGATATATTTGTTAATAAAAAAAAAATTTGTGGAATATTACAAGAACATATAATCATAAATACTAAAAAGTTTTTAATTATAGGTATAGGTATCAATATTGTTTCAAATCCAAATACTAAAAACAAATACCAATCTACTAATATTTTATTAGAAACTAACAAAAAACCAAAGATTAAAGAAATTTTAGATTTAATAGTAGCTTCATATGAAGACTTTTTCATTGATTTGAATTCGTATAATTATAAATATTTTAAAGAAAAAGCTGATTTAATGGCTTTAAATTAAATAATGCTATGTATGTACTAATTGGTGATATAGGGAACACAGTTACAAAAATTTGCTTAATTGAAAATAGAAGTTTTAAAGTAAAAAAAATAGTTTATTTCAGTAGCCACAAAATACTTTTAAAAAATTTTTTGTATAGAAATTTAAAAAAAATTATAAAAAAAAAACCAATTAATAAATTTGCTTTATTTTCAAGTGTAGTTCCAAAATATCACAAAATTTTAAAAAAATTATTAAAAAAAAATTATAAGATTCAGTTGAAGGAAATTAAAGAAAATGGAATTAATAAAATAATTAAAATAAATATTAAAAATAAAAAACAAGTTGGTTCTGATAGAATTGCCAATTCTGTTGGAGTTTTTAGAAAATACAAAACAAATTGTATTGTTCTTGATTTTGGAACGGCCACAACATTTGATGTTGTTACAAAAAAAGGTATTTATATCGGTGGTGTTATAGCCCCAGGTATAACTATTTCTATAAAAAGTTTATCTATTTCTGCAGATCAAATTCCTACTTTTTATATACAAAAACAAAAAAGAGTTATTGGAAAAAACACAATAGAAGCTTTACGCTCAGGTTTTTACTGGGGGTATTTGGGTTTAATAAATAACATTATTACAAAAATTGAAAAAGAATCTAAAAAAAAATATAAAATAATTTTTACTGGTGGTTTTGCTGATTTATTTAAAACTTCTATTACTAGACCTTTTAAGATAGATAAGAATATAACTATTAATGGGATAATAGAAATTTTAAAAATGAATAGAAAATATTTAAATTGATGAAAAAAGAAGATTTTATTTTTTGCCCTTTAGGTGGTTCAGGTGAAATTGGTATGAATATGAATTTATTTGCCTATGGAAAGCCTGAAAATAGAAAATGGATTATAGTTGATATCGGAGTCACTTTTGCTGATGATACTATTCCAGGTGTTGACTTAATTTACCCTGATCCTGGATTTATTACTGATAAAAAAGATGATCTAGTAGGTTTAGTTTTAACACATGCCCACGAAGATCATATTGGTGCAATCGCTCATATATGGCCTAAGTTACAATGTAATATTTATGCCACTCCATTTACAAGCGTTTTAATTCAAGAAAAGTTTAAAGAAAAAAAAATTGATATTAGAAAAAAACTTAAAATTGTTGAATTAAATGGAAATATTAAATTAGGTCCTTTTAAAATTGAATTTGTTACATTAACACATTCTATACTTGAACCTAATGGTCTTAGTATAGAAACACCAGCTGGTACAGTATTGCATACAGGTGACTGGAAATGTGATCCCAACCCTTTGATTGGTAAAACAATTAATGAAAAAAAATTAAAACAAATTGGAGATAATGGTGTTTTAGCTATGATTTGTGACTCTACTAATGTGTTTAGTCCAGGAAGAGCTGGCTCTGAGTTAGATGTAAGAACAAGTTTGTTAAAAATAATGAGAAATAAAAAAAAGAGAATAATTGTAACTTCCTTTGCTTCTAATGTAGCAAGAATGGAAAGTATTTTTTACTGTGCTGAAAAAGTTGGTAGAAAAATATCATTAGTTGGAAGATCTATGCATAGGATTTATAAAGCAGCAAGACAGTGTGGTTATTTAAATAATTTAATAGAGCCAATTGATCCTCGTGAAGCAAAAAAAGTTTCAAGAGAAAAAATTGTATTTCTTTGTACAGGTAGCCAAGGAGAACCTAACGGTGCAATGATGCGCATCTCAAGTCAAATCCATCCAGACGTTATGATAGAGTCTGATGATACGGTGATTTTTTCATCAAAAATCATACCTGGGAATGAGAAAAAACTTTATAAACTACACAATCAATTAGTTAAAAATGGTATTGATGTCGTTTCTGAAGAAAACGAATTTGTGCATGTATCAGGTCATCCTAACAGAGAAGATCTAAAAGATATGTATAGTTGGGTGAAACCAAGGTCTGTCATTCCTGTACATGGAGAACATAGGCATATGATTGAACATATTAATTTTGCAAAAGAAATGCAGGTTCCATATCCTGTAGGAGTGGAAAATGGAGATATAGTTCAATTGTATCCTGGTGAAAGTCCTAAAATAATTGATAAAGCTCCTTCAGGAAGAATATATGTTGATGGCACTGTAAGTGTAGGTGAAGAGTCCCAATCAATTAAAGATAGAAGGAATTTGTCATACAATGGTTTTTTAGAAATAACACTTATTATAAACGATCTTGGTGTAATAATTAAAAAACCTGTAATTTCGTTTAGAGGCATCCCTAGTAATGGTGAAACTAGTGATTTTATTTTTGATTTAGAATACAAAATTAGAGAAATATGCAAAACATTCTCTTTAAAAAATTCTAATCAAGAACAAAATTTGATAGAAACTCTTAAGACTAATTGCAGAAAGACTGTTAGGGAAAAGACTGGAAAAAGACCTTATACAAATGTGAATTTAGTTAGAATTTGAAAATTAAAAAATATGTATTTATCAAAATTATTTATTCCACTGTTAAAAGAAACACCTTCTGAAGCAAGAATAAAGTCACACCAACTTATGTTAAGATCTGGAATGATTAAACAATCTTCAACTGGAATTTATTCATGGTTACCTCTTGGATATAAAATTATGAAGAAAATAGAGCAGGTTGTTAGAGAAGAACAAAATAATATTGGAGCCCAAGAGCTATTGATGCCAACGATACAGTCAGCTGAGATATGGAAAGAAAGTGGTAGATATGAGGATTATGGAGAGGAAATGTTGAGAATAAAAGATCGTCAAGGAAAAGAAATGCTTTATGGTCCCACAAATGAGGAATTAATAACTGAAATTTTTAGAACTAGTGTAAAATCATACAAAACACTACCTCAACTTCTTTATCATATTCAATGGAAATTTCGTGACGAATTGAGGCCAAGATTTGGTGTTATGAGATGTAAAGAATTTTTTATGAAAGATGCTTACTCTTTTGATTTAAATGAAGAAGAGGCAAAAAAATCATATAATAAAATGTTTTTTGCTTACTTGAACACATTTAAAAGACTCGAACTTACAGCAATACCGATGGCAGCCGATACTGGTCCAATAGGAGGCGACCTTTCCCATGAGTTTGTAATTTTAGCTGAGACAGGAGAAAGCAAGGTTTATTCTGATAAAAGAGTATTTGATATTGATATTAAAGAACATATTAATTCAGAAAATTCAATTAATGAACTAAGAAAAAAGTATGATGCTTTTTATTCAGTTACTGATGATAAATTTAAAAAAGAAGATTTTGAATCAAAAGTAAAAAAAGAAAATCAGTTAGTAACAAAAGGAATTGAAGTTGGTCATATTTTTTATTTTGGTGATAAATATTCAAAACCTCTAAAATGTTCTGTTGATTTACGAGATGGAAAAAAAGTTTTTGTGAAAATGGGTTCTTACGGCATTGGTGTTTCAAGATTAGTGGGGGCAATAATTGAAGCCAAATTTAATAATAATGTAATGAAATGGCCTTATACAGTAGCGCCTTTTGAAGTAGCAATAATTCCAAGTTTACAAAAAAATGACAAATCAAATTATGTAAAAGCTGAAAATATGTATAAAGAATTAGAAAAAAGCGGTATTGACGTTTTGTTTGATGATACTGAAGAGCATTTATCTGCAAAATTTAAAAAATTTGATTTGATTGGTATACCTTATCAAATAATTTTAGGATCAAAGACAACAGTTGATAAATTTGAATTTAAAGAGATTAACGGCAAGACAGAAACCTTATCTTTAGAAGAAATTAAAAATAAATTACTTAACAAAAAAAATTTAAATT
>SHAO01000014.1 GCA_004213215.1 Candidatus Pelagibacterales bacterium | reverse complement strand
CAAATTAAAGGACGCATGTATCTTTTAGAAGCTTCGATAGCAATGGTGGCCAGGGACGGAATCGAACCGCCGACACAAGCCTTTTCAGGGCTCTGCTCTACCGACTGAGCTACCTGGCCTAATTAAAACCTAAAAATTATTCTACCCTTGGTTAAATCGTAAGGAGTCACCTCAACTAAAACATTATCACCGGTCAAAACTCTTATTCTATTTTTTCTTAACTTTCCAGCTGTATGTGCCAAAACTTCATGATCATTTTCAAGCTTTACTCTAAACATTGCGTTAGGCAACAACTCTGTTACTTTGCCTTTGAATTCTAAAAAATCTTGTTTAGCCAATTTTATCTCCTTTTTCTTTTATAGTTTTATTTAATATTAATAGATAAATCAATATTCAAATCTTATGCATAGGAATGTGTTTAACACTCCATGAAGATCCAAGATCATTAAGGGAAACTTCGATAAACTCAGAAATTAAAGTAATTATAGCACCGCCTGAAAAAAAAAAATTTATCTCATAGTTTTTACCTAAAATTTCATTACATTCAATAGCTAAACATTCTAAACGTTTATTTCTATTTTTTTGATTTATTTTTTTTGATTTGACTTTTAAAATTCCTTCAAATTTTATTGCACTTTTTATTCTTTTATTTTGCTTCAATCTATCTTCCCACATAAATCTATTTACTATCATTAAAAAAATTTTATTCTTTTTTAAAAAAACTATATCCTTAATAATCACTATACTATCTTGAGAATAAGCTGAAATAACTTTAAGATCTTCTTGATTTGTGCCTATTAATTTAAGATTTTTTTTTTCATAGCTACTCATTGTAATCTTTTAATTTGAGCACCACAGTTTGATAATTTATATTCTAAATTTTCATATCCTCTATCTAAATGATATATTCTATTCACAACTGTCTTATTAAATGAAGTTAATCCAGCCAAAACCAAACATACGGAGGCTCTAAGATCTGTGGCCATCAATTCAGCTCCATTTAATTTACTTTTTCCAAAAATTTTTGCTTTGTTACCTTTAATTTCTATCTGAGCCCCCATTCTTCTTAATTCTGAGACGTGCATAAATCGATTTTCAAAAATACCTTCTTTTATTGTTGAGACCCCTTCTGCTTTTGTCATTAAAACCATAATTTGTGCCTGTAAATCAGTTGGGAAGCCAGGGTATGGTTGAGTTGAAATATTAATGCTTTTAAGTTTTTTTGAACGGCTCACTATTATATAATTTTTTTTTATAATTATATTAACACCCATTTTTTTTAATAAATTAATTTCAGTTAACATAATTTTTGGGTTAATATTTTTTATTTTTAGTTTACCTTTTGTTAAAGCTGCTGCAATTATATAAGTTCCAGCTTCAATTCTATCAAAGATAACATTATGTGTGATAGATTTTAGTTCTTTTATACCCAAAATATTTATATTTCTTTTTCCTATTTTTTTTATTTTACATCCAAGTTTTTTTAAAAATATAATTAAATCATTTATTTCAGGTTCCGATGCACAATTTTTTAACTTGGTTTCTCCTTTAGCAAAACATGCTGCAATCAAAATATTTTCAGTTGCTCCCACTGATATCTTTGGAAATTTTATTGTACATCCCTTTAAGCCTTTTTTAGCTGAAGCAAAAATATATCCATCTTTTATCTTAATTTTTGCTCCCATTTTTTTTAAAGCATCTAAATGAAAATTAATTGGTCTTGATCCAATTGCACACCCTCCAGGTAAAGATACTTTTGCAATTCTATACTTTGCTAATAATGGTCCAAGAACTAAAACGCCAGCTCGCATTGTTTTTAAAAGATGGTATGGAGCAAAAGTTTTTAATGATTTTTTATTAATTATTTCAATTTTTTTTTTCTTTTTATCAAATCTTACAATAGATCCCATTGTGCTTAAAAGTTCCGCCATAGTTAAAACATCTTTTACTAAAGGTATATTCTTAATCGTAACTTTCTTATTTGCTAATATTGTTGATGCTAATATTGGTAAAGTCGCATTTTTTGAACCTGAAATTATTATAGTTCCGGATATTTTTCTTCCGCCTTTAATTTCTAATTTTTGCATTTTATTTAAAACTAAATTTTAGGTAAAGTGACACCAGTTTGATTCATGTACTTACCGTTTCTTTTTTCGTAAGTCACTGCTGGCTCTTCATTACCCTTTAAAAAAACAAATTGAGCCGCACCTTCATTAGCGTAGATTTTTGCTGGCAGTGGGGTGGTATTAGAAAACTCAAGTGTAACATGACCTTCCCAACCAGGTTCCAGTGGAGTTACATTTACGATAATTCCACATCTTGCATATGTAGACTTACCCAAACATATTACCAAGACATCTTTAGGAATTTTAAAATATTCTACAGTACTAGCTAGTGCAAAGGAGTTTGGTGGTATTATACATTCATTTACTTTTCTTGAAACAAAACTATTATTATTAAAATTTTTAGGGTCAACTATAGCTGAATCTACATCTGTAAAAATTTTAAATTCGTCTGAAACCCTAGCATCATAACCAAATGAGGATAGTCCATAAGAAATTACTTTTTCTCTTTTTTGTTCAGAAATAAAAGGTTTAATCATCTCCTTTTTTAGAGCCATTTCTTTAATCCATCGGTCTGATAAAACACTCATACTTTATTCTTTGTTTTTTTTTTGATTTTATTTTGAAATACTTTTCTTTTTCTAAGATTGTTTTTTAATGCCTGACTCATTCGTAGATGTCTTGGTACTTTTTTTGAATTTATTTGCATCCATTTTACTTCTGATTTGGATTTGTTAAATCTTCTAAAGTTATTGTTTTTTTTATATCATGCGTTTTAACTTCTGGCTTTTCATCAGACTCCGAAAGTGTTAATTTTTTTGCTCTTCGCTGCGCTAGTCGAGCTTTTCTCTTTGCTTCCTTTAACATTGCCCTCTCGCCACGCTTTGATTTATAATCGTAATGTATGCCCATAAATTTACCATCTATTGATATTTGTTTTTACTGCCTTGGTTACGGTGCTGTCAAGTTAGTTGAATAATATGGCAATTTTTAGCTTATCTAAAAAGTAGATATTTGATAATTCTAATTTAACGAGAGCCCATATAGCCATTGGTAAAGCGCCTCCATAAATGGGGAAAAGTCGCGAGCTTAATTCACGTTGTAGGCACTTCGAGTTATTCTATTATCCAATCTTTAAATTTATCTTTATTGTTTGTTATATGTTTGGGGAACGAACTATCTATTGGTACTTTTCTATAACTGATACCTCTATCAAAAATATCTTTTCCCATATTAATTTTTTCTTTAATATTTTCCAAATTTACAAAATTTGGTTTATTAAACTCCCCGTGGGCAAATGACTTTATTTTTTTTGATATATTTTCTGGGCTTTGCAAATATGCAAAATGCCATCCACCATTTTCAATAATCTGAAGATTTCTTTGTTTATCAATTCTCCAAAAAGGATATTTTTTAAATTTTAAATTTCTAAGCCACTGTGGTGATTTAAGATCTTTTTTTAAACATATCTTTGATCCATGCCAATTATTCTCTGTTTCATTTAATAAATTAATTTTGTAATTAAACATCTTTTGTGAAAAAACAGCATATTTACTTTTTTTGTTGAATAAGTTTATTTTGTTTGGATCAGGTATTTCATCTACATCTGATAAGATAATTAAATCATTATCAATACAATTTTTTAGACCTCTCATAATAGAATTTCTTTGATGTTGCTCTACTAGGGACTCCCCTCCAATATGAGGTCTCTTTATTACTTCTTCAGTATCGTCTACTACTATATAAATAATTTTTTTATTAAATTTTTTAAACTTTTTTGAATCAAAATTTAATTTTTTTGGCTTTCCTTGATGATCGGTTGTAGATTCAACAAATACAAAAAAATCAACAAATTCATTTAGTATATTTAGTCTTAAATCTAAAATATGTTCCTCATTAAAAAACTGAAAACAGTCGTAAATTGCCATATTACTTTTTAGTGAAGGTAGTTAATCCAAGTTTTTTGTTTTTAATTCTTGAAGATGCACAATGAACGTGTGTTCTATCCACGATAAGAGATTCTCCAATTTTCCATTCATAGATCATTTCTACTTCCATTCCTTTTAGATTATTTATGTCTATATGATTTAAATATTTTTTGTGTATTTCTTTATCAAACTCATTGGTACCTATGTGTGCACTAGATCTATCGTTTTGCCCTTCTTGCGGTATAAAACTCAATTCATTTTTATCAATAGTAAATGTTGTTGATCTTCCATACCATCTTTTTTTAAAGAAGATAGTATCGCCAGGACCTAATAAAGGTGTAATTACCTGTTTGTAAATTATTGTTTCTTCATTAAATCCAGAATCTACATGCATCGGAAGAGGTGCGAAGCTTTCATGAAATAATCCATAATAATCTTCCCCTTTATCTGACTTTAGAGAATCCATTTTGAAGTCTCCTAATGCTTCTTTTAATCTATTAAAATAAATTATGTCTAGCTCCTTATTAAAATTTTTTTGCCATGCTTTCTTTCTAACATTTTGTTTGTTGTTAAATGTACTTTCTGGAAGCATATTATATAATTCTTTAATCATATTTATTTCTTTAACAGAAAAAATATTAATTTTTTTTGGTGAGCTTTCTAAACTCTTAATTTTATCTAAATATTTATGTTTCATAATTTATTGTTTAAAAAAATATTTTTTAAAAATAAAAGCAATAATTAATATAACCGCAAAACCAATTATAGGAAAATAAATTTCTGGAGAAAGCAAAGCTGATACAAAGCTAAGTTCAGTATTTTGTTTAATAATATCTTCAATCCCACTTCCAAGCGATGCTATAACAAATGTCGCAGGAACTATTCCCAAACAAGTGGCAATAATATAATTTTTTACAGACATATTAAAAATAACTGGTAAAACATTTTGAATAGGGTAAGGCGTTCCACCACCGCCAATAAATCTAAAGATCATAAAATATAGAAGCTCATTTTTTTGAAAAAAATTTATAAATTTAGAAATTTTAGGTGCAAATTTTTTTTCTATTATACTGCTAAAAAAAGTTTTTGCTAAAAGGTATAATATTGCTCCACCAATTGTATTTCCAAAAACTAAAATTAAAGTACCTAACCATTTACCAAACACGAAGCCTATAACTACAGTTGGTATAAACATGGGGCACATCATTATATTTAAGAAAATAATAATAATGAAAAAAATAGCCGTCATGATAAAAATGTTATTTTCTTTGTATTCTAGAATTAGGTCTCTATTCTCTTTGATTAAATCATAACTTGTTAAACTACCAATTTCGAAATTAATAAGTAAAAAATAGGCACCTGTTAAAAAAATGAATAAATAAGCACTTCCTAAATAAATTTTAAAATTTTGAGATTTAAAGTCCATAAATTATTTTTTGTCTGTACTTACATGCACTTATTACCTATAACTATCAAAAAATTTTAACAAAAACTAAATAAATTTCATGAAAAGAACATACCAGCCAAGTAGAATTGTAAGGAAAAGAAGACATGGATTTAGATCAAGAATGAAAACAAAAGGTGGCCGAAAGACAATTGCAAGAAGAAGGTCAAAAGGAAGAAAAAAAATATCTACTTAAATTAAGTTCTAAATGATCAAATTTAAGAGTCTGAATCAAAGCAAGCATTTTCTCAAAATTTTAAAAAAGAAAAGAATAAATAATAAATATTTTACTATTTACTTTGATAAAAATTACAAAAATGCTTTGAATAAGTATTTAAATATAAGTTTTGTAATGAAAAAAAGTGTTGGGAATGCTGTTAAAAGAAATAAGATAAAACGAAAATTAAAGTATGCAGTGCAAAAGATTTTAAAGGAAAAACGAATAATAGACCAAAACTACACTTATGTAATTTTTGGAAAAAATAATGTATACAAAGATAAATTTTCACTTATTTTAAATGAGGTAAATGAAACGTTTAAAAAAATAAAGGAATGGAAAACTAAAAATGAAATTAATTAATAACTTTCTAATTCTAATAATAAAATTTTATAAATATTTTATTTCACCTTATTTACCATCATCTTGTAGATATCTTCCTACTTGTTCTGAATATTTCATAGATTGTTTAAAATTTAATGGAACAATCAGAGGTTCTTTTTTGGGAATTAAAAGAATTTTAAGATGTCATCCAATAAAAATTCTAGGTGGAAGAAGTGGTTATGACCCTGCGCCTAAATTAAAAAAGAAGGTGAAGTAAATGGATTTTAGAAATGTATTAACAGCAATTGTGCTTTCAACATTAGTTTTGATTATATGGTCAACTTTTTTTGAACCTCCTGTCGTAAATCAACAAGCCACTGAAGATCAAATTGTTAAAAATGAAGATCTGTCTTCTCCGTCAATTGATGAAAGTGAAAAAGAAATAAAAAATGAAATTACGAGAAATGAAGTAATTAATAAAACGAATAGAATTAAAGTTGAGAATAAAAATATCAAAGGCTCAATATCACTAAAAGGTGGAATTATAGACGATATTATTTTTAAAAATTATAACGAAACTTTAGCGGGTGAAAATAAAGTAATTTTTTTAAATCCAAAAAATTCCTCAAAAGAATATTTTATAGAAACTGGTTGGGCATCAAGTGGAAGCGAAAAGATCAAACTACCTATGAGTGATACAATTTGGAAAATTAAAGGAAACAGCACTCTTACACCAAATAACCCAGTAACAATTGAATGGGATAACGGTGATGGCTTAATTTTTACAAAAAAAATTAATTTAGATGAAAAATTTTTATTTAAAATTACACAAAGTATAAAAAATAATTCTAGTAAATCTTTTCAATTCTATCCTTATGCACAAATTACTAGAGGTTTTAAACCAGAAGGAATGCAAATATATATTTTGCACGAAGGTTTTCTTGGAGTCTTTGGAGATGAACTTGTAGAAGAAGACTACGATGACATTGAAGAAGAAAAATTTACCATTAGTGCAACAAAAGGTTGGTTGGGTATTACAGATAAATATTGGTTAACGGCAATAGTTCCTGAAAAAGGAAAAGAATTTAAAGCTGAATTTGTAGCAAAAAAAGAAAAATACAGAGCAAATTATATAATAAAAGAAGCAAAAATACTTAACCCCGGTAATTCTATAACAAATGAAGTAAATACATTTGTTGCAGCAAAAGAAGTTGCGGCTATTGACAATTATGCTGAAAAATTAGGTATTGAAAAATTTGATTTAGCAATAGATTGGGGTTGGTTTTATTTTTTTACAAAACCATTATTTTTTATCATTGATTACTTCTTTAAACTTACAGGAAACTTTGGTTTCGCAATTGTTATAATTACAGCGCTGGTACGATTGATCTTTTTTCCTCTTGCAAACTATTCATTTAAATCGATGGCAAAAATGAAAATTCTCCAGCCAGAAATGCTTCGATTAAAAGAACTACACAAGGATGACAAAGCAAAACTTCAACAAGAAATGATGGCTTTGTACAAAAGAGAAAAGGTAAATCCTATTTCTGGTTGTTTGCCTGTATTAATTCAAATTCCATTTTTCTTTGCAATTTATAAAATGCTATATGTTACCCTTGAAATGAGACATCAACCTTTCTTTGGTTGGGTCAAAGATCTATCTGATAGAGATCCAACCTCAATATTTAATTTATTCGGATTGATCCCTTGGGACCCGCCAAGTTTTTTAATGATAGGTGCTTGGCCTATATTGATGGGTTTAAGCATGTGGGTACAACAAAAACTGAATCCTACTCCACCTGATCCAGTTCAAGCAAAAATATTTATGTTTTTTCCACTTTTTTTGACAATTATCTTAGCTCCATTCCCTGCTGGGTTAGTTGTATATTGGACAGTCAATAACATATTAACTATTGCACAGCAGTGGGTAATTATGAGAGGAACAAAAGTTAAAACAGTCTAGATAATGTTTCCAGCCAAAAATTTAGATAGCAAAATAAAAGAATTCTGGCCGAAAGATGGTCCACAGATACAAGAAGTAGACAAATATGTAAAAAAATATTCAAAAGAAAAAATTGTTATTAAATGTGGCGGAAGAGTTCTTATAGATTCAAACCTTTTTAATAATTTTATTAATGATGTTTCAATATTAAAAAAACTAGGGCTAACCCCAATTGTCGTCCATGGAGGAGGTCCAAGAATAAAAAAAAAATTAGATGAATTAAATATTGAAACTAAATTTATTATGGGTCTTAGAGTAACAGATGAAAAAGTTATAAAAGTAGTTGAGGATGTTATGATTAAATTCAATACAGAAATAGTAGATGCTTTAAAAAAAAAGGGATGTTTAGCAAAATCAATAACTGTAAAAGAAAATCTAATACCAGTAGTTTCCCCAATGGGAATAGATCAAAATAATCAAACTTATAATATAAATGCCGATACTGCAGCAGGTGCTCTAGCAAGAAGTGTAAGATCAAGAAGATTAATGTTGATGACTGATGTAGAGGGAGTTTATGATAAAAATAAGAAATTGATTTCAGAAATTAAATCAGCTGAAGCAGAAAAGTTAATTTATGATCAAACGATTAGTGAGGGCATGATACCTAAAATAAGAACTTGTATTAAGGCTGTTAATGATGGTGTCAGAGGTGTGGTTATTATTGACGGCAGAAGACCTCATTCAATTCTTTTTGAATTATTCTCAGATAAAGGTGCTGGAACACTAATAAGAAAATGAAAGAATTATATTCAATTAAATACTGGATATTTGATTTAGATAACACTCTATATTCAGGTAAAACTAAAGTTTTTGAACAAGTTGATAAAAAGATGACTCAATATATATCTGAAAAACTTAATGTAAGTCCAGAAGAAGCTAAGAAAATTCAAAAAGATTATTTTTATAAATACAACACTACTTTAAATGGAATGATTAAAAATCATAAAGTTGATGCTAATGAATTTTTGGAATTTGTCCATGATATAAATATAGATTTTCTTCAGAAAGATTTAAAACTTAGTGAAGAAATAAAAAAACTTAAAGGTAAAAAAATTATATTTACAAATGGATCAAGAAAACATGCTCTTAATGTAACTCAAAAAATTGGAATCGATCATCACTTTGATGATATTTTTGATATTGTTGATGCTGAATTTGTTCCAAAACCATCAATAGAGCCTTATATAAAATTAGTAAAAAAACATAAAATTGACCCAAAATTATGTGTACTTGTTGAAGATATTGCAAGAAATTTAAAACCAGCATATGAAATGGGTATGAAAACTATTTGGATTGAAAATGATGAGCCTTGGGCACGTAAATTTTCTGATAGCAATTTTGTAAATTATAAAACAAATGACTTGTCTGAGTTTTTAAAAAAAATTAACTTACTAAAAGCAGCATAATGGATATAAAAGATTTTGAAAAAATAATTGATAAAGCTTGGAATAATAAAAGTCAGGTTAATTCTAATTCTGATAAAAATTTACTTGATGCTATTAGTGAAACTATAGAATTGTTAGATTCAGGAAAAATACGTGTTGCTGAAAAAAAAGATAGCCAATGGCATGTTAATCAATGGATAAAAAAAGCCATATTATTAAGTTTCAGAGTAAATAAAATGAAAGCATCTAAAGGTCCTTACTCAACTTGGTATGATAAAATCGAAGGTAAGACGCAAGGCTGGGATGAAAAAAAAATTATGGAAGCTGGATTTAGATATGTCCCTAATGGAGTCATTAGAAAAGGAGCATTCGTTGCAAAAAATGTTGTGCTTATGCCTTCATTCTTAAATATTGGAGCCTATGTCGATGAAGGGAGTATGATTGATACTTGGGCTTCAGTTGGATCTTGCGCACAAATTGGAAAAAATTGTCATATATCAGGTGGAGCTGGAATAGGTGGTGTGCTTGAACCCATGCAAGCAAACCCAACAATAATTGAAGATAACTGCTTTATTGGGGCAAGAGCAGAAGTTGCTGAAGGAGTAATTGTAGAAAAAGGATCCGTTTTATCTATGGGAGTTTACATAGGTTCTTCCACAAGAATCGTTGATAGAGATACAGACAAAATTTATTACGGCAAAGTTCCAGCTTATTCTGTCGTGGTGCCAGGCACTATGCCAAGTAAAAAAAATCCAAATGGACCATCATTATATTGTGTAGTAATCGTGAAAAAAGTTGATGAAAGAACAAGAAGTAAAACTTCAATTAACGATTTATTAAGAGATTAGAAAACACATGCCAATAATTAGTGAATTAAAACTAGCAAAAGAATTGATACGTCGACCTAGCATAACACCAGTAGATGCTGGAGCAATAAATATTCTAGCAAAAAAATTAAAATCTCTTGGGTTTAAATGTGAAATGATGAATTTTAAAAATGTTAAAAATTTATACGCAAAACTCGGTAAATCATCACCTAATTTTTGTTTTGCAGGGCATACTGATGTTGTTCCAGTAGGTGACTTAAAATCTTGGTCTGTAAACCCTTTTTCAGGTGTGATCAAAAACAAAAAGTTAATTGGGCGTGGTGCAAGTGATATGAAAGGATCCATTGCATGTTTTGTGGCTGCTTTAAACCAGTTTAAAAAAATAAAACCAAAATTTAAGGGATCAATTAGCCTTTTAATTACTGGAGATGAAGAAGGAATAGCAGTTAATGGTACAAAAAAAGTTGTCGAAAAATTAAAAAAAAGAAAAGAAAAAATAAATTTTTGTTTAGTGGGAGAGCCAACAAATTTAGCAAAACTGGGTCAGATGATGAAGATAGGCAGAAGAGGAAGTATAACTGGCTATCTAACAGTTTATGGAACTCAAGGTCATGTTGCTTATCCACATAAAGCAAATAACCCCACTCCTGTTATAACAAAAATACTTAATCAAATTAGTAATATTAGACTTGATAGAGGTACAAAAGATTTTCAACCTTCAAATCTCGAAGTAGTTAAAATTAATATTGAAAATACAGCTGATAATGTAATTCCAGCAGAAGCCAAAGCAACTTTTAATATCCGATTCAATAATAAACATTCATCAACATCTCTAAAGAATAAATTTAATAAAGTTTTAAAAAGTATTTGTGATAAAAATCAGTGCTCATTTAAAATTTCTTACATGGTGTCAGGAGAGGCATTTTTAACTAAACCAAACCAAACAACCTATATGATTCAAAGAATCATTAAGAAAATAACTAAAATAAAGCCAAAATTATCAACAGCCGGCGGAACATCCGATGCAAGATTTATTAGAAAAATATCTCCATGTGTAGAATTTGGTTTAGTTGGAAAAACAATGCACAAAATTAACGAGCATGTATCTCTATCTGACTTAAAAAAGTTGAAAAAAATTTATTTAGAAATCTTATTAAATTATTTTAAGTAAAATTAATTAATGAAATTAAATTTAAATAAAGTCATATTAAGTTTAATTACATTGCTTTCTTTATTTGCTATTTTCTGTTCTATTAGTATAGGAATGTCATGGGACGAACCCCAGCATCATTTTAATGGTGCAATTAGAGCAAACTATTTAAAATCTTTTGATTTTGGTAAATTTGAGTTTTCAGGTGGATGGGCACAATTTCATCCTGGATTGTATGATACTTTTACTTTTATAATTGTAGACTTATTATTAAAAATTTTTCCTGAAAAACTTATAGAAATAAGGCATTTAATAAATTTATTTTTTAGTTTTTTAACATTAATTGGTCTTTTTTTAATTTCAAAAAAAAATTTTAATAAAGAAATTGCTTATCTGGCAACTTTTCTATGTTTTATAAATCCATTTTTCTTTGGACATACTGCAATAAACCCTAAGGATACTATAATTTGTTTTGCTTTAATTTGGTTTGCCTACTCCGTCTATATGTATTGTGTTAATTTCGATAACAAAAGATTAAAGTTTCTTATACTTGCATCATTTTTTATGGGTTTTGGTTTGGGCACAAGAGCTTCTTTTTTTGTAATAACTGCACCTATAGTATTATCAGCATTAATTTTTATTATAAAAAACAAAAATAGATATAGAGATAATAAAGTTTTTAAGAAAATATTTTTTGATATTTTTATTTTTGGCTCAATAAGTTTCTCATTAATGATATTAGCTTGGCCGTATGTTCATGCTGACTTTGGTGTTCTTTTAGAAACAGTTATTAATTCTACCAAATGGATAGCCGGACCCATCTTTGAAATGATGAATGGTAATATTTTTGAAACAACTAATATACCCAGAACATATTTTTTAAGTTTTTTTATATTCAGAATACCTATTTTTACTTTAATATTATTATTTTCTTTATTTATTTTTCTTAAAATGGATAGAAAATTTTTCTCATTAAAATTTTCTAATTTTAAAAATAAAATAATAGTTATTCTTTGTATAATTTTATTTCCAATGCTTCTTGCAACAGCTATGCAAGTTAAATTATATAATGGGATAAGACTATTTTTGTTTATTATTCCATTCGTAAGTTTGCTAACAGCTATTTGTTTTTATTATATCTTAGAAAATTTTAAAAAATCTATTTATATCAAGACTCTTCTGGGTGTAGTCACAATATTTTTCTTACTGTTTATACAAAGATTTATTTATCTCACACCATATCACTATGATTATTCAAATTTTTTATATCCTAAATTTGTAAATACACAAAAATTACATATACATGATTATTGGGCCACTTCTTATAAGGAGTTAATGAAATTAATTGGTAAAAATAGCAATATAAAAAAAATTAATACAGACTTCTGTGGTGGAGATCCTCATGGTATAAAATACTTAGCAAATAAATATTCTGGTGGGAAAGTAACTTTCGTCCCTTATGAACAAGCAGATTATATAATTATGATAAACACGTTATCTATACACCCAGATGATAATTCAACCTGTTTTTCTGCACGCCCTGGGACAAATATTCTTGAGGTTAAAAGATTGGGAGTTATATTTTCAGTCTTAAGAAAATTGGATAAATAATTTTTTGAAAACTTGTATTGTAACTACTGATAGCTATCTAAACCATGACACTGGTGAAGGACACCCAGAAAAACCAGATCGTGTTACTGTTGTTATCGATAATTTAAAAAAAATAAAACCCAAAAATTTACTTTGGATGAAGCCAAAGAAGTTTGATTATAAGTACTTAGAATTAGCTCATGATAAAAATTATCTACATAAAATAAATGACTCTTTTCCAAAAGAAGGATTAAATTTTTTAGATGGCGATACTATTGTTTCACCAGGAAGCAAAAAAGCTACGAGGGACGCAACAGGTTCAATTATAACTGCCATTGATGGAGTAATGAATAAAGATTTTAATAATGCTTTTTGTGCAGTAAGGCCCCCGGGACATCATGCTGAGAAACAAAAGGCTATGGGATTTTGTGTTTATAATAATGTGGCTGTTGGTGCTTATTATTTATTGGAAAAATATAACTTAAACAAAGTAGCAATTATTGATTTTGATGTTCATCATGGAAATGGGACCCAAGATATTTTTTATGATCATGAAAAGGTATTATATATTTCATCTCATCAATTTCCTTACTATCCAGGCACGGGAGCTTTTAATGAAAAAGGTAATAAAGATAACGTCCTTAATATTCCTTTAAATGCTGGCACTCAACCTCATGAATTTTTCAATGCTTATGAAAATATTTTTAAAAAACTTAATGAATTTAAACCAGACTTTATACTATTATCAGCTGGATTTGATGCCCATAAAGATGATCCTCTGGCTCAAATAAATCTAGAGTCTAAAGATTACTACACTTTAACAAATAGAATATTAGTATTTGCAAAAAAACTTTGTCATGGAAAAGTAGTATCTATTTTAGAAGGGGGATATGACCTAAATGCTCTTAAAGAAAGCACCTATTACCACATAAAATCTTTGCTTGAATATCAGTAAATTAATTAAAACTTAATCTTAGCTAAGTATAAACCGCAGGCAGGAGCTGGTGGAGCACATTTTTTACGATTTTTTGAATTAAAAATTTTTTTAAAATCGTCTATATTCCACTTTCTCTCACCCAAATATTTAATGCTACCCACCATCGATCTAACTTGCTGTTGCAGAAAAGACTTAGAAATAAATTCTAAAGTTATTTTTTCTTTATTTTTTTTTATTAAAATTTTTTCCATGGTTCTAATTGGTGATTTAGCTCCACATGAAGAAGCTCGAAAAGTTGAAAAGTCATGGGTTCCTAATAGTAATTTTGCTCCTTTTTTCATAGCCTTAACATCTAATTTTTTTCTAATGTGCCAGGCTTTATTTTTTTGGAGTGTTAATGGTGAAAGTCTATTAATTATTGTGTATTGATAAGTTCTTTTTTTAGCATTAAATCTTGAATGAAATTTTCTATTAGTTTTATGTATTTTTAAAATAGTAACAGGTTTATTACCAATATGTTGATTTAAGCCTGGCAAAAATTTTTTCTTTTCAACTTTTTTTTCTAAATCGAAGTGTGCTATTTGAGCTAACGCATGTACACCAGAATCTGTTCTGCCAGCACCTATAACAGTAACTTTTTCTTTACAAAAATTAAATATTGCTTTTTGCAAAACTTCTTGGATCGATAATCCATTTTTTTGAAACTGCCATCCTACAAATGGTGTACCATCGTATTCTATTTTTATTTTATATCGCTGCATTAATTCAGGTTTGAACCAACAATAATTTTTTTACCTAATAAAAATTCTTTAGTATTTTGTTTATTTTTTCCCTGGCGTTGTATTTCAAGAATTTTAATAGACTCTGATTTGCATCCGATGGTTAAGTTTTCATCTAGAACAACTCCTGGTTCACCAGGATGCTGAGATTTATTTGCTCGCAAAACTTTGAAACGTTCTTTTTCATATTGAAACCATGCTCCTGGGCTAGGACTTAAACCATTTATATGGCTAACTACTTTATTGGCATCTAAATTCCAATTAATTTTTGTTTCTTTCTTATTTATTTTTTTTGCATAGGTGGCTTCAGAGTTTATTTGTTTTATAAATTTTGCTTTGCCACTTTCTATCTTTTTTAAACTTTCAATTAATAAACTTGCCCCAATTTCTGAAAGGTTTTTTTCAATTTCTCCACATGTATTATTTTTTTCTAAGTCTATTTCTTTTACTAAAATTACGGGTCCACTATCCAGTTTTTCCTCGATCTTCATAATACTAACACCGGTCTTTCTATCTCCATTCATTATGGCTCTTTGAATTGGTGCTGCACCTCTCCACTTTGGGAGTAAGGAAGCATGAATGTTTATAAATCCAAATTTTACTAAGTCTAAAAAATTTTTAGGAATTATCTGCCCGTATGCGACAACAACAACTATATCGGCAGATAGTTTTTTAAAAGCCTCTAATTCCTCTGCGTTATTTAAATTTTTAGGATTTTTAATATTTAATTTTTTATTTTTAGCAAATTCCTGTACTGGTGAAAAATTTATTTTCTGACCTCTATTTGATTTCGCAGCTGGTTGTGTGTAGACACTTAAAATATTAAATTTATTTTTTATTAAAGACTCTAATGTCGGTACAGAAAACTTGGGAGTTCCCATAAAAACTACTTTAAGTGACATTAATTTATACTGAATTTAAACTATAATTCTTTCAACTGTTTTTTTTTGTTTAGAAAGTTTTTTAATAATCATTGTTTTCTTTAATTTGGATAAATAATCAATAAAAAGTATACCCTCAAGATGATCCATTTCATGTTGAATGCATGTAGCTAACATGCCTTCAGCTTTAATTTCTTTTGGTTGACCATGGTAGTCTAAATACTTTATATGACATTTTGCGGGCCTATCAACTTCTGCAAATTGGCCTGGCACGGACAGGCATCCCTCTTCATAGGTTGAATTATGTTCTGACTTTTCGATTATTTCTGGGTTTACAAAATACATTGGACTTTTTTTTTCAATATGCGTGTTATCATTTAAAGTTTCTGACGTATTACGTGAACCTATATCCATAACAATAACTCTTTTGGGCACACCAACTTGAATAGCTGCAAGTCCTATTCCTGGAGCCGCATACATTGTTTCCAACATATCATCCATAAGTTTTTGTAAATCTTTATCAACTTTTTCTACAAATAATGATTTTTCTCGTAAAATTTTATTTGGTTCAGTCAATATCTGTCTCAATGCCATATAAATATGAATAAATTATAAGACTATTATAGTCAAGTAATTGGACTTTTATATAAAAGAAATTAAACCCTTATTGGCAAAGCTTCGCTTAAAATATTATTTCTTATTTTTTTTAAATCAAGATCATTCAAAATTCTGTTTAAAAAATATATAGTTTCTGGATCTAGATCTCTAATATTGTCCTCTCCAATTATCTCCACAATTTTAAGCATGACTAAACCTATTTGATTTTGACTGGCTAAATCTGTTAAATTCTCTGGGACTGTTAGTTGAGATGACAAAGTAGTATAGTCCAAATCTTCTGGCAATGAAATTCCATCAGCTACTAGAGATTCCAAAACAATAATATCTTTTATAGATATAAAATATTTTTTATTTCTTTTAATTTTTTTGTAAACTGATTTAAAATCTTTTTTCGTTCTATTTAGCTTTTCATTGTCATCCAGAAAGTGTTTTATAATTTTAGATCTGTGCAATATTTCATTATCGAATTTCACTTTAGTTGCTAAGTTACTTTTTAAATTGTTATCGATTAACTCAACATAATCTTCTGGGATTGTTTTACGATCTATTGTTTTTAAAATATTTGAAAGTTCTTCTGAGTAAACGTTTAAGATTTTATCATTTACAAATAAATCTTTAAGCAAAAATGTTAAATTGATTTTCTTTTCAACACTATCAGTCAACAGAATGCTTTGATAGATCAGCGCTCTAGCTTTATAATTTGGTAAATTTTTATAAATTTCCTGTGAATTTGCTAATTGCTGAAAATTAAAATTTATTTTAAGATAAATTTTGAAAATCTCTTTATTATCAAAAGAATCTTGTGCTGCAGCTTGTTCATATTTTAATACAATATTCTCATCTTCAAAATTATCAATTTTTATCAAGTTGGCAGAAGAAAGATATTTCCATATATGTTTGTCTGTTTTATCATTAGGTTCGTACTCAAAGTTATCAGCGGTGATATGGGACAAGTAAAAATTTAATAAGTTATTATCTAAAATTTTCTCGTTTTTAATATTTTCTGTAATTCCCAGTAAAAAATTAATTTTTTCATCAAAAAATTTATCTTTAAAACCTCTTTCTTTTAGTAAATCATAAATTAGCTGGGCTTCTTCTTTTCTATCATTATTAATTAAACAATAAATTGAAAATTTTTCTAAATAATTATTTTGAACTGTTGGGTCTAAGAAATTTACTTTTTCACATGCAGATTTTATATTTGCAGAAGAAAGATATTCGTCTATTAAAAATTTAACTGCTTTTGTGCTTTGCCCTGCCTCTGGATTTTTTTGTAATAGTGTTTCTAAATTTTTAATTCTTTTATTTTTAATAAGCCAATCTATTTTTATTTTTAAAAATTCCTCTGAATTTAAATTAATTTTTGGTGGGTATGCATTTGTAAATAATACTTGATAAAGTAAATCCTCTGAAAGCTTTGATAAATCAAGCTGGTCAATTCTCTTTAAAATTTTTTTAATTTCTTCTCCATCAGATTCAGACCACATATTTAAACTAAAATTGTTTTCTTCTGGGTCAAGTATTCCAATTACAGATTTATTAGAATCTACGATTTCGTTCTCATCAATTTTTATTATTATTTTATTTATATCATCTGAAAGTTCTGGTTTTTCTATTTTTATTTCCTGTTCATTGTTATTTTGATTACTCTTATTATTTTTTTCCTCATTTCCTTTCCAAATATCGACTGCTGCAAAACTTATAGTGAAATTAAAAATAAGTATGCTGAAGAAAAATATAAAATGCGCTAATTTATTTAAGTTTAATAAGCTTATCATTACTAATTTCTTGTTTGATAAGTTTTTTTGGTACAGAAAAATCAATTTTATCAAGCAAAAATATTCCTAAAAAGAAAACTAAAAGAAATAAAATAATTTTTATCAATATACTTCTGTTAGTTTTTGGTTTTAATCCGAGTTGCATAATTATTAAATTGTATTTACACTGAAAATTAAGACAAAATTGTGAATAGTCAAATTTAAAGTTCGGATTGCTGTGAAAAAAAACCTAGTTTTATTAGGAATGATGGGTGTGGGTAAAACCACAATAGGTAAAATTGTGGCTAAAAAGCAAGGTTTAAAGTTTATAGATATTGACTTAAACATAGAAAAAAAATGTTCTATGAAGATTTCAGAAATTTTTAAAAAAAAAGGTGAAGAATTCTTTAGAATTGAAGAAGAAAAAGAAACATTAGACTCTCTTACAAAAAAAAACTGTGTCATAGCTCTGGGTGGTGGGGCTTTTATAAACGAATCTATTAGAAATAATGTTTTGAAGAATGCAATTTCTATTTGGTTAGATGCTGATATAAAAACATTAAACGAAAGAACAAAGTGGAACAAAAAAAGGCCTTTGCTTGATAAAAAAAATAATCAAACTAAAATTATTAGATTATACTCAAAAAGAAAAAATATTTATAAACTGGCTAACCACAGAATAAATTGTAAAGATTTAAGCAAAAGTGATATTGCAGAAAAAGTTATAATTTTTTATGAAAAAAACTAAAATCATTATTAAAACAAAAAGTAAATCCTATCCAATTTATTTTGGTAGTAATATTTTAAAAATAACAGGAGGGCTGGTTAAAAAAAATTTACCTGGTGTAAAAAAAATTTGTATAATTAGTGATAATAATTTACCTAAATTATTGCTAAAAAAATTAGTTAATTCTCTAAAAAAATATGAACTAAGTATTTACAAATTATCTGCAAATGAAAAAAATAAAAATATAAAAGTTGGGAACAAAATAATTGAATATCTTTTAAAAAATAATTTTAATAGATCGGACTGTATTATTGGCTTCGGAGGAGGTGTTATTGGTGATATGTCAGCTTTTATATCAAATCTAACCAAAAGAGGATTAAAGTTTATTAATATCCCTACAACTCTACTAGCTCAAGTCGATGCATCAATTGGAGGTAAAAGTGGTGTTAATTCTGCTCAAGGTAAAAATCTAATAGGTACATATTACCAACCTGATTTTATAATTAGTGATGTGTCAGTACTAAAAAGTTTACCCCGGAGAGAAATAATATCTGGATATGGTGAAATTTTAAAACATTCATTAATTTTAGACAAAAATTTTTTCCTATGGCTTTTTAAAAATGGAAAAAAAATAATTAATAGAGAAAATGATCTTTTACTAAAAAAAGCAATCATTAAAAGTTGTAAAATAAAATGTAATATTGTTAAGAAAGACGAAAAAGAAAAAAACTTGAGAATGATTTTAAATTTTGGTCATACATTTGCTCATGGTTTTGAAGGTGCAAAAAACTTTTCAAAAAAATTAAACCACGGTGAAGCAGTATTATTAGGTATGATAGTTGCTAGTGAATTATCAAACAAAAAAAAACTTCTGCAACTTAAGGAATTGCTTTTAATAAAAAAACATTATCTAGATTTACAATTGCCAATAAATATAAATAAAACTTTTAATAAAAAAGAAATTAATAAAATTATTTATTTTATGAAAAAAGATAAAAAAAATATTGATAAAAAAATTAATTTGATTTTATTAAGTAAAATAGGAAAAGTAACTAAACCTAATAAAATTTCTTTAAATGGTAACGAGATAAAAAAATTTTTAAACTCATACTATTTTTAATAATTTACTGTATCTCTATCTCTAAAGCATGAATTTTTTTGCTCATTTCATCTTTTAAAATATTAAAAATCTCTTTGTGTGCCATAACGCGATTCATGCTTTTTAGTTTTTTTGACTTAACTATGATCTTTAAATGAAACTTATTTGCGTCAAAAGATTTATGTTTTCTATGAAGGTGAGAGTTATCAACTAAAATTATATTTTCTGGATTAATTTTCTTATTAATTTTTTCTTTAACTGTGTCAAAAAATTCCATTATATTACTTCTAAAATCTTAAAACATATAATAGTTTTAAACAATGGAAAATATCTGCGAATGGGGAAATTGCAATGAAAGTGGAAAATTTAAAGCACCTCTAGAAAGAGATAATAGCAAAGATTATAGATGGCTTTGTGAAGAACATATTAAATCTTTTAACAAAAACTGGAATTATTTTGATGGAATGTCACAAAAAGAAATTGAAAACTTTCTAAAATCTGATCTTACTTGGCATCGGCCAACTCAACAATTTGGATCTTCTGACAATTTTTTTAGTATTCTTTGGAATAATGCCCTTAGTGACAAGTTTAATCTTTTTAATGAGAGAAAAAAACCCAATGATCTTAACAACATACATTTGAACGAGAAAGATAAGGATGCATTTAAAATTATGGGACTAGAATTTAGTGCCGATTGGTTAAGTATACAAAAAAAATTTAAAACTCTTGTAAAAAAATTTCACCCTGATAGAAATTCAGGTAATAAACAGTTTGAAAATAAGCTTAAGAAAATAACTTTGGCATATAGTCATTTAAAAATGATAATGATGAAAAAATAATTAATATGGCAAATCTAAACGAATTAACTCCAGATATTAAAATTTCTGTAAACCAAATTTTTGGAATAGACACAGAAATGAAAGTAGATGGTTTTTCAAAAAAAAATGAATATGTTCCTGAAATCGATAGTGCTTACAAATTTGATAGGGATACCACTTTAGCTATTATTGCAGGTTTTGCTTTTAATAAACGTGTTTTAATTCAGGGTTATCATGGAACGGGAAAGTCAACTCATATTGAGCAAGTTGCAGCTAGATTAAATTGGCCTTGCATTAGAATAAATTTGGATAGTCATGTAAGTCGTATAGATTTAATAGGAAAGGATGCAATTGTAATTAAAGATAATAAACAAATTACAGAATTTAAAGAAGGTATACTTCCATGGTCTTTGCAAAATCCTGTAGCTCTAGTATTTGATGAATACGATGCTGGACGCCCAGATGTTATGTTTGTAATTCAGAAAGTTTTAGAAAAAGAAGGAAGTTTTACTTTATTAGATCAAAATAAAGTTTTAAAACAACACCCGCTATTTAGATTGTTTGCGACCACAAACACAATAGGATTGGGTGATACAACAGGTCTTTATCAAGGAACGCAACAATTAAACCAGGGTCAATTAGATAGATGGAATATTATTACAACTTTAAATTATCTTAAGTTTGAAAAAGAATTAGAAATAATTCTTGCTAAATCTAAAAATTTAAACACTAAGCAAGGTAAAGAAGTTATTTCAAATATGATTAAGGTTGCAGACTTATCAAGAAAAGGTTTTATTAATGGTGATATTTCTACTGTGATGAGTCCAAGAACAGTTTTGCATTGGGCAGAAAATTCTGAAATATTTAAAGATGTGGGTTATGCTTTCAGAGTAACATTTTTAAACAAATGTGATGACCTGGAAAAAAATATAATTGCAGAGTATTACCAAAGATGTTTCGGTGAAGATCTACCAGAATCTTCAATAAATATTAAAATATAAAAATTCTAGATGGATGAACGAGAGCTTTTAAAAGAAAGATTTAAATCTGCAGTTTCGTCTGCAGTTAAAGCTATTTCAGAAAATTTTAATCTTGAAATTAAATTTACCAATAATTCAACATCCAAAGAAAATTCTTTAAATTTACCAGAAATATCAAGTTTAAAGCGTTTACAGGATTTTACAAATCTACGAGCCTTTGCTGACTCTGAGGCTTTAAAAATAAAATATAATGACAAAAATATT
>SHAO01000013.1 GCA_004213215.1 Candidatus Pelagibacterales bacterium | reverse complement strand
AAAGCGCTATGTGACGGTAAAATAGATGCATTTGGTTATTCAGTAGGATTTCCAAATGGTGCTATGGAACAAGCAGCTACTTGTGGAGCAAAAGCTCTACCAATTAATCTTACAGGTGGACCTGTACAAGGTTTAATTGATGGTGCAGATTACTATGCAGCAGCAACAATACCAGCTGGTACTTATACAGGACAAAAGAAAGATGTAACTACGTTTGGTGTTAAAGCTACTGTTGTTACTAGTGCTGATGTTCCTGAAGAACTAGTTTATTTAGTTACAAAAGCTGTTTTTGAAAACTTTGATTCTTTTAGATCACAACATCCTGCTTTTGGACCACTAGAAAAGAAAAATATGATAGCTGATGGTTTATCGGCTCCATTACATCCAGGTGCGGTTAAATATTATAAAGAAGCTGGATTAATGTAATCAAAATACATGATTAAATTAAAAGGCCCAATATATTTATTGGGCCTTTTTTTTATAGTAAAGTATCTTTTATAAATGGACCAAAATACCGATACAAAGATTGATAGTAAAATTCACGAAGATTTATCGCCAACTAGAAATCTTGCAGGATTACATTTAAAAATTGTTGCTGCTATAGCAATTATTTGGTCTCTATTTCAACTTTGGTATGCCTCGCCATTTCCATTTATATTTAATATTGGAATGTTTAAGGGCTTACCAGCTAGAGCAATTCATTTAGGTTTTGCTTTATTGCTTGCTTTTTTAATATTTCCAATTTCACGAGGTAAAAAAATTTCAGTTTTTGATGTTTTTATAAGTATAGTTGCATCTTTTTGTTGTCTATATATCTATTTTTTTTATGATCAACTTATAGATAGAGGGGGAGTTCTTTTAAGTATTACTGTAGGTGAAAATATTAATATACCAATTGAATTAATTATTGGAACAATTGGAATTTTAATTTTACTAGAGGCAACCAGAAGGGTAATTGGAAAACCTTTGGCTATAATTGCAATAATTTTTTTATTATTTTCTTATTTTGGGCAATATGCTCCTGATATCATTTCACACGGAGGACTTTCGTTAAAGAGACTTGTTGGATTTCAATGGTTTGATCAAGAAGCTATATTTGGAATTCCTATCGGGGTATCGGTAGATTTTATATTTTTGTTTGTTTTATTTGGTGCACTTTTAGAGACTGCGGGTGGTGGAAAATATTTTTTGGATTTAGCTTTTGCTATGGTTGGGAAAATGAGAGGAGGTCCAGCCAAGGCAGCAATTTTAGGATCAGGTATGACCGGAATGATATCTGGTTCTTCAGTTGCAAATACAGTTACTACAGGAACTTTTACTATTCCAATTATGAAAAAAACTGGATTCTCAAAAGAAAAAGCAGGAGCAATAGAAGTATCATCATCGGTTAATGGTCAAATAATGCCACCAGTTATGGGGGCAGCTGCTTTTGTCATGGCAAGCTTTATAGGAGTTACTTATTTTGAAGTTGTAAAACATGCATTTCTACCAGCAGTTATATCTTACATAGCTTTGTTTTATATTTCACACCTTGAAGCTTTAAAATTAAATCTAAAAGGAATGGAAGAAAAAGATGTGCCGCATCTTAAAAAGACTTTTTTAGCTGGTTTGCATTTTTTAATTCCAATTTTTGTTTTAATATATTTATTAGTTGTTCTTCGTTTTACAGCTTCTTATTCAATTTTTTACGCAACCATTGCATTAATTTTAGTTAACTTAATAAATAAATTATTCACATTAAGAAAAGAATCTAACTTTAAGGAAGCTTTAAAAATTTGGTTTAATCAAACTATTGTAGGGTTTGAAAAAGGCGCAATCAATATGGTTGCTGTTGGAATTGCGATTGCAACCGCAGGAGTAATAGTAGGAGCAGTAGGTTCCACAGGATTAAGCACAAATTTAATTATTGTAATAGAATCTATTGCTAAAGATAATGTCGTAATTTTAATTTTATTAACTATAGTTCTATGCTTATTATTAGGCATGGGACTTCCAACAACTGCAAACTATGTTGTTGTAGCATCATTAATGTCTATGGTGTTAGTAGATGTTGGTAACGCTTCTGGATATATATTCCCACTTATAGCTGTTCACTTATTCGTTTTTTATTTTGGATTAATGGCGGACGTCACTCCCCCAGTAGGTTTAGCATCGTATGCAGCGGCAGGCATTTCAGGTGGAGATCCGCTTAGAACAGGAGTGCAGGCCTTTTGGTACAGTTTAAGAACAGCTATTCTTCCTATTGTATTTTTGTTTAATCACGAACTTCTTTTAATTGGAATAGAAAATATTTGGCACGGTTTGCTAGTAATTATAACATCTTTAATTGGTATACTAGTATTTACAGCAGCTACTCAGGCTTGGTTTATTAATAAAATGAGATGGTATGAAATAGTTATTTTTCTTTTAATTTCTTTATCATTTTTAAGACCCGATTATGTTATGAATAAATTTTATCCAAAGTTTGAGCATTCTACGTTACAAGCAAATAATTTAGAAGTGATCATGCTTAAACCAGATCGCGATGTTCATATTAAAGTAACAAGAAACACTGATTATGGGGAGAGATATAAACTTTTTGTAATTAAAAGAAACAGCTTTGAAGAAAATTATTCTTTAAAAGATTATGGAATTAGTTTAGTTGATCAAGAGGGTAAGATGATAATAGATAAGCTTGATTGGAAGGGTTTTGCTAAAAAAGATGGAATGGAAATGGGAGATATAATTACGGATTTTAAAATTGAAAATTTAGACAGGCCCAACAAAGCAATAGTTTATCCATTTGCACTAATTTTGCTGCTATTTTCTGGCTTCATGAATTATAAAAGAAAATAAAAAATATGAGAAAAAATAAAATAATCAAAGGCAGATGGTACAATATTAATAAAAAAGTAAAAAAAAGATTGACTGCGAAATATCATAAAATTAAAGACTGGAAAATGGATCCAAAAGGATATTTTTTGATTGGATTTGATAAAAAAAATATTTTTATTCAAGTTGGCTATTGTAAATTTACTAAATTAGGAAATTCCCCTGTTAATGATATGGTTGCTATCATTAAAGGTAAAACAGCGATAGAGATAGTTAATACATTAATTAGAGAAAAATTTATTTCTACACTCCAACATGCTGCTGATATGGGAATTGAACTTCATAAGGCTGAGCTTTCTTTAAAATATGGCTACAAATATATCCAAGATAAAGATTTATTTATTGACTAAATTTTTTTTTTAAAGTAGTTATCTGTTAACAATACTGATGTGGTAGGGAATAATGTGAAATTCATTAACTGTTCCTGCAACGGTAAAAACTAAAGTTTAAGTCCGAGCGCTACCCAGTATAGTCCCCTGTCGAATGATGGCCAGGAAAAGCCTAGTTCTGCAATGCAAAATTAGCAGTGGCATTAACAACAACTATTAAAGCAAAAGCTTTAATGAAAATGGAGTGTCACATGTTTAAAAAGTTAAGCATATTAGTTTTTAGTTTAGTTTTAATTTTTCCCGTTGATAAGATATTTGCTCAAGATATTCCCATAATAGTTATTTCTCCTGGAAAAACAGTGCAGTCTTTTGATAAAGTTGGAAGTTCTGTTACAGTCATAGACAGCAACCAAATTGAAAGTTCATCAAGTTATTCTATATCTAATATAATAGGAAACAATACTACCAGCACCAACATGTTTCAGATGGGAGGAGAAGGGACAAATACAGGTATCCAGTTAAGGGGATTGGAAAAAAGATATTCCACAGTATATGTCGATGGTGTTAAAATGTCTGATCCCTCCTCATCAGATAATAGTTTTTACCTAGAAAACATAATGAAGAATTCGATCGAAAGAGTTGAAATATTAAAAGGAACTCAGAGCTCACTTTATGGAAGCAATGCAATAGGAGGCACAATAAACATAATTACCAAAAAAGGTAAAGAAGGCAATCATTCAAGCGTTCAAGTAGATGCTGGATCTAATAATACAAAAAATGTATTTTATTCAGTTGGTGGCGCTAATGAAAAAATTAATTACTACTTGGGTTTAAATAGATTTTTAACCAGTGGTATTTCAGCTATAAATCACAACGATGAAGATGATAAATATAGGAACGAGGGAATAGTAGGAAGTTTAGCCTATAATTTAAGTGAAAACCTTAAAATCGAAAATTCCTTAAGATACACTAATTCTGACTTGAAATATGACACACCCAGTAAAAGCACGACCCAGGTAAATGACAGATCTGATAATATTGAGGGGACGTATTCTCTAAAATTATCTCATGATAAAAATAAATTTAAAAATACACTGTCATATAATAAAACTTATATTGAAAGAGCAGTAACTGATTCATCGCACACTTATACAAGTTATTTTGGTTTTCGAGATAATGTAGGTTTATTAGGAGAATATAATTTTAATCTAGATAATAAAATAGTTTACGGTATTGAAGCTGAATTTGATGAAGCAAGATATCCAGGTGATTATGCACCTTCTGCTCGTGGCTATGCAAAATCATTAATGGATAAACGTGGTAATGAACATATTTTTTCTCAATATTTTGATTATCAATTTAGACCAATAGAAAATTTATATGCAACAGTTGGTTTAAGAAGTGATGAACATTCTATAGTAGGAAGGAAAACAAGTGGCAGAACTACTTTAGCTTATAAACTAGATCAAAAAAGCAAAATTAGATCTTCATTTGGAGCAGGAGTAAGATTTCCATCTCTATATGATTATCATTTTGCTGATGGTAACACACCTTCTAGTGGTGGAGGCAATGAATCAGGAGATGGTTACGCTGGATTAACTTTGGAAGATTTAAAATCAGAGCGAGGTATTTCTTATGATATTGGATATGATACGTATATCGATAATATAGATACGGGTTTAAGTCTAACCTATTTTAATGTTAAACAAAAAAATCCACTTAACTCTGATGCCAGAAACAATTGGAAGATGCAAAATACTCTTGGGGTTAATACCAGTGAAGGTATCGAACTTTCAGCAGATTGGAAACCAGAAAATAAAAAAATAGGTATTAGTTTTGATTATACTTTTACAGATTCCTTTGACTCAAATACATGCGAAGTATCAAGTACATCATGTACTACTATTGCAGAAAGCAATCTAGCTAAGGCTAAAGTTAGAGTTCCTAGGCATGCATTTTTAAGCACAATTAGCCATAATGTTATACCAAATTTGAAAAACTCATTGTCGATAAAATTTGTAGACGAGGTTAGAGATTTTGGAAACACGAATAACGGTTTTAAAGATGTAATCTTAGAAGACTGGATTGTATTTAACGCATCTAGTGAGTACGCATTATTTGATGGGTATAAAGTTTATTTTGATGCAATAAATATATTTGATGATGTGTATGAAACTGCATATCAGTATTCATCAATGGAAAGATCCTTTAATTTTGGACTAAGACGAGCATATTAATATGATCGATTCACCGTGTAATGATATTTGCACAATAGATTCTGAAAGCGGTTTGTGTGTTGGTTGCGGTCGTACACCAAATGAAATAACAAATTGGATACACTATAGCAACAATCAGAAAAAAATCATATTAAACGCCCTAAAAAAAAGGAGAAATAACATTAATAATATGTTAGATAACAGGACAATGAATAATTTATTTAATGTTGCAAAAACACAAATTTTTCCAATTGGTTTAATATTAATTTTAGCTTTAGCTAGACTGATACCTCATCCACCAAACTTTACACCAATTATAGCTGTAGCAATAATGAGTGGATACTTTTTTAAAAATATAAATTTATCATTTATAATTTTATTAATTTCAATGCTGATAGCTGATACATTTATTGGATTTTACGAAAATATAATTTTTGTTTATGCGTCTCTGCTTTTAATTACTTATATTTTTCATAAATTTAGTAGTAAAATAAATTTTAAAAATTTATTTATTTCTGGTTTTGCTGGCTCGCTTCTCTTTTTTATAGTTTCAAATTTCGGTGTTTGGCTTCTGGGAAGTCCAGGAGTTAATGATATTGCATATGAAAAAAGTTTTAGTGGTTTAATCCAGTGCTATGTTTTAGCAATCCCATTTTTTGGTAACACTTTTTTATCAACTTTAGTATTTGCTTACCCAGCACTATATATTTATAAAGCATTACCAGCGCAATTTAGCTCAAGATAATTTTCTTAATATCTTCCAAACTCCAGATGCAGTCGTAATAATTCTATTTGCAGCTGTTAATTCGCAAGTCAAAAAGATCATAGATTTAGTTTTTTTTTGTATTCTAGCTTTTCCTATTAATTCTTGGCCTAAATTTAATGCTGAAATAAATTTTAATTCTAATGAAATAGTAACACATATATTATGGTTGGCAGCCCTATAAGCTGCTGTGCCAGCACCAGCATCAACAAAGGCAGCTATAAATCCGCCATGGGTGATACCAGCAGCATTTAAGTGGTTTTCTTTTATTGTTGCTTTAAATTCGTATTCATTTTCAGAAATAGTTTTAAATAAGAGTCCACCATTATGTTGCATAAAACCTGGTTTAATACTTATTTGTTCAAAATTTTTACTCATAATTTTTAAAATATTATTGTTAAAATTAATACAAATACTGCTATTAAAACCAAGAAAAGTATAACTGCTTTTTGTAAATTCATTTTTTGTTTTTTTTCTCTCTTTTTAATTTTCTTTTTTCTTTTAAGTTTAGTTTTGCTTTTTTCATTACGCTTGAATCTTTAAATGATTTTCCGCTATATCTTTTAGACATAATATTTATTTGGCGCGCCTGCTAGGACTTGAACCCAGAACCTCCTGGTCCGTAGCCAAGCGCTCTATCCAATTGAGCTACAGGCGCTCTATATTTGTTTATCAAAGAATATTTATTTTTTAAAGTAAATTTCTAAAGTTCTTTAGCTTTACCACCTAGATAATTAGTGCTTAGGAACCCATATTATTGTCATCAGCCACAGATATACCAGCCCGATTTGAGCTTCCTGTTAATTTTTTTAAACCAAGTGAAATTTCATATTTTATTCTTGCTTTTTTTCTTAAAAACCATTTTTTCATTTGCCCAAATACTTTACTCCAATTTCCTTTTAACAAGTCTTTTGATATCTCCTGCAAGCTTCTAATAATTTTAAAGAATGTAAGTGATGTTTTTAAAATTCTATATAAAATTTGACTTATTTTTAATTCTCTTAATTTTTTATTAACCAATAAGGACATTATTTTTGGTGAAATACCAACATCAATAGCAACATAATCGTTTAATAAAAAATGAAGATCGTTTAAATAAGTTGGTCGGCAACCATGATAATGTTTACGGTAAATATCATTAATATCGTCTTTAACTATTCCGTCTTTTTTTGCTTTTCTGTACAAATCAGTTCCAGGATAAAAAAGTAAAGAAAAAAGATTTAATTTATAAGGAGTTGGAAGTTTAGATAAAAACATTAATGTTTCTATTGCGTCTCCTTCAGTATCCCAAGGACTATCCAATATAATATCATAATATGCTTTTACCTTATTTTTATAATCATTTACCATTACCACAGCATTTTCAACCTCTTCATTTGAGTGTGGGCGCTTATAAAGAACTTTTGTTCTTTCGCCAGCTGTTTGAATACCCATTCGCATTTCAGTAAGACCTGCATCTACTAAGACAGCAAGCTTATTTCTTTTTAAAGTTGAAGGAGTGGCGCCAGTAATCATTAAAGGCAATTTAATTTTTTCTTTATACTTCTTTGAAAAATCTTCTATATCATCTAGAGAGTGCAAAAAGAAAGCATCATCATCAAATTTTATTTTGCCTATGTAAGGAAGATTTTTTTTAACCCATAATAATTCATTAATAATATGATCTACACTTCTTTTTCTTATAGGTTTTTGATGTGGATACATTGCAAGAGTAGCATTGTTAACACAAAACGTGCATGCAAAAGGGCAACCTCTTGTAGGTTGTGTCATATAAATATCATTGTAACTAGCTAAATTATTTATATTCATTTTAGCAATGCTTCCGTCATTCTTATTTAAAACAAAATCAGTTACGTTCAGAGTGTAATGACTCTTATAGTCATAATCAGGGTATGGAATTTCATCTAAAGATTTAAACATAGAGCCCTCAGAGCCAGGAAGAGGTCTATGACCATTATTAATCTTTTTTTCATTAGTTTTAAAACCCATACCTTTTACGTCATAGTAATACTCACCTTTTTGCATTTTTCTAGTTAGCTCAACCATTGCCTCCTCACTCTCTCCTATACAAACCATATCTGCATGATCAAGGCATTCGTCAGGACGAACTGTTGGATGGGTCCCTCCCCACACAACGGGAATGTTATAGTTTTCTTTTATTTTTCTCGTAATTTGAATAGCATTATCCCAAAAATTTGACATTAGTGAAATTCCAACCAGATCAGAATCTTTTGTTAATCTAATAAGATCGTTCATTGTCTTTTCTTCATATCTTTCTCTAAATTCTCTAGTTAAAAAAAATAAATCAACATCATGACCTTCTCTTTTAAGACATGAAGAAATTGTTCTTAATCCAAATGATTGGACGTCAGGATATATTGATAATAGGCTTACTTTCATTGATACGAATATAGCATCATTAATTATTAAAAAAAATATATTATTTCAGTGTATTTAGATACGGTTTATATGAAGTTTTTAATTTTTTTTAATATACCTTTTTAAAATTACTTTTTGAACCCAGAATCTTGCATCTAAATTATTATAATCAGATCCAAATAGTTTTGTTATATTTTTTATAATTAAAGTCATAACGTTATTAAAAATATTTACATGGCTGAAAATGGATTAAATTGTGGTATAAATAAAACATCAATTATGGCAATAAAAATAACTGTTCCAGACATAGGTGATTTTGATAATGTAGAAATAATTGAAATTTTAGCTAAGGTTGGAACTGTAATAAAAAAAGATGATCCAATTGTTACTTTGGAAAGCGACAAATCTAGCGTGGAGGTTCCCTCTCCTTTTTCAGGTAAGATTTCTACACTAGAGGTAAAAATAGGAGACAAAGTTTCACAAGGAAGTATTTTAGCTACTCTTGAAGAGGGAGACAATGGAGTTTCAAAAGATAAAGAAAAACTGGAAAAAGTAATTCAAAGTGAAAAAAAGAAAGAAAGACCTTTAATTTTAAAAAAAGAGGAAGTTTTACCAGAAACTGAAAAAATTATTAAAGAAGCAGAAACAACAATACCTCAAAAAATAAAAACAAAACAAACAAAAAAAATGCCTGCACGTTCAAATGGTGCTGATATTGATCCGATAGAAACACGAGAATGGTTGGACTCTTTGACCGCTGTTATTTCAAAAGATGGTTCGGATAGAGCATATTATCTTTTAAAAACATTAACTGATGAAACTTTTAAGGACGGTGCTTATAAACCATTTACAAGAAATACTGCTTATATAAATACTATAGCACCTGAAAACGAAATCAAATCTCCTGGCGATCAAAATATTGAAAGACGAATTAGATCTTTAATCAGATGGAATGCTGCAGCTATGGTAGTCAAGGCAAATAAAAAAAATCCAGAGCTTGGAGGACATATAGGAACATTCGCTTCGGCTGCTACGCTTTATGACGTAGGTATGAATCATTTTTGGCGTGGAAAAAATAATAGATTTGGTGGAGATTTAATATATTTTCAAGGACATAGCGCTCCGGGAATGTACGCAAGAGCGTTCTTAGAAGGTAGGCTTAGTGCAAAACAGCTAGGAAATTTTAGACAAGAAGTTGGTGTTGATGGCCTATCTTCTTATCCTCATCCATGGTTAATGCCAAAGTTTTGGCAATTTCCGACAGTATCAATGGGGCTAGGTCCTATTTTATCAATTTATCAAGCTAGATTTACAAAATATTTAATCAATAGAGGTTTGTTAAAAGATGAAGGTAGAAAAATTTGGGTTTTCCTAGGAGATGGTGAAACAGATGAACCAGAATCTTTAGGAGCAATAAGTTTAGCTGCAAGAGAAAAGTTAGATAATCTCATATTTGTCATTAATTGTAATTTACAAAGATTAGATGGCCCAGTTAGAGGTAATGGAAAAATTATTCAAGAACTTGAAGGAATATTTAGAGGTGCAGGATGGAATGTAATAAAAGTTATTTGGGGTTCTTATTGGGATCAATTATTATCCAAAGATAAAACAGGACTTTTAATTAAAAGAATGAACGAATGTGTTGATGGAGAATATCAAGCTTTTAAAGCAAATGATGGTTCTTACGTAAGAGAAAAGTTTTTTGGAAAATATTCTGAACTAAAAGATTTAGTTTCTTCAATGACCGATAAAGATATATGGAAACTTAATAGAGGTGGCCACGACCCTCATAAAGTTTATGCAGCCTACTATGAGGCTATGAAAACTAAGGGAAAGCCAACTGTAATTTTGGCAAAAACAATTAAAGGCTACGGCATGGGTAAATCTGGAGAAAGTATAAATATTACTCATCAGCAAAAAAAATTAGGAGAGGAAGATTTGCTTTATTATAGAGATCGTTTCGATATACCTCTAACTGATAAGCAGGTAAAAAATATAGAGTTTTACAAACCTGACGAAAAATCAGAGGAAGTAAAATACCTCAAAGAAAGAAGAATGAAGCTTGGTGGAAATTTACCAGAACGAACTTGTTTTGCAAAACCAATAAAAAAATCAACAAAAAATATTTTTGATAACATGTTGCATACCTCTGGAGATCGAGAAATGTCTACTACTATGGTTTTGGTTAGGCTATTAACGAATTTATTAAGAGATAAAAATATTGCTCCACGATTAGTGCCAATTATTCCAGATGAAGCTAGAACATTTGGAATGGAAGGATTTTTTAGAAAAGTTGGGATTTATGCGCACGAAGGTCAAAAATATGAACCTGAAGATTCAGAGCAATTAAGTTCTTATAGAGAAGATAAAAAGGGTCAAGTGTTAGAAGAGGGCATAACAGAGACTGGAGCAATGTCATCTTTTATAGCTGCAGGCACGTCTTACACCAACCATGACTTAGAAATGATACCAGTTTATACTTTCTACTCCATGTTTGGTTTCCAAAGGGTAATGGATCTTATTTGGGCAGCTGGAGACTCCCAGGCACGCGGTTTTCTTGTGGGGGCAACATCTGGAAGAACCACTTTAGCAGGAGAAGGTTTGCAACACCAGGATGGCCATAGCCATCTTCTCGCAGCAACAATTCCAAACTGCATAAGTTATGATCCCACATTTGCATATGAATTGGCAATAATTTTTCAAGATGGTTTAAGAAGAATGCACGATAAACAAGAAAATATTTTTTACTATTTAACAACTATGAATGAAAATTACCAACACCCAAAGATGCCAAAAAATTGTGAAAAAGGTATTCTTAAAGGCATGTATTTATTTAAAGAATTTAATAATAAAGGAAAAATAAAAGTTCAACTACTAGGAAGTGGAACCATATTAAGAGAAATGATATCTGCCGCAGAAATATTAAGTAAGGTATATAATATTGATAGTGATGTTTGGAGCGTGACTAGTTTTAATGAATTAAGAAAAAATGGAATGGCAGTTGAAAGAAAAAATTTATTAAATCCAAAGGAAAAGCCAGAAATGTCATATGTAGAAGAATGTTTGAGCAAAAGAGAAGGCCCAGTTATAGCAGCATCAGATTATATGAGAAGTTTTGCTGATCAAATAAGACCATATACATCTAAGGCATTTTATTCATTTGGAACAGATGGGTATGGAAGAAGTGATAGTAGAAAAAACCTAAGAAAATTTTTTGAAGTAGATAAAGAACACATTGTTACATATACATTAAGTGCATTAGCCAAGGAACAACTTGTTCCATCAAAATATGCTGATGAAGCATTAAAAAAATACAAAATAGATAAAAATAAACCTATTCCTACCGTACTATAATAATGACGGATAAAAAAAAAGATATTGTGAGTGCCAGTCCCAAGACAAGAAAGTTTGCAAGAGAACTAGGTGCGGATATACATTTAATCGAAGGATCTCAAAGAGAAGGCAGAGTTACAGAAGATGATATAAAATTATTTATAAAAAAAAATTTGAAAAAAAAAGAAATCGTTACTCAAGGCTATCAACATTCTGAATTTGGAGAAATTGATGAACAGCCAATACCAAGAATAAAAAAAATTGCTGGACCGCACTTACAAAAATCTTGGAGTGAAATTCCACACGTTACGCAGCATGATGAAGCAGACATTACTGAAATGGAAAAATTTAGAAAATCTTTAAGAGATTTATATACGGGTGAAAAAATATCAATTACACCTTTAGCATTTATTATTAGGGCTGTAGTAAAAGCACTTAAAGATTATCCAAATTTTAATTCATCTTTGGATTTAAAAAAAGAAAAAATTATTTATAAAAAATATTATCATGTTGGGATAGCAATTGATACTCCACATGGATTGATGGTACCCAAAATTAGAAACGCAGATAAAAAAGATATTACTGAGTTAGGTAAGGAACTGAAAAAAATTACAAAACTATCTAAAGAACTTAAAATTGATAAGAAAGAATTTTTTGGTGGCTCAATAACAATATCAAGTTTAGGTAGTATTGGTGGAAGTTTTTTTACTCCAATTATCAACCAACCAGAAGTTGCCATATTGGGTATTGGAAAAGCTGAAACTAAACAAGTATTCATTGGTAACAAATATGAAAACAGAATTATGTTACCATTGTCTTTATCTTATGATCACCGAGTAGTTGATGGAGCGGAAGGAGCACGTTTTTGTGTTCATTTAAAAGAAAGTTTAGGAAAAGATTTCGCTTACAAGTTAGCGGTATAGTTTTTATTTTATGAAAAAAACAATATCGTTTAGTTGTCTAATTATTTGTACTTTAATTTGGGGGACAACCTTCATAGCTCAAGATACGGGCATGGATAACATTGGCCCATTTACTTTTAATTCTGTGAGGTTTTTTGTAGGTTTTTTAGCCGTAACTCCTTTTGTTTTTCTTTTTGAAAAACAAAAAATAAATTATCAAATTAAAAATAAAAAAAAACAGTTTCTTAAACTTATTGTACCTGTTGGTATTTTTTTATTCTTAGGGTGTATATTTCAGCAGGTTTCTTTGCTTTATACGGATGTCGCAAATTCTGCTTTCTTTACAATTTTTTATGTTCCAATGGTTCCTATTATTGTTTATTTTTTATTTTCAGAAAAATTACACTGGTCAATATGGCCATCGGTTTTTGCTTGTGTCATTGGAGGATATTTTTTAAGTGATTTTGGAGATGCGGGTATTAGATTTGGTGATACTTTAGTATTAATTGGTGCACTATTTTGGGCACTACATATTATTTATATCGGAAAAATTATAAAACATTTTGATCTGCCATTTTTTATTGCCTTATTACAAAATTTGATTGTATCAATTTTTTCCTTTTTATTAGTAATAGTTTTCGAAGAATTTAAATTTGATAAAATTAAATTAGAGATTGTAGAAATTCTATATGCTGGAATTTTGTCTGGAGGAGCTGCATTTGCTTTACAAATTTTTGGCCAAAGAAATATTTCAGCTGCCCCTGCGGCAATAGTTATGTCGCTTGAAGGAGTTATCGCAGCAGTTTCAGCGTGGTTAATATTAAATCAAATATTAGGAATTAATAATGTGATTGGTTGCTTTCTTATTCTGAGTGGCGTTTTGTTTTCTCAATTAGCTCCAATTTATGAAAAAAACTATAAGTAAACTATTCCCAGAATGATTGTTGCAAGAATTATTCTGTAAATTACAAATATACTTAAACTGAATTTTTTAATAAAACTGAAAAAAAGCATAATTGTAATATAAGAAAAAATAAAAGAAAATATTGTAGCTATAATTGCTAAAAAATTTAATTCTGCACTACCCACCTTATAAACATTGTAAACTCCTAAAAAGCTAGCTGCAATTAAGACCGGGATAGATAAGAAGAATGAAATTTTTGTAGAATCAAATCTATTATATCCCAACATTCTTCCTGACATGATAGTGATTCCAGATCTACTAACACCAGGTATTAATGCTAGTATCTGAAACAATCCAATGAATAAAGCAGATTTATTATTAAAATTAGTGTTTATCTTTTTTGTAACTTTTGATTTATCACTTAAATATAAAAGAATTCCAAATATTAAACTCATCCACCCAATAACTTCTAAATTTCTTAACTGATCAATTAGTTTTGTTTGGTAAAGAATATAACCAATAGGAATTATAGGAATAGTTCCTACAATTATGTTAATTAAGAAAATTCTGTTTTTTACAAAATTAAATAGATCGTTTCTAAAATAAACTATAATCGCTATTAAAGATCCCAAATGTAAACAAATATCAATAAGCAAATTTTGATTCGCAAACGCATAATATTTTGAAACTAAAACCAAGTGAGCTGCAGAGCTAACTGGTAAAAATTCAGAAACACCTTGGATAGCTGAGAGTATTAAAATTTCAATTGATGAAAGCATAAAAAGAATACTATTGCATAGCTGGTATGCAAAATAAATTACTATTTTATTGGTTTTTTTTAATTATACGTCAGTAATATTGTCCTAAAAATGCTTTTATGCTTATTTATATTGTTATAAAAAATAGAAGTATTAAAAAAATATGTCTGAAAAAATGCTTAAATTTGTAAAGATAAACAAGCAGATGCCCACAAAAAGGGCAAGCAATGTAAGAACTGAAGACTTTAAAGAAATATACAATAAATTTATGAACGACAAGGCCAAGGAACAATCTAGCAGGTGTTCACAATGTGGCGTTCCCTTTTGTCAAATTCATTGTCCTCTAAATAATAATATTCCTGATTGGTTGAAGCTAACTGCAGAAGGAAGACTTAGAGAAGCTAATGAATTAGTTCATAGCACAAATAATATGCCAGAAATATGTGGTAGCATTTGTCCCCAGGACCGTTTGTGCGAGGGTAATTGTGTAATAGAGAGAGCTGGACATGGAACTGTTACAATTGGTTCGGTTGAAAAGTATATTACAGATACCGCATGGGCAAAAGGATGGATTAAACCAATAAAAGTTTTAAGAGAGATAGATCAATCTATCGGTATTATTGGTGCGGGTCCCGCTGGACTAGCTTGTGCTGAAGAATTAAGAAAATCTGGATACAAAGTAACTATTTATGATCGATATGACCGACCAGGTGGACTCTTAATTTACGGGATACCTAATTTTAAATTAGAAAAATTTTCTATTGAAAGAAGAACAAATCTTTTAAAAAAGAGCGGTATAAAATTTAAACAAAATTTTGAAGTAGGAAAAAATATTTCTCTGGGGGATCTAAGAAAAAAGCATGATGCAATTCTCATAGCTACCGGGGTTTATAAGGCCCGAGAAGTTGATTTGCCAGGATCTAATTTAAAAAATATTTTTTCAGCCATGGAGTTTTTAACTGCATCTAATAGAAAAGGTTTAGGAGACAAAGTAAAAAGTTTTGATAATGGAACACTTAATGCTGAAAAAAAAGATATTGTTATAATTGGCGGGGGTGACACGGGAATGGATTGTGTTAGAACTGCAATTAGACAAAACGCAAAATCAGTAAAGTGTTTATACAGAAGAGATAGAGACAATATGCCAGGTTCTGCACGTGAAGTATATAATGCAGAAGAAGAAGGGGTTGAGTTTAATTGGTTATCAAATCCTAAAAAATTTATTGGTAAATCAGAAGTGTCATCCATACTAGTTGAAAGGATGAAACTTCACAAAGCAGATTCATCTGGAAGAAAAAAACCTGAACCAATCCCAAACTCAGAATTTGAAGTAAAAGCGGATATGGTGATCAAAGCTTTAGGTTTTAATCCTGAAAACTTACCAAAATTATTTAGTTCACCAGATTTATCTATTTCAAAATGGGGAACTATAAAAATTAATTTAAAAAATATGGAAACAAATCTCCCAGGAGTATTTGCTGCAGGAGATATAGTTAGAGGGGCTTCCTTAGTTGTTTGGGCAATTAGAGATGGTAGAGATGTAACAATATCAATTAAAAAATATTTAGAACAAAAACTGAAAAAAGATGAAAAAGTAGCATGACTATGAATCTCTATAAAAAAAATTTAAAAAAATTAACTAATAATAATGCATACTATCCAAACCTAGAACATGATGCATGTGGAGTCGGTCTTGTAGCCTCAACAGAAGGAAAAAAATCTAGAAAAATAGTAGAATTTGGAATTCAGGCATTAAAAGCAGTTTGGCATCGTGGAGCAGTAGATGCTGACGGTAAAACCGGCGATGGAGCAGGCATTCACATTGAAATTCCCAAAGATTTTTTTAAAGAAAAAATAGAAAATTATGGACGTCAATATGATGGTGGAGTCATTTGTGTTGGAATGATTTTTTTACCTCGTAACGATTACAGCTCCCAAGAAAAATGTAAAACATTGATAGAGACTGAACTTTTAAGCAAAAATTATTATATTTATAGATGGAGGAAGGTTCCAATCAATACAGGTATACTTGGTAATAAGGCTGAAAATAACCGACCTGAAATTACACAAGTAATTTTTAAACCAAATAATAAAAATTTAGTAGAAGAAGAACTCGAAAGGGATTTGTTTGCCGTTAGAAAAAAAATTGAAAAACAATCTAATGTTCTACAATTAAAGGATTTTTATATTTGTTCTTTTAGCTCACGCTCAGTTATTTATAAAGGAATGTTTTTGGCTGAGACTTTATCCGAATTCTATCCTGATTTAATGGATAAACGTTTTATTTCTAGATTTGCAATTTTTCACCAAAGGTACTCAACTAATACCTTTCCAAGCTGGGACTTAGCTCAACCATTTAGAACATTAGCTCATAATGGAGAAATTAATACTCTTAAAGGAAATATAAACTGGATTAAAGTTCATGAGCAAAATATGAAAAGTGATTTTTTTAAAGATATGGATATATTAAAACCCGTTATTAAACCTGGTAATTCAGACTCAGCGTCACTTGATAATATGTTTGAATTATTAGTTAGGTCAGGAAAATCTATTCCACTAGTAAAACTTATGCTTATTCCTGATGCATGGTCAAAAAGAAGAAGAACAACTCCGAAAAATCATCAACATTTATTTAATTTTTTAAATAGTACGATTGAACCATGGGATGGTCCTGCTGCAATAGCTGCAACAGACGGAAAATGGATTATTGCAGCTACAGACAGAAATGGGCTTCGACCATTACGTTATACACTATCTGCAGATAAGCTTTTATTCGCAGGATCTGAAACTGGCATGGTGCCAATACCTGATAACAAGGTAGTCTCTAAAGGAAGGCTTGGACCAGGACAAATTATAGCAATTAATTTGGACAAAGGAAAAATTTTTGATAGCAAAAGTATTAAAGATCACATATCAAAAGATTACAAAAAATATAGCAAACAAATTATTGATCTTGATAAAAAATTTAATATTTCAAAAGAAAAATCTACTTTTTCTAGCGATGAGTTAAGAAGAAGACAATATCTAGCTGGGATGAACATTGAAGATCTAGAACTTATTTTGCATCCAATGGTAGAGGAAGCAAAAGAAGCCATAGGCTCAATGGGTGATGATACGCCTACAGCAGTATTGTCAGATAAATATAGACCTTTATCACATTTTTTTAGACAAAACTTTAGTCAAGTTACAAATCCGCCCATTGATTCATTAAGAGAAAATGAGGTGATGAGTTTAAAAACTCGTTTTGGGAATCTTGGAAATATTCTTGATTTTGAGAATTTAACTAAAGAAAATATTTATGTTTTAGAAAGTCCAATTTTATCAAATTCTCAATTAAAAAAATTTTCAACAATTTTCAAAAATAAAATTAAAGTCTTAGATTGTACTTTTGATGTCACAAGTAGTTTAAAGAAGAGATTGGATCAGCTTTGTTTTGAGGCAGAGGTCGCAGTACGAGAGGGATATAAACACATAATTTTAAGTGATAAAAAAATTACTGAAAAAAAAGCATCAACACCAATGATACTAGCATTTGGTGCAATCAATTCAAAATTAATCAGCTTGGGTATAAGAGGTTTTGTTTCTATTAATGTCCAGACAGCAGAAGTTCTTGACACACACTCTTTTGCAGTTTTGTTAGGAGCTGGTGCTACTACTATTAATCCCTACCTTGTCTTTGATTCAATTTATCAAAGATATGAAAAAAAACTATTTAGAAAATTTAGTTATGAAGAATGTATTCAGCGGTACATTAAATCTGTAGATAATGGTTTACTAAAAATAATGTCTAAGATGGGTATTTCAGTTTTAAGTTCTTATAGGGGAGGTTGCAATTTTGAAACAGTTGGTCTAAGTAGAGCAATTGTAGCCGAATATTTTCCAGGAATGATCTCTCGTATATCAGGCATTGGTATTTTTGGTATTGAAAAAAAGATAAAAGAATTACACAAAAAAGCTTTTCAGCAAAACGTATCCATTCTTCCGATTGGCGGTATTTATAAGTACAGAAAGAACGGTGAAAATCATCAATACCAAGGCAAGTTAATTCATATGTTACAACATGCGGTGACAATTAAATCATATGAGATTTATAAAAAATATGCCCAAGGTATTTATAATTTGCCCACAATTAACTTAAGGGATCTTTTAGATTTTAAAAATTTAAGAAAGTCAGTTAGCCTTGATCAAGTTGAGTCAGCAGACACTTTAAGAAAAAGATTCGGAAGTGGAAGCATGTCACATGGTGCTTTATCAACCGAAGCTCATGAAACATTAGCGATTGCTATGAATAGAATTGGAGCAGCTTCTTGCAGCGGAGAAGGAGGAGAGGATTCAAAAAGATTTATTAAAATGAAAAATGGTGACAGCGCTAATTCTAAAATTAAACAGATTGCCTCAGCTAGATTTGGGGTAACTATCGAGTATTTAAATAATTGTAAGGAAATCGAGATAAAGATTGCTCAGGGCGCTAAACCTGGCGAAGGAGGTCAGCTGCCAGGTTTTAAAGTATCAAGTGAAATTGCAAAATTAAGATTTTCTACTCCAGGGGTCAGTTTAATATCACCCCCGCCCCATCATGATATTTATTCTATAGAAGATTTAGCACAACTTATTTATGACCTTAAACAAACTAATCCTAATGCAAGAGTGGGTGTAAAACTGGTAGCATCAACTGGTGTGGGAACAATTGCAGCTGGGGTTGCTAAAGCAAAAGCAGATGTAATTTTAATCTCAGGACATTCTGGAGGCACGGGGGCCAGCCCACAAACAAGTATAAAACACGCGGGGATTCCATGGGAGATGGGGTTAACAGAGGTAAATCAAATTTTAACCTTAAATGGTCTTAGGCATAAAGTAACTTTAAGAACTGATGGAGGTATAAAAACTGGCAGAGATGTAATTATTGCAGCCATGATGGGAGCAGAAGAATTTGGAATTGGAACGACTTCTCTAGTTGCGATGGGATGTATTATGGTACGTCAATGCCACTCTAACACTTGCCCCGTAGGTGTTTGTACACAAGACATAAGCTTGAGAAAAAAATTTACTGGAACACCTGAAAAAGTTATTAATTTATTCTCCTTTATCGCACAAGAAGTTAGAGAAATTTTAGCAGAGCTCGGATTTAAAACTTTAAATGAAATTATTGGAAGAACTGATCTTTTAAAACAAGTAAGTTTAGGAACACATAATTTAGATGATTTAGATCTTAACCCATTATTAGTCCAGGCGGATTCTGGAGAAAATAAAAGATACTGTGAACCAAATTTAATAAATAAAGTCCCATCTACTTTAGATGAAAAAATTTATGAAGATATAAAAAACTTAATTTCTGTAAAAAGTAAAATTCAATCAAGCTATAAAATTATGAATACACATAGAGCTATAGGTGCTCGGTTATCACATTACATATTTCAAAAATTTGGAAATAAAGGTCTTAAAGATAATACTATTGAAATCAATCTATCAGGATCAGCTGGGCAATCATTGGGTGCCTTTAGTATAAAAGGTTTAAAATTAATTGTTACCGGTGATGCAAATGATTATGTAGGAAAAGGACTTTCTGGAGCAACAATTGTTATTAAACCATCTATAAAGAGTAATTTAACCAGCAACAAAAATACTATTATTGGAAATACAGTGCTTTATGGAGCAACATCAGGAAAACTTTTTGCGTCAGGTCAATCTGGAGAAAGATTTGCTGTTAGAAATTCTGGTGCAGAAGCAGTAGTTGAAGGATGTGACTCCAATGGATGCGAATATATGACTGGAGGTACCATTGTTGTTTTGGGTAAAGTTGGTGATAATTTTGCAGCAGGTATGACAGGTGGAATGGCTTTTATTTATGATTTAAATAATGAACTTGAAAATTATGTAAATTTTGAATCTGTAATTGTGCAGAGACCAGAGACCAATTATTGGAAAAATAATTTAAAAAATTTAATAAGTGAGCACTTTAAAGAAACACAATCAAAAATTGCAGAAAAGATTTTGTTAAATTATGATTATGAGGTAAAAAAATTTAAACAAGTTTGCCCTAAAGAAATGTTAAATAAATTAACAAACCCCTTAACATTAAAACCAAAGGTGTTAAGAGCGGTTTAATAAGATTATTTATTTTTTATCATATAATTTAATTCATTACATATTTTTTTTAAATCATTTTTCCGAGACAAACTATGGTCACCATTTTTAATTTTAATTAATTTTTTTTTGGATTTTTTAAAAAATTTTAAAATTTTTTTTGAAAGATTTAATGGTACCACATTATCATTTGTTCCATGAAATAAAACTATCGGTATTTTCAAATTAATTTTATTATTTAAAACTTTATTTTTTTTTCCATCAAAAATTAATTGTTTAGTAATTGGGTAAACAAAACCTCCACGATCAAGATAATAAATTTTTTTACTTATTACTATTTTTTTTATCTTTTTATTAAATTTTTTCCACATTAATCGTTCTAAAAATTCTGGAGCAGAAGCTATTCCGATGAAACCTTTTAATTGTTTTTTAAAAAATGAAAATAAATTAAGTGCAATCCAGCTTCCCATACTTGAGCCTATAAAAATTAAATTTTTATTCTTTTGAATTTTTGATTTAATTAGCTGCTTTGCTTCATTTGTCCATTTAGATATATTTCCTTTAATAAATGTACCACTAGATCTTCCATGACCAGAATATTCAAATTTTAAAAAGTCTAATTTTAACTTTTTACATGTTTTCTGAATAGCTGAAGGTTTTGCACCAATCATATCAGACATAAAACCATGAAAAAACACTACTGTAGTTTGGCTGTTTTGTTTAAAGAGTGAATATTTAATTCTGGTTTTGTTTAACGTTGTAAAATATTTGGATTTTCTATAGTTCATTTGACATATTATAATATTTTAAAATGACAAAAAAAATAAAAGTTTTACAGGTCATACCTAGATTAGGGTATGGAGGGGCCGAAACTGGCTGCTATGATCTAGCTCATTATTTATATGAGAAAGGCTGCAAGTCTTATATTATTACAAGTGGTGGAGAATTACTTAAATTTATTAATAAAAAGAAAGTGAAAGTATTGAGGCTTTGGGTTCACTCAAAAAATCCTATTTTAATTTTATTAAATGCATTAATAATTTCTTTTATAATACTGTTTTATAATATTAATATAGTGCATGCTAGAAGTCGAGCACCAGCATGGTCTTGTTTTTTAGCTACAAAATTTACTTGTAGGAAGTTTGTAACTACATATCATGGCACCTATAATTTTAAAAATAGAATTAAAAAATTTTATAATTCTATTATGGTTAGATCTGATTTAGTTATTGCTGGATCAAACTTTATTTTTTCTCACATCAATCAAAATTATGGGAAATTTTTTTTAAAAAAAAAGAGAAAACTTTTAGTAATTTTTAGAGGTATTAATACAAATTATTTTAATCCTCAAAAAATTTTACCTATAAAATTAGATAAATTTGCTAAACAAAATAATATTGATAGAAATAAATTTATTATTCTTTTACCGGGCAGGCTTACATATTGGAAAGGCCAAAAAATATTCATTGAGGCAATTAAATTGCTTTATGAAAAAAACGATCTTCCAGCTTTTGAAGCCATTATTCTTGGAGGTGATCAAGGAAGAAATGTTTATAAAAAACAACTTATTGGTTTAGTTCAACAGCATAGATTAGGTAAAGTAATTAAATTTATTGAACATTGTGAAGAAATGCCAGTTGCCTATGGAATTGCAAGCCTGGCTTGTTCTTGTTCTCTTGAACCTGAAGCTTTTGGACGCGTTTCTGTGGAAGCCCAAGCGATGCAGATACCGATAATTGCTAGCAACATAGGAGGCTCGAAAGAAACTATAATTAATGGCAAGACAGGCCATCTATTTAAAAATAATGACCCAATCGATCTAGCCAGTTCGATAGCGGAAGTAATGCAAAAAGACTACAATTCAATAAAATCAATTGGTTTTGAAGGAAGAAAAAACGTGTTAAAAAAATTTGATGTTGATAAAATGTGTCAGACTACCTTTACTGAATATAAAAAATTGATAGAGTTGTCCTGATAAATGCCAGATATAAAATTATCAGATGGTAAAAAAATTCCATTT
>SHAO01000012.1 GCA_004213215.1 Candidatus Pelagibacterales bacterium | reverse complement strand
TTGAAGCCTTAAAAGCTCTTAGAGAAGGTTTACAAGAATACGATAAAAGACATGGCTGGAGAGGAGCAATAACGAATATAAATAAAGTTGATTGGCAAAATCATATTCAGAATTTTATTCCTGATAAAAGTTTAAATTGGAAGTTAGCAAAAGTAATTAATGTAAGTAAACTTAATCTAAAAATTGAAACCGAAAATAAAGAAATTGGCTCCATAGATTTTGCAGATATTAATTGGACCAGAAAAAAAAGTTTTGAGGATTTTTTAAAATTAAACGATATTATTTATGTAAGTAAAATAAAAAATAATAAATGGAGTTTAAAACAATTACCAAATGTTAATGGTGCGATTGTAGTAATGGATCCTTATACAGGAAGAGTTTTAGCTATGGCAGGAGGTTTTAGTTATAGATTAAGTGAGTTCAATAGAGCAACACAAGCAAAAAGACAACCAGGTTCTGCATTTAAACCCATTGTTTATGCTGCTGCATTGGAAAATGGGTTTACTCCTTCAACTTTAGTTTTAGACGCTCCTTTTGTTATGGATCAGGGTGTTGGATTAAAAACCTGGAAACCAGAGAATTATGGTAAAAAATTCTATGGACCTTCAACTTTAAGAACAGGTATTGAGAAATCTCGAAATTTAATGACAGTTCGAGTGGCACAGCAAGTAGGTTTTGATAAAATTTCAAGAACCACTAAAGATTTTGGTGTATATAATGATATTCCAGAATTGTTATCAGTTTCGCTAGGTTCTGCAGAGACAACTTTAATTCAACTTACTAATGCCTATTGTACGTTTGTTAATGGAGGAAAAAAAGTAGATCCTATATTTATTGATAGAATTCAAAACAGAAGAGGAAAAACTATTTTTAATTCCGATAAAAGAAAATGCGAAGGTTGTAAAGAAATTTCATATTTAAAAGATGAAATACCTACTATTAAAGACGATAGAGTGCAAATTATTTCTTCAGAGACGGCTTACCAAGTTACTTCAATGTTAGAAGGAGCTGTTAAAAGAGGCACTGGCAGAAAACTTAAAAATTTGAATTTAACATTAGCAGGCAAAACTGGCACAACAAATAAAAATATGGATGCTTGGTTTTTAGGATTCACATCAAAACTTGTGGTAGGCGTATATGTTGGTTTTGATGAACCAAAAACATTAGGAAAATATGAAACAGGAGCAAAGGCAGCTCTGCCTATTTTTAAACAATTTATTAAAAAAGTAGTTAAAAAAAAAGATGCTCTTCCATTTAAGATTCCTAAAAGTATCACTCTAGCATTAGTTGATGCAGATACTGGAATGCAACCAAATGAAAACACAAAAAAAATTATATATGAGTCTTTTAAAACAAAAGATAATATTATAAATACTATTGAAAATTTATCTTATAATTATAAATTAGGACTTAATAATATAGAAAATAAAAAAGTAATTTTTAAATTTTATTAGATATGGAATATATTAAACCAAAAATTTTAGAAGTAAAAAAGATTATTGATAATGTGAGGGGGTATCTTTGATAAAAATAAAATCAAAGATAAAATAAAAAATTTTGATGAAAAAATTTTGGAAAAAAATTTTTGGGACAATCAGTTAGCAGCACAAAAAATCCTTAAAGAAAAAAATTTCTTTAGTAATATTTTCAAAAATTATATTTTTACCATAAACGAATTAGAAAATTTTGAGCAACTTTTAGAACTTGCTATAAGTGAAGATGATACGGCTGTAATAAAGGACTGTGAAAAGAAAATTACCCTATTATTAAATCAGATAAAAAAAACAGAAGTTTCATGCTTTCTATCAAATGAAAATGATCATCTAGATACCTATTTAGAAATCCATGCTGGGGCTGGTGGCACAGAAAGTCAAGACTGGGCACAAATGTTGAGAAGAATGTATTCTAAATGGGTAGAAAAGAAAAAATGTAAGTTTGAAATTATTAGTGAACACAGAGGTGACGAAGCTGGAATAAAGTCAACCATTCTTAAAATTACAGGTCCATATATGTATGGTTGGTTAAAATCAGAATCAGGAGTTCATAGATTAGTGCGCATATCTCCCTTTGATTCTGGAGCAAGAAGGCACACTAGTTTTGCAAGTGTATGGATATATCCAGTTGTTGACGACAGCATTAAGATAGAAATTAAAGAAAAGGATATTAGAGTTGATACTTATCGATCTAGTGGCGCTGGAGGTCAACATGTAAACACTACTGATAGTGCAGTCAGGATAACGCACCTGCCAACAAATATAGTAGTTCAATGTCAGAACGAAAGATCACAACACAAAAATAAAGAAACATGTTTTAATATGCTTAAAGCTCGCTTATATCGACATGAAATAGAAAAAAAAGAAGAAGAGTCAGAAAATTTAGCAAAGTCTAAAACAGAAATTGGTTGGGGTCATCAAATAAGATCTTATGTTTTACAACCTTATCAATTAGTAAAAGATTTAAGAAACAATTTAGAAAATACTGATCCAGAAAGCGTTTTAGATGGAGAAATTGACAGTTTTCTAGAAGCGGCTCTTTATGAAACAAAAAGCATTTAGAAATTAAAATGGGTAAATTTTTATTAAGAATCTTTATTTTATTATTAGTCACTATTTTTTTCTTTACAATTTACATAAGTTATTTTGGTATAGAAACTAGTAGATTCGATACTTTAATCAAAGAAAAAGCTAACCAAGAAAATAAAAATATAAAATTAGAATTTAATAAAACTAAAATATATCTTAATCCATCAGAACTAAATTTAGTAGTAAAGTTAAAAACACCAAAAATTTTAATTATAGGTAATGAAATTAATTTAACAAAAATAAATTTATTTTTACCACTAAAGTCCTTCATCACTTCAGATTTTTTACTGCAAAGAGTCGAAATAGCTTTTTTTAAAAATGATATTAAAGATTTAGTAAAAATTTCTAATATATTTTTACCAAAGTTTTTTAATAAAAAATTAAATAAAATATTTTCTAAAGGTAATCTTGAGGGAGAGTTTATAATCCGATTTAACCCAGATGGCAGTATAGCAAAAAATTATCAAGTAAATGCAAAACTTTTAAATGCTGATTTAAACATAACTAAAGAGATTAAAATTAAAAATTTGTATACTGACATAAAATACATATTAAAATCAGATAAAGATAAAAGTATTAACTTTATTATAAATAAAGGAAAAATTTTAAACTTAGATTTACAAAAAAGTTCTATAGATATAAATTTAGTAAACAATAAAAAAATAATTAAATCTAAAATTAAAACTACTGGAATTTCTAAACATTCCGACATAGATGTGATTTCATCTTTGTTTGGGTTAAAGCTTAGCAATATTAAAGATATAGAATTGGTATCAGATTTAGAAACTTCTGTGGAACTATATTTGGATGATAAATTTAAAATTACTGATAGTTTATTTTCAATAAATGGTAAAATTAATGATTTTAATTTGGAACATCAAGAAATTAAAAATATTAAGGGATTTGTTCCCTATTATAAATCAAAATTTTTTTTAAAAAATGTAGAAGTAAATTTTAATCAGGATTCTGATTTAAAATTATTTGGGTTTGTTAAAATTAACAATGAATTTGAGGATTTTTCGCTATCTGGAAGAGTTGGAAAAAATTTTGATCTTAGTGGAAAATTTAGTTTGAATGATCTTTCATTAAAAATATCAAGTTTAAATTATTTTAAAGGGAAAAATGATGAAGCATATTTAGATTTTAATATAAAGAAAGATAAACTTGGTTATAACATCAATCGTTTACTGTATTCTTCAGGAAAATCAAAAGTAGAGCTTGATAAAATTAAATTAAATAAAGAATTGGAGGTTAAAGATTTAAGAAGTATTAAAATTATAACTTTTAAAAATAATATTAAAAACAATGATTTTCATGTCGGCAAGCATAAAAAATTAAAAAATACTATTTTTATCAAAGGTGAATTATTTGATGCAGAACCTATTTTAAAATCTCTTTATAAAACTGGAAGTAAAAAAATGTTAAGTAGAAGTTTTAATACAGAAATAATAATTAATCTTGATAAAGCTATTACAGGAACAAATGATGATATTTTAAATTTTAGCATGATTGCCTCGATAAAAAATGGTTCTTATAATAAATTAAGTTTAAAAGGAAATTTTTCTCAAAATGAAATTATTGAAATGTCAATTTATCAAGTAAATGAAAACAAAAAAACTCTTCAGATTATTTCAGACAGAGCAAGACCGTTTGTAAAAAGTTTTGATTTTATAAAGGGATTTGAAGGCGGAAAATTAGAATATGAATCAACTATCTTTAAGAAATCCTCTATCTCAAATTTAGCAATTACAGATTTTAAAGTATCAAAGGTGCCTGCGCTTGCGCAATTATTAACATTGGCATCTTTGCAGGGCATCGCTGATACTTTAAATGGAGAAGGCATACGTTTTGAATCTTTTGAAATGAAATCTAATTCTGAAGGCAATGTTTTAAATATAGAGGATGCTTTGGCAATGGGACCGGCTGTATCAATTTTATTAGATGGATACGTTGATAAAGGTAAAATAGTAAGTTTACGTGGAACCTTAGTTCCTGCCACTAAACTTAATTCTATTATTGCATCTATTCCAGTGGTTGGTGAGATTTTAGTTGGAAAAAAAACAGGAGAAGGAGTTATTGGTGTCAGCTTTAAAATGAAAGGACCTCCAAAAAATATTAAAACAACTGTAAATCCGATTAAAACTTTGACCCCAAGGTTTATAGTGCGAGCTGTAGAAAAAATGAAAAAGGAAAAAAAGGAAGAGTCTAAATAATATTTATAATTACATGCTGTTTTTTTCCATGAGAAATTTTTAAATTATCATTTTCATCAAAATCATTTTGATTAATTATTTTTTTTTCATCAGTTACAATTTTATTATTAATTTTTAGACCATTATTTTTGATCATTCGTCTTATTTCACTTTTTGAATTTGCAAGTTTAGTTTGAATTACTAGTTCTAAAATATTAAAGCCACTAGATATTATACTCTTTTTAATTTTTATTATAGGAAGGCTTTTTCCTATTGATTTATCACGAAAAGTTTTTTGAGCTGTTAGCTCTGAATCTTTAGCAGCCTTAGATCCATGCAGCATAGCAGTTGTTTCATTAGCAAGTAAAACTTTAAGTTTATTAATATCTTTTTCACTTTTTTTTAATTTTTCAACTTTTTCAATATCCATATCGGTAAAAAGTTTTAAAAAATTTACTACATCTTTGTCATCAGTATTTCTCCAAAATTGCCAATAGTCATATGGTGAAAGCATTTTTTTATTTAACCAAATAGCTCCCTTTTCCGTTTTTCCCATTTTTGCCCCCGAAGAAACCGTTAACAATGGGGTTGTTAATCCATATGCAATCTTTCTTTCTTTTCTTTTAATTAAGTCGGTGCCATTGACTATGTTTCCCCATTGATCAGAACCACCTATTTGTAAAATACATTTATGCCTCTTGTTAAGTTCATAAAAATCATAAGCTTGAAGCATCATATAATTAAACTCCATGTAACTTAAAGATTGTTCCCTTTCTAATCTTAGTTTAACACTGTCAAAAGTTAACATTTTATTTATAGTAAAATGCTTACCAATTTCCCTTAAAAAATTTATGTAGTTTAATTTACTCAACCATGAATAATTATTTACAAAAATAGGTTTTGTTTTTAAACTTTTTGATTTTAAAAAAGCATTAAGGATATTTTCAATACTTTTTATATTTTTAGAAATCTCTTCTTTACTTAAAATTTTTCTAGTTTCCTCTTTACCTGAAGGATCGCCTATTAATGTAGTGCCCCCACCTAGCAGCACTATTGGCTGGTGACCATGTTTTTGGAGAAGACGCAAACACATGATTTGCATTAAACTGCCAACATGCAGGCTAGGTGCTGTACAATCAAAACCAATATATGCTTTAATTTGGCCTTTTGACATTAATTCGTCTAGGCCAAGACGGTCAGTACATTGATTAAAATAGCCTCTTTTTTCAAACTCAGTTAGAAATGTTTCTTGCATGAATTTTTATGCTCAATTAAAATTGTAATATACAAGATTCCTTTTAAAATAAATATAATTTATGAAATCCTACTATAGTTTAGGTTTAATGAGTGGCACATCAGCAGATGGCGTAGATGCATCAATTATTCAATCAGATGGCGATACTGAATATAAAGTAATGTTAGAAAGATACTTTAAGTATGATCAAAATATCTACAATAATATTCATGACATAAAAGAACAAATAAACAATTCAAAAGATTTAACGAATTTATCAAAGAAGATTGGACCTCTTCAAAAAGAGATAACAATTTTTCATGCCAATGTAGTAAATGAAATCAGTAAAGAATTTAATAAAAATATTGATTTTGTGGGATTCCATGGACAAACTATATTTCATAACGCAAAAGAAAAAATTTCAAAACAGCTTGGAGACGGAAAATTATTGTCACAACTTACAAAAAAAACAATCATTTATGATTTTAGACAAAATGATATAAAGAACGGTGGACATGGAGCTCCATTAACACCAATATTTCACAAACTATTAAAAAAAAAATTTAAAATAAGAGAAGCAACATTTGTAAATATAGGTGGAATAACAAATGTAACAACTCTTTGGAACGTTGATGAAATGTCAGGAACCGACATTGGACCTGGTATGTGTCTAATTGATAGATTAGTAAGAAATAATATAAATAAAAATTATGATGAAAAAGGTTTGATAGCTAAGTCTGGAAAAATAAATAAAATAGTTTTAAAAAAAATGATTACAAATTTTTATCAAAAAGAAAATTCCTTAGATACAGAGACAATACAATCATTTGATACTAAATATTTTGATTTTTCATTTGTTAAAGATTTACTTTTTAAAGATGCTATTGCTACATTGACAGAATTTACTGCTCAAATAATAATCTCGGCTTTAAAAAAAAAAGAGTTTAATAGAAAAAAAATAATTTTATGTGGTGGAGGAAGAAAAAATAACTTTTTGGTGAATAGATTAAAAAAGGTAAATAAAAATATAAAATTAATTGATGAATATGGAATAGATGGAGATTTTATTGAATCCCAAGCTTTTGCTTATATTGCTATTAGATCTTATATTAAAATGCCCATATCTTTTCCAATGACAACAGGATGCTTAAAACCTTGCACAGGTGGAAAAATTATTAAAAACTAAATTATAGTAATTTTATCTTTTATATAATCGTCTATAGATTTTGCCAGATCTAATTCTTTATTTTTATAAAAATGATTTGCATTAGAAATTGAATCAAATTTTACGTCTATATTTTTTTGTAGACTTAGTCTTTTTTTCAAATTTAGTATACTGTCGGCTTGGACAAGTTCGTCATTTTTTCCACAAATTATTAATCCAGAAATTGGACATGGAGCTAAAAATGTGAAATCATATACATTTGGTTGTGGCGATATGGCGATAAATTTATTTACTTCAGGTCTTCTCATTATTAATTGCATACAAATTAAAGCTCCAAAAGAAAAACCAGAAACCCAACACTGGCTGTATCCTGGATTTTCTTTTTCTATCCAATCTAAAGCTGCTGCTGCATCAGACAATTCACCTTGACCATTATCAAATACCCCATCACTCTTTTCTACACCTCTAAAGTTTATTCGTATTACTGAGAAATTATTTCTATAAAAACAATTATAAGTTTCAGAAACTATTCTATTGTTCATTGTTCCACCGTACTGAGGGTGAGGTTGCAGAACTAATGCTACTGGTGCTGCTGGTTGTTTACTTTTAAAATATTTTGCTTGAATTCTTCCACTTGGACCAGGAATAAATATTTCCTTATTGCTACTCATAATTTATTTAATAATGATAACTACTTTCAAAAAAAAGAGACGTTTTATACCATGTTTATAGCGTGACAATTTTATTTATTTCTATACTTGACCTATTTAGTAGGATTATTTAAATAAAGCCTATAATATATAGATAATTTAACATGAAATTAACAAGTAAAGGTAGATACGCAGTTATGGCAATGGCAGACTTAGCAAAAACAAATGCTATACAGCCCATTAGCTTAACTGAAATATCTTTAAGACAAGGAATTTCAATATCTTTTCTAGAGCAAATTTTTTTAAAATTAAAAAATCATGATTTAGTTAAAAGTAGTAGAGGGCCTTCTGGTGGATACTTATTAAGCAGATCTCCAAATGAAATAAAATTATCAAGCATTATTAAAGCAGTTGATGAAGCTGTAAAAACAGTAGGTTGCAAAAAAGAATCAAAAAAAGGTTGTAATGGAAAATCAATAAAATGCATAACGCATAATTTATGGGATGATTTAGAAACGCATATAAACAATTTTTTTGAAAAAAATACTCTACAAGATATTATTTTTAGAGTTAATAACAATCAACAAAAAGAATTAAACTAATGAAACAACAAGAATTAGAAAAATCTAAAGAGTATAAGTATGGATTTACTACTGACATAGAAAGTGTTAGAGCACCGAAAGGGTTAAATGAAGATGTAATTAAATTTATATCAAACATTAAAAAAGAACCGGAATGGATGTTGAAGTGGAGACTAAAAGCTTTTAATAGATTAAAAAATTTAAAAGAACCAAATTGGCAAAAACCAAAATATCCAAAAATTGATTATCAAGACTTATATTATTATTCTGCACCAAAAAGTGCTTCTGATAAACCAAAAAATCTAAACGAAGTAGACCCAAAATTAATAGAAACATATAAAAAATTGGGAATTCCATTGGAAGAACAAAAAAGACTAAGTGGTATAGCTGTGGATGCAGTTTTTGATTCTGTTTCTGTTGCTACAACATTTAAAGATGAATTAACAAAGAAAGGAATTATTTTCTGTCCTATTTCAGAAGCTATTCGTAATCATCCTGAATTAGTTAAAAAATATTTAGGCTCAGTAATTCCTTTAACTGACCATTATTTTGCGACACTTAATTCGGCAGTATTTACTGATGGGTCATTTGTTTATATTCCTGAAGGAGTTAGGTGTCCTATGGAACTATCAACCTATTTCAGAATAAATGCATCCGAAACTGGACAGTTTGAAAGAACATTAATAATTGCAGACAAAGGTAGCTACGTTAGTTATTTAGAAGGCTGCACAGCTCCAATGCGTGATGAAAATCAACTACATGCTGCAAATGTTGAATTAATAGCATTAGATGATGCAGAAATAAAATATTCAACTGTTCAAAATTGGTATCCAGGAGATAAAGATGGTGTTGGAGGAATTTATAATTTTGTAACTAAGAGAGGAGCTTGCAGAGGAAAGAATTCTAAAATTTCTTGGACACAAGTAGAAACTGGATCAGCTATTACATGGAAGTACCCAAGCTGTATTTTACAAGGTGATAATTCTGTAGGTGAATTTTATTCTATTGCAATTACAAACAATCATCAAAAAGCTGACACGGGAACTAAAATGATTCATTTAGGAAAAAACACTAAGAGCAAAATTATATCTAAAGGAATTTCAGCTGGGTATGCCGATAATACTTATAGAGGTTTAGTTGATATTAATAAAAAAGCTTCAAATGCAAGAAATTATACTCAATGCGATTCATTATTAATGGGAAATAAATGTGGCGCACATACTGTTCCTTATATAAAAAACAAAAATTACTCCTCAATAGTTGAACATGAGGCTACCACATCTAAAATAAATGAAGAACAACTGTACTATTGTAATCAAAGAGGATTAAATCAAGAAGAAGCGATAGGCTTAATTGTGAATGGTTTCTGCAAGGAGGTTTTACAGCAATTACCAATGGAGTTTGCTGTTGAGGCACAAAAATTAGTAGGGATTAGTTTAGAAGGAAGCGTGGGTTAATGTTAGAGATTAAAAATTTAAAAGCTTCAATTAACAGTAAACAAATTTTAAAAGGGCTAAATTTATCTATTAAGCCAGGAGAAGTTCATGCAATAATGGGCCCAAATGGCTCTGGTAAAAGTACACTAGCCAACGTTTTGTCCGGAAAAAACGGATATGAAGTTTCAGGAGAATTAAATTTTAAAGGGGAGAGTCTTAACGAAATCCCAGTTGAGGTAAGAGCACAAAAAGGTTTATTTTTAGCATTCCAGTATCCTTTAGAAATACCAGGGGTAAATACAAATAATTTTTTAAAAACATCTTTAAATTCTGTGAGAAAAGCTAGAGGTGAAAAAGAACTGGACACACTCGCATTTTTAAAAATTGTTAAAGAAAAATCTTCAGAGCTTGGGATAGATGAAAAAATTTTAGCTAGACAATTAAATGTTGGCTTTTCAGGAGGAGAAAAGAAAAAAAATGAAATATTACAAATGAAAATTTTGGATCCATACTTTTCAATACTTGACGAAACAGACTCAGGTTTAGATATTGATGCATTAAAAACAGTAGCAAAAGGAGTAAATTCATCAAGAACGAAACAAAAATCTTTCTTAGTGATTACTCATTATCAGAGATTGCTTGATTATATAAAACCAGATTTTGTCCATGTTTTATCAGATGGAAAGATTGTTAAAACAGGATGTGGTGATCTTGCCCAAGAGCTTGAAAAAACTGGATATAAAAAACTAAATTAAAATATGGAAAATTTTGAAATTGATTCTAAACGAATCGATCAAATAGAAAAAATAACTCTGGAAGAAAAAAATTTTAGAATAAAGAATTTAGAGCTTTTTAAGACAGCTGGATTCCCAAATAAAAAATTTGAAGATTGGAAATTTACAGATTTTAGAGGAATTGTTGATAATAATTTTAAAAAATTGGATACAGAAAAAGTTACTTATGATTTTAAAAATAAAGAACTACTTAAAAATTTTGATCATAATTATATTATTTTAGTAAATGGAAGTCTGCACTCAAATAATTTTGATTATGAGGAAAAAAATAAGATTAAAATTAGTTCGCATGATAATAATATTAATTATAAACTAAGTGAAAATCCTCTTATATGTTTAAATCATGCATTAGCAGAAAATGGCTACTTTTTAGAAGTTGAAGAAAACTATAAATTTAAAAAAACTTTAGTTATTTATAATTTTTTTACAAATAATATTAAAGATAAAATTTTAAATAATAAAAATAAAATTAAAATTAAAAAAAATTCAGAACTTCATGTCATTGAATATACTATAAATGAATCAAAGTTTAAATTTATAAACAATGTTTATGAGGATTTGACATTAGAAAAAAACTCAAAATTAAAAAGTTTATATATACAAAGTAAAAAAAGTGAAGGATTTTTTCACAAGTATTCAAAGAGCAAACTATATGATAATTCTGATTATGTTAATTTAATTTTTTCTTCAGGTCTTAGATTTAATAAACTAGATATAGAAAGTGACTTGATTGGGGAAAATTGTAGTTGCAATATATTGTCAGCATTATTTTTAAATAAGAATGAACATCAAGAAATTAAAACACGCATTAATCATTTAGTACCTGATTGCAAAAGTTATCAAAGAATTAAAAAAGTTTTAGACACTGAGAGCAAAGGTGTTTTTCAAGGTAAAGTTTATGTAAAAGATGTTGCTCAAAAAACGGATGCGTACCAATTAAGTAAAGCTTTACTTTTGCATGACGATGCTGAATTTAATTCAAAGCCCGAATTAGAAATTTATGCCGATGATGTTAAATGTTCCCATGGCTCAACTTCTGGCACTATAGATGAAGATTCCCTTTATTATTTAATGACAAGAGGTCTAAGTCGTAAAGAATCAACTAAACTTTTAATTAAAGGTTTTTTAAATGATGTAGTTAATTTTATTAAAAACCCAAAAATTAAAGAATTTGTAGAAAATAAATTAGAGGAACAAATCAATGCACATTGATGAAGTTAAATCTCAATTTCCAATTTTTTCTAAAAAGATCAATGGCAAGCAATTAGTTTATCTTGACAGCTCTAATTCAGCTCAAAAACCCACCAGCGTAATAAAAAGTTTGGATAATTTTTATAAAAATGAATTTTCTAATATTGGTAGAAGTATTCACTCACTGTCAGTGAATGCCACCAACAAGTTCGAAGAAACAAGAATGAGTGTAAAAAAATTTATTAATGCCTCATCTAAAGATGAGATTATTTTTACTAAAAATGCTACAGAAGCTATTAATTTAGTTGCTACAACTTTTGGTCAAAAGCATATTGAAAAAGGTGATGAAATTTTGATTACAGAATTGGAGCATCATTCTAATTATATTCCTTGGCATTATCTTAGAAAAAACAAGGGGGCGGTTATAAAGTTTGCTCCTATAAATGATGATGGAGATATTCTAATTGATAAATTTAAAGAATTAATAACTTCAAAAACAAAGATAATTGCTCTTACCCATTTATCTAATGTTACTGGAACAATAGTGCCAATAAAAGAAATCATAGAAATTGCAAAAAAAAAAAATATTCCAGTTCTAGTAGATGGATGTCAAAGTGCACCACACTTAAAAATTGATGTTAAGGATTTGGATTGTGATTTTTATGCTATTTCATGTCATAAAATCTATGGACCTACTGGAGTAGGAGTCCTGTACGCTAAAAAAGAATGGCTTGAAAGCTTGCCGCCTTATATAGGTGGTGGTGGCATGATTAGTGAAGTTAAAAAAGATAAAGTTACTTACGCTCCACTTCCTGAAAAATATGAGGCTGGAACCATGCCAACAGCAGAGGTAGTCGCATTTAATGAATCTATAAAGTTTATGCAATCAATTGGAATTGAAAATATAATAAAACACGAAAATGAGCTTACCAGCTATGCTTTAGAAAAAATGAAAAAAATTAATTCTGTTAATATTGTTGGCAATCCTAAAAATAAAGCTGGAGTTATTTCTTTTACCATAAAAGGTATTCATCCACATGATATTTCTACAATAGTTGATGAAGAGGGTGTTGCCATTAGAGCTGGCCATCATTGTTGTCAAATTTTACATGAAAGATTAAATTTACCTGCTTCAGCAAGGGCTTCAATTGGAATTTATAATACAAAAGAAGATATAGACATTCTTTGTAAAGCTATAGAAAATTGTAGAAAAGTTTTTGATATAAAATAATGGATTTAAAACAGCTATACCAAGATATAATTTTAGAACACGGCAAAAGTCCAAGAAATTTTGGTAAATGTGAAAAATATACACATGAAGCTAAAGGACACAATCCACTTTGTGGCGATAAGGTTCAAATTTTTTTAAATTTAAATAAAGAAAAAAAAGTGGAAAATTTAACTTTTGAAGGAAGTGGATGTGCTATTTCTATGGCTTCAACTTCTATAATGACTGAATTAGTCAAAGGAAAATCTTTAGAAGCAGCAAAAAAGATAGTGCTTGATTTCTTGGATATGATTAAAAATACACAAGAAATAAAATCTGAGGAACTCGATGAAGATCAAAAAACTAAAATAATGTCTTTATCTGGTGTTAAACAATATCCAATGAGAGTAAAATGTGCTACATTAGGATGGCATACGTTGAGCTCGGCTATGTTAGAAAAGAAGGAAGAAGTAAACACTGAGGCTTTTGATTAATGATAGTTATTAAAGATAAAGTTATTGAAGAAATTAAAAAAATTTTTGATCCAGAAATTCCTGTGAACATCTATGAATTAGGTTTAATTTACAAAATAGAAGTAGATGAAAAAAATAAAGTAGATTTAGATATGACATTAACTTCTCCTAATTGCCCAGTAGCTGAAAGTTTACCAAATCAAGTAAAGGAAAGTGTAAAAAAAATAGAGGGTGTTACTGATGTAAATCTTAACCTAGTTTGGGAACCACCTTGGGATAAAGATAAAATGTCAGAAGCAGCTAAGTTGGAATTAAATTTATGAGCAAACAAGTAATAACTTTAAGTGATAAAGCTGCCGCAAGAGTAAAAGAAATTATGGCTCAGTCCAAAGAACCAATAGTTGGTGTTAGAGTTGGAGTTGCCTCAGGCGGATGCGCGGGTATGTCTTATGTTATGGAATACGCTAAAAAAGCTAATCCAAATGATGAAATTATTGAAGATAAAGGTGTAAAAGTTTTAATAGATCCAAAAGCGATAATGTATCTTCTTGGCACTGAGATGGATTACAAAAGTGAAGAATTATCGTCAACATTTGTGTTTAAAAATCCCAACGAAACAGAGCGTTGTGGATGTGGCGAGTCTTTTAAAATTTAATTCTATATTGCCGCTCAATTAAAATTTGTATATAATGTATTTGTATGAGAGACACAAAACATTTAGGCAAACATGCTAATAAATTAGCTCAAGAGGCTAAAGAGAAGGTACTGTTTAGAACTCAGCGCAAAGCAGTAGAAGCGGGTGCGCATGGCACTCTAGATTACACTATAAAAGAAGGTGTGAATAAAAATAAAATTGCTGATGAAAAAATTTTAAAAAATAAAAAATAGCATTAACAGCTATAATACATTTCAAATTCTATAGGGTGTGGTGTGTGTTCAAGTTTATAAATTTCTTCAAATTTTAAAGCTATATAAGCATCAATTTGGTCATCTGTAAAAACATTACCTTGAGTCAAAAATTTTCTATCTGTATCAAGACTTTCCATTGCTTCTCTTAAAGATCCACAAACAGTTGGAATATTTTTAACTTCATCTTCAGGCATAGCGTATAAATCCTTATCTGCTGGTTTGCCTGGGTTAATTTTATTTTTAATACCATCTATTCCAGCCATTAACATCGCAGCAAAAGTTAAGTAGGGGTTACCCGCAGCATCTGGGAATCTAATTTCACATCTTGCAGCTTTCTTATCCATTGTTATAGGTATTCTACAAGAAGCTGATCTGTTTCTAGCTGAGTATGCTAAAAGAACTGGTGCTTCAAAACCTGGAATTAATCTTTTATAACTATTAGTAGTACTATTAGCAAAAGCATTAATTGCTTTTGCGTGTTTTAAAATTCCACCAATATAATGTAATGCCATATCTGAGAGCCCAGCATATTTATCACCAGAAAATAAAGCACTGTTTCCTTTCCATAAAGATTGGTGAACGTGCATACCAGAACCATTATCACCTTTAACTGGTTTAGGCATAAAAGTAGCTGTTTTTCCAAATGAGTGAGCAACCATATGAACTCCATATTTATAAAGCTGCATATTATCTGCTTGATCAGTTAATGTTCCAAAATACATTCCTAATTCGTGTTGACTAGGGGCAACTTCATGGTGATGTTTTTCAACTTTAATTCCCATGTCTTTAAGAGCTTTTAAAAATTCTCCCCTCATGTCTTGAGCGCTATCTACTGGCGGGACAGGAAAATAACCACCTTTAATACCAGGTCTATGTCCCATATTTCCATTTTCATAATCTTTACCTGTGTTATAAGGACCTTCAGAACTGTCAATCTTAAAACCAGTTTCGTTCATATCGTTTTTAAATTTTACATCATCAAAAACAAAAAATTCTGCTTCCGGGCCAAAAAAAGCTTTATCTCCTATGCCAGATTTTTTTAAATAATTTTCAGCTTTTTTGGCAATACTTCTTGGGTCACGTTCATATGGGTCTTTTTTTATAGCATCAATAACATCACAAAATAAAATTAGAGTATTATGAGATGTAAAAGGATCAATTATTTGTTTTTCTAAATCTGGTTTAAGAATCATGTCTGATTCATTAATAGCTTTCCAACCAGCTATTGAAGAGCCATCAAAAAAAACTCCTTCATTTAACATTTTTTCATCAACTATTTTTCCGTCCATTGTTAAATGTTGGAGTTTACCTCGTGGATCTGTGAATCTAAGATCTACATATTCCACTTCTTTTTCTTTTATTAGCTTGAGAATCTTGCTAGAGCTCATTTATTCCTTATATATAGTATTTCACGTGTAACTAAATGTTTTTTAAATAACTTTATAGTTGAATAGTTATCAATCAAAGTGATTAAATTAAAATGAATTTATCATATGACAGATATGCATATCATACATAGATTTCGAAATAACTCACAAAATATTTCCTTATAATACTTTATACAGGAGCCAACCATCATGATTAATTAAAAAAATGAATGAAATTTTTAACATAAAAGAGATGAAGAGATTCGAAGAGAAGCATTTTTTAAAAAAGAGTTCTTATTTATTTATGTTAACTGCTGGAGATGAAGTTTTTAAATTTATTAAAGATAACTTTAGAAATAAACAACCGATAATTGTGTTATGTGGACCAGGTAACAACGGCGGGGATGGTTTTGTTATAGCTAAGCGTTTGATGGATAGTGGTTATTCAGTTAAAGTCTATACTTCTGTAGGTTTGGATGCTTATAGAGGAGATGCTCTTAAAGCCCTCAAACAGTACAGTGGTTACTTAAAAAAAATAAGTTTATTTAAATTACATAAAAATACTTTAATCGTAGATGCTTTATTTGGCATAGGATTGAAGCGAAATATTAAAGGGATATTAAAAAAAGTTTTTAAAATAATAAACAAAAATAAAAACATTGTAATTTCAGTAGATATACCCTCAGGTATTTGTGCAAATACAGGAAATGTATTAGGTAGTGCCATAAAGGCAGATGTTACCCTTACATTCCACAGAAAAAAAATTGGCCATATTTTTGGTTTAGGAAAACACTTCAGTGGTAAAGTTAAAATTATGGATATAGGTTTTAATAAACAAAAGTTAAAAAGTAATTTTTATGAAAATTCCCCTAATCTATGGATAAAATATTTTCCTTGGAAAAAACCCACAGACCATAAATATAGTAGAGGAAGAACTATTATTTATGGTGGGCAAAAAGAATTTACTGGAGCAGCTATTCTTTCAGCTCAAGCCGCGCTAAGAACTGGGACTGGTGCAGTAAAAATTATATGCTCAAAAAATTCCTTACAAATATATTCAATTAAATTTCCTTCTGTTTTAAAAATTGAAATAAATAATATAAACCAATTAGAAAAATTTTTAGTGAAAGAAAAAATTACATCACTTCTTATTGGACCAGGATCTGGGTCTAACAATAAAATTAAAGAGATAACAAAAATAATATTAAAAAAGGTAAAATATGTTGTATTGGATGCTGATGCATTAACTTGTTTTCAAGATGATTTAAGAACATTATATTCTTTACTAGATAAAAATAAAATAATAACTCCTCACCTTGGAGAATTTCATAAAATATTTCCTAATGTTAAAAAAAAATTTAACAATATAGAAAAAGCTTTAATTGCAGTTAAATTAATTAAATCAAACATAATTTTAAAAGGATCTAACACAGTTATTGCATCTCATGACAAAAAGATTGTAATAAATAACCATGCATCTTCTGAGCTTGCAGTAATTGGATCTGGAGATGTTCTAAGTGGTTTGATAGTTAGTTTAATCGGCCAAAAAAAAATGAATCCTTTTTTAGCTGGATGTGCGGCAACGTGGTTACATGGAGATATTGCAAAACACTACGGCAAAGGTTTAATAGCAGAAGATATAATTAAAGGATTATCGTCTGCATTAACTAGATTAAAAAAATGGAAGATTTACTAGAGAAAGAATCTGTAAAAAGGGTTAAAGAATTTATTACTAAATTTGATCCAAAACTTAAAGTTTTAGTTTTAGACACTACCGCAAGAACAGCGGTAGATGCAGCTAAATCTTTAAAATGCAAAGTGGGTGCAATTGTAAAAAGTTTATTATTTAAAACCGAACAAAGTTTTTTGATTTGTTTAATAGCTGGAGATAAAAGATGTTCTTTAAATAAACTAAAGAAGACTTTACAAAAAAATGATGTTTCTATGGCAAGCGCAGATGAAGTTAAAAAAAATACAGGATTTTCAATTGGTGGAGTTTCTCCAGTCGCACATATAAATAACCTAGATGTATTGGTTGATAAATCTTTAAATAGATTTCAATATATATTTGCTGCAGCAGGGCATCCAAACTGTGTATTTAAAATTACCTATGATCAATTAGTTAAAATTACAAATGGATCAGAGAAAGAAATTACCGAATGAGAGAGTCAAAACCTTTAGATTATTTTTTGCTAACAATTCTGGCTCTTATTTGGGCATCTGCATTCTTTAATATTAAAATAGCTACTTATTCATACGGACCACTTACTATTGCTTTTTTAAGAATTTTTTTTGGAGCTATTCCTGTCATTATATTATGTTATATAAAAAAAATTAAAATCGAGGCTTTTTCAAAAGACTGGCACTGGTTTGCTGCTATAGGAATAATAAATTTAGTAATACCTTTCTTCTTGATAGCTTATGGTGTTCAAAAAGTACAAAGTAATTTAGCAGCTATTTTAATGGCTACCACTCCTTTAAGCGCTTCTTTAATGGCTCATTTTTTTACTAAAAATGAAAAAATAAATCTAATGCGAGCCTTAGGTGTTTTGATAGGATTTTCAGGAATAGTTTTTTTATTTTCTGATGATATTTTAATTAATGAAAATAATTTTTTTTCAGCTATTTTAATTTTATGTGGATCAACTTTTTATGTAATCGGAGGTTTACTTACTTTAAAGATTAGTAGTAAAAAAAATGAAAATGTAACAGCATCTATTTTAATATGGGGAACTATAGTATTATTGCCAATATCTTTATTAATAGAACAACCGTGGAATTTATCACCAAGAATAGATTCAACTTTATCTCTTATTTATCTTGGCATTTTTTCTACTGGAATAGCTTGGTTGTTGCGTTTCTATATTTTAAAACATAATGGTTTAGTTTTTCAGGCTCAAGTTGCTTATTTAATTCCAATTTTTGGAGTAATTTTGGGCTTTTTAATTTTAAATGAAGCAATTACCTCAAAAGCAGTCATTTCTTTGATTGCTGTTATAATTGGAATTTATATTGTAAAAAAAGGTAGTAAAATCAAATTAGTTTAATTGCCTTGGAGATTATCTTTTAATTTGATAATAACATCTGCGCGGGCAAGTGGCGGAATTGGTATACGCGCTAGTCTTAGGAACTAGTACCGTAAGGTTTAAGAGTTCGAGTCTCTTCTTGCCCACCAAAAATTATGAAAGTAATAGTTGATTCCAAAAAAGGATTAAAAACAAATCTTAAAGTTTTTATAGATAAAAAAACTATAGATGAAAAAATGGGAGCTAGATTTGTTGAGCTTAGCAAAACAATTGATCTAAAAGGGTTTAGACCAGGTAAAGTTCCTATCGATGTCTTAAAAAGACAATTTGGTAAAGCTGTATATGGTGAAGTTTTAGAAAAAATTTTACAAGAAACATCAGCTAAAGCCATAGAAGAGAAAAAAATAAAAGTAGCTGGTCAACCCAAACTTGAACTTAAATCACATGGTGAGGGTAAAGATTTAAATTATACATTAGAAATTGACGAACTACCTGAAGTTAAGTTAAGCAAATTAGAAAACATTCAATATACTGATTACGAAATTAAAGTGACAGATGGAGAAATTAAAAAAAGAATAGATGATATTGCAAAAAACCAAGATAACTTTAAAGATAAAAATGTCGAAGAAGTTGCTTCTAATGGAGATCTTGTTGTTTTTGATTATGAAGCAACAATAGAAAATAAAAATTTTGAGGGAGGGCAAGGAAAAAATACTCAAATAGTTTTGGGTAAAGATTTATTCATAAAAGGATTTGACAAGCAGCTATTGGGTGTTAAGAAAAATCAATTAAAAGAAGTTGAGGCCACTTTACCTGAAAATTATCCTAAAAAAGAACTTGTTAATAAAAAAGCTATTTTTAAATGTAAAATTTTAAATATTAAAAAATCAGAACCAGTAAAAATAGATAATGAATTTGCTAAAAATCTAGGAGCAAAAGATTTAAATGATTTAAAGGAATTGGTAAAAAAACAAATTCAAAATCAGTATAAAATGAGTTTTAATGAAATTTCAAAAGAAAAAATATTAGATCAGCTTGAAAAATTACATAACATTGAAATACCTGATAATTTATTGAATCAAGAATTGTCAATAATTACTCAAAATTTAAAAAAGGAAGATATTGAAAAAAATAAAAAAAATAATGAAAAGATTGCAAAAAAAAGAATTAAGTTAGGTCTTTTATTAAATGAGCTTGGTGAAAAAAATAATTTAAAAGTTGAGGAAAAAGAATTAAGAGATGAAATACAAAAACAAGTACAATCGATGCCTGGTCAACACAAACAAGTATTAGAGTATTATCAAAAAAATCCTTCAGCAGCGGCTAGTCTCAGAGGATCCATTTATGAAGAAAAAATTTTAAATTTAATTAAAAATCAATCAAAGAAAGTTAAAAAAGAAATTGCTTCAGATGAGGCTGAAAAGATATTAAAAGCAGAACATGAAAAGCATCATCAGCACAATCATGAACATTCTTCAAAATCTGAAGATAAAATAGAGTCAAAAAAACCAAAAAAAATGCTTAAATCAGCAGAACAAAAGAAAAAAATTAGAAAAAAGTAATCATAAGTTGTATAACTTCAATTCATTGATTCGTTATGAAAAATAAAATTGAAGAACACATGAATAACCTTATTCCAATGGTTGTAGAGCAATCTAACAGGGGTGAGAGAGCCTATGATATTTATTCAAGATTACTGAAAGAGCGTATAATTTTTTTAGTTGGTCCAGTTAATGATTCTGTTTCTACTTTAGTTACTGCTCAGTTATTATTTCTAGAATCAGAAAACCCAAAAAAAGAAATATCTTTTTATATTAACAGCCCAGGAGGCTTAGTCACATCAGGATTAGGAATTTATGATACTATGCAGTATATAAAACCTCCTGTTTCTACGTTATGTATAGGTCAAGCTTCATCCATGGGTTCATTTTTGTTAGCTGCTGGAGAAAAAGGAAAAAGATTTTCACTTCCAAATTCTAGAATCATGGTTCATCAACCGTCAGCAGGTTATCAAGGACAAGCAACAGATATAGAGATACACGCAAAAGAAATTATAGCTCTTAAAAATAGATTAAATAAAATCTACTCGAAACACACAAAAAAAAGTGAAGCAGAAATTAAGAAAGCTCTAGAAAGGGATAATTTTATGACCCCTACAGAAGCTAAAGAATTTGGTCTGATTGACGACGTAGTAGAAAAAAGATCTTAAAGCACTAGATTTAGTGATAACAATTAACTTAAACTTGATAGTTTTAAACAGTAGTTTATTTTGTAACTAACTGATTCGTTTAAAAATTTATGAGTGAAAAAAATAATAAAAATATACTCTACTGCTCTTTTTGCGGAAAAAGCCAGCACGAAGTTAGAAAATTAATTGCAGGACCAACTGTATTTATTTGTGACGAGTGCGTAGAGCTTTGTATGGATATTATAAAAGAAGAAAACAAAGATACTTTTGTAAAAAGCCAAGAAGGCGTTCCAGCACCTCAAGAAATTTGTAATGTTTTAGATGATTACGTTATTGGTCAAACTTATGCAAAAGAAGTTTTATCTGTTGCAGTGCACAATCATTATAAAAGATTAAATCACACATCTAAAAACGGTAAAGATGTTGAGCTTTCTAAATCGAACATTCTTTTAGTTGGACCAACTGGTTGCGGAAAAACCCTGCTAGCCCAAACATTAGCCAGAATTATTGATGTTCCGTTTACTATGGCTGACGCCACAACATTAACAGAAGCAGGTTATGTTGGTGAAGATGTTGAAAATATAATTCTTAAATTATTACAAGCTGCAGATTATAATGTGGAAAAAGCTCAGAGAGGTATAGTTTATATTGATGAAGTTGATAAAATTAGTAGAAAGTCTGAAAACCCCTCAATTACAAGAGATGTTTCCGGTGAAGGAGTGCAACAAGCTTTACTTAAGATTATGGAAGGAACAGTAGCTAGTGTACCCCCACAAGGAGGAAGGAAACATCCTCAACAAGAATTTTTACAAGTAGATACAACAAATATATTATTTATTTGTGGAGGAGCTTTTTCGGGATTAGATAAAGTTATTGCAAAAAGAGGTTCAGACACTTCAATTGGTTTTGGAGCTAATGTAAAACATTTTCAAGACCAATCTTCTGGAGACCTTATAAAAAATTTAGAACCTGAAGATTTGATAAAATATGGATTAATACCAGAATTTGTTGGAAGAATGCCAATATTAGCTACTCTTCAGGAGCTTGATGAGAAATCATTAGTAAAAATATTACAAGAGCCAAAGAATTCGCTAGTCAAGCAATACAAAAGACTATTTGAATTCGAAAATGTAAAACTAATTTTTCAAGATGAAGCTGTTTTAGAAATAGCAAAGAAAGCTATTACAAAAAAAACTGGGGCAAGGGGATTAAGGTCAATTATTGAAGCTTTACTGCTAAAAACCATGTTTAAACTCCCAGCAATGGAAAATGTAGAGGAAGTTATTATAAATCAGTCTGTGGTAAAAAATAACAACGAACCACTAATTATTCACTCTAAAGACAAAAAAACTTCAGCAGCCTAAAAAACTAGTTGAAACATTTTAAATAATAACCATATAATATAGATCATGAACAAAAGTGATTTTTTTCCAACCCTTCCTTTAAGGGATATTGTAGTGTTTCCTAGGATGATAGTACCTTTATTTGTTGGCAGAGATAAGTCAATTAAGGCTTTAAACGAGGTAATGAAAACAAACAAGAAAATAGTCCTAGTAACACAAAAAAATGCTGAAAAAGATGACCCAACCGAAAAAGATCTATACTCTTTTGGTTGTGAAAGTAAGGTTCTGCAACTTTTAAAATTACCTGACGGAACCGTCAAAGTTTTGGTTGAGGGACTAGATAGAGTTAAAATTTTAGAATGCAGAAATGATAAAGATTATTTAGCAACTTCAACAGAAATTATTAAAGACAAAATAGATTCTCCTCAGGAAGATGTATTAGCACTATCAACAGCACTAATTAGAAAATTAGAAAAAGTAATAAATGTAAATAAGAAAATTTCTCTTGAGCTCACAACAAATATTAAACAACAGAGCAATCCATCTATTATTGCAGACCATATTGCGGGACAATTAAATATTTCAATTTTTGAAAAGCAAAAATTATTAGAAACAGTTGATTTAAAAGTTAGATTAGAAAAACTAATGGAACACATCAATAATGAAATGAATGTTATTAGTGTAGAAAAAAGAATAAGAGGTAGAGTAAAAAATCAAATGGAAAAAACTCAAAGAGAATATTATTTAAACGAACAAATGAAAGCTATTCAAAGAGAGCTTGGCGAAATCGAAGACGGCAAGGATGAAACTGCACAATTGCAGAAATCAATTATTAAAGCAAAAATGACTAAAGAGGCTACAAAAAAATGCTTATCAGAGTTAAAAAAATTAAAATCAATGAGTGCTATGTCAGCTGAAGCTACAGTTGTGAGAAATTATTTAGATTGGATGATCGAACTACCTTGGAACAATAAAGAAAAGCAAATTGAAAAAATTAGTATAGATGAGGCAAAAAAAGTATTAGATCAGGATCATTATGGTTTAGAAAAAGTAAAGGAAAGAATTTTAGAGTACTTAGCTGTTCAAAAGAGAGTTGGTAAAATTAAAGGAGCTATATTATGCCTCGTGGGACCTCCAGGGGTTGGTAAAACTTCACTAGGAAAATCTATTGCTAAAGCTACTGGAAGAAAATTTGTTCGAATGTCTCTTGGAGGAATAAGAGATGAAGCTGAAATAAGAGGTCACAGAAGAACATATATAGGCTCTCTTCCAGGAAAAATTATTCAACAAATGAAAAAA
>SHAO01000011.1 GCA_004213215.1 Candidatus Pelagibacterales bacterium | reverse complement strand
GACCGCTGGTTATAAGCTAATTAATGAATAAATCAAGACGAATATTAGTCAAAATTACTGCTAAAAATAAGCGTTTTTAAAGGAAATTTTTAAAAATTTTGTATATAAAATTTGAAAAATATAATGTTACGTTAACGATTGTCTAAACTAAATTTATGTACAAAATTTTAAAAAAAAATTGGGATAGATCTAAGTATTTTCTTTTTTCTGGAGTGATTGTAATTTTTTTACTTCTACTAACAGTTATTTATAAAAGCGATGAAAAAATATCAAAAATATCAGAAAATAAAAATAATTCTTATAATGTTACCGATTTAAAAGAATTAAAGGAATTTATATTAGATCAGATTATATCTCCCTACACTAATATAGATTATGAAATAAAAAAAGGGGACACAATTCAGAAAATTTTACAAAAATATAAAATACAAAATAAAGAAATCCAAATAGTTATTAATCAATATAAGAAATATGGTAACCCAAATACACTTTTAGTAGGTAATAAAATTGATATTATTATTGAAAAAATCTTGCCCACAAACAAAAATTCATTATTAAAGTTTTCTGTTCCTATTACAAAAAGTACAGCTATAGAAATAGTTAAAAATACAGAAAATGAAATTATATCAAAAAAAATTATCACCAAATTATATAAGAGAAAAGTTCTATCAGAAAATATAATTAAAAAAAATCTTTATTCATCAGCGGTAGAAGCAAGCATTAATCCTGATACCATTATAGAATTTGCTAGAATATTTGGTTTTGAAATTGATTTTCAGAGAGATATAAGAAAAAACGACTACTTTAAAATTGTATATGAAAAATATTTTGATGAAAATGGTGAGTTTGTAAAGAGTGGATCAATACTTTACGCGCACATGACAGTAAACGGCAGAGAAGTATCTCTTTATAAATTTGGAACTGATAAAGATTATGGTTACTTTGATATAAATGCAAAGAGTGTAGAAAAAGCTTTAATGAAAACACCTATTAATGGAGCAAGACTATCTTCTCCGTTTGGTATGAGAAAACATCCTATAAGTGGATTTAATAAAATGCATCAAGGAACAGATTTTGCTGCTCCAACAGGAACACCAATTATGGCTTCGGGATCAGGAACAATTACTAGAGCTAAATGGTGTGGCGGTGGCGGAAATTGTATTCAAATAAAACATAACAGTACTTATGAAACTATTTATGCTCATATGAGTAGTTTTGCAAAAGGTATGAGGGTTGGAAAGAAAGTTAGACAAGGACAAATTATAGGGTATGTTGGTTCAACAGGAATTTCTACTGGACCTCATCTGCACTACGAAGTAATTGTAAATGGGAAAAAAGTAAATTCCCAAACATTGAAACTTCCTTCAGGAAAAATATTAAAAGACAATGAACGAAAACAGTTTGAAATACACCGCATCAAAACTGATGTACTAATTGCGGAGTTGATTGATAAAAAAAATTGATATTTGTAACTTTACTTTTTATTCTTAGTTTTTATTTTCGTCTTGTTGTTTAACTTCACTATTCTCAGGTGGAAGTTTATTTTCGATTATAGGTTTATTAACCTCATTAGCTTTAACTTGTTCTCTATTTTTGTTTTTATCTTCAATAATTCTCATAAAGTGATCAGCATGTTGAAGATAGTTTTCACATAGAGTTTTATCTCCTACAGACATTGCCTCCTTTGCTAAAGAGCTATATTTTTCAAATAATTTCTCAGCACTTTGTGTTGTTCTAAAATTATTTCTTACTTGGTTGTTTGAAAATGAATTAGACCTTGGTCTTGCTGACTTATAACCATTGCCATGTGATAGATGATTTCTACCATTTTGGCGACTTCTAAACCTTCTTTGTTTACGTTGAAACATATATTTTATTGAAACATCCTATTTATATATTTTGTATTAGGATTTAAACAATCATAGCCATTTATAATTTGATTTGTCAAAATAATTATTTTTTAGATTTAAAAAACTTTATTTTTGTGCCTATTATGCAACGTACATTACGTTTATAATCATAAACTTTAGTCATTTCTCTATATCCATTTCTTTTTAGTATACTGGAAACTCTTTGATATTGATTGTGTCCAATTTCTAAAGCGAGTAAACCTTCTCTTTTTAAAAGATGATCAGATTTATAAATAACTTTTATAATCAGGTCAAGGCCGTCGCTACCTCCATTTAAAGCAGCCAGAGGCTCATAATTTGTTATATCTTTGCTTAAATTTCTAATATCACCTGATGGAATATACGGTGGATTAGATACAATTAAATCATACTTTCCTGTATTAAATTTATTTAAATCAAAAACTTTAAACTTGGCCCGACTAGATAAATTAAGATTGTTTGAATTAATTTTTGCTATCTCAATAGCTTTTGCTGAAATATCAATACCCAATCCTCTTGAAGAACTTAGTTCTTTAAGTATAGATAATAATATACACCCTGTGCCGGTTCCAATATCTAAAATACTTATTTTTTTATTTCTAAAAAAATTGATTACTTTATAAATTAATAGTTCTGTTTCAGGTCTTGGTATAAGTGTTGATTGATTTACTTTAAAACTTTCACTCCAAAATTCTTTTTTTCCTATAATATAAGCTATCGGCTCTCTTTTAACTCTTCTTTCAATTGCAATTTCATATTTTTTCTTGATTTTTTCTGAAATATTTATTTGATTATTTGTAATTAAAAACTCCCTTTCTATTCCCATAATATTCGAAAGAAGTATCTGTGCATCTAATTCATGTGATACAATATTATGATTTTTTAGTGTTAGAGATGCTTTTTTAATTGCGAGTTCTAAATTCATTAATTTTTTAAATTAGCTAATTTTATTTCTTGATCTTGTAATCTTAAAGTTTGATTTAATTCTTCAAAAGCATCCCCACTTAAAAATTCCTCAAGCTTATGTAATGTTATATTTATTCTATGATCTGTCACTCTTCCTTGAGGAAAATTATATGTTCTTATTCTTTCAGACCTATCGCCTGATCCTATTTGATTTTTTCTATCTCTTGATCGTTCCTTATCTTTTTTCTCTCTCTCCGCTTCGTAAACTCTAGACCTTAAAATTTTCATACCTTTTGCACGATTTTTATGTTGTGATTTTTCATCTTGATTTGTCACAACAATTCCTGTTGGGATATGAGTAATCCTGACGGCTGAATCTGTTGTATTTACAGACTGACCTCCGCTTCCAGTACTTCTATAAACATCTATTCTTAAATCTTTTTCTTGTATTTTTATATCAACCTCCTCTGCTTCGGGGAGGACAGCTACAGTAGCCGCAGATGTATGTACCCTTCCTTGGGTTTCAGTTTTGGGAACTCTTTGAACACGGTGTACACCACTCTCATACTTTAAAAAGGAATATATGCTATTTCCTTTAATTAATAAAATTACTTCCTTAAATCCTCCCGCGCTACTTTTTGATATACTTATTATTTCAAATGACCACTTGTTATTTAAACAAACTTTCTCGTACATTTTATAAAGATCTGAAACGAATAGACTCGCTTCATCTCCTCCTGTTCCTGCTCTAATCTCAAGTATAGCATTTTTTGTGTCTGCAGCATCTTTTGGTAAAAGATATATTTTTAAATTTTTTTCATTAACTTTATTTTTTTCATACAAATCATTAAGTTCTTTTTTTGCCAATTCAATCATTTCTTTATCACTTGCTTTGTCTTCTATAATTTTTTCCAAATCTATTTTTTCTTTCTCAAAATTTAAATAGCTTTTCGCCTGATCAATTACCTCTCCTATACTTGAGTATTCTTTGGATTTTTTAACAAAATCCTTTTTATCAATATTGCCTGAAGCAAGCTCTAACTCTAAAGTCTTGTATGCTTCAACAATTAATTTAACTTTTGTTATAGGAATCATTTTTTGTAATTTAATTTTTTTGTAGTTCTTTTGACTTGTTTTCTACTAAATTAACTATTTCTTCTATTATTTTATTACTTGGCACTTTATGGTGAGGCACACCCGAAAGGTGGATCATGTGCTCATCTTTTCCTCCACCTGTTAATCCTATTTGTGTTTGCGCTGCTTCACCTGGTCCATTAACAACACACCCGATTATAGATAAAGTTATTGGTTCTTTTATGTGCGAGAGTTTTTCTTCTAAAATTTTTACTGTATCGATAACTTGAAATCCTTGACGAGCACATGACGGACAGGAGATAATGTTTACTCCTTTGTGTCTTAAATTTAAAGATTTTAATATTTCATAACCAATTTTAACTTCCTCTACTGGATCTGCTGATAACGAAACTCTTATTGTATCCCCAATACCTTCCATTAAAAGCATTCCTATTCCAATTGAAGATTTAATACTTCCTGAAGTTAAACTTCCTGCTTCGGTAATACCCAAATGTAAAGGATAATTACAAATTTTTGAAAGAGATCTATAAGCTTTGGTGGACAAAAAAACATCTGATGACTTAACGCTTATTTTAAAATTTAAAAAATCTTCGTCCTCTAAAAGCTTAATATTATTAACTGCACTTTCAACTAGTGCTTCGGGGCATGGTTCCTTATATTTTTCTAATAATGATTTTTCAAGAGATCCAGCATTAATCCCAATTCTTATTGAACAATTATTATCTTTTGCTGCTCTAAGAATTTCTTGAACTTTTTTTTTTGATCCAATATTACCAGGATTTATTCTTAAACAATTTGCACCAGCATTTGCAGCTTCAATTGCACGTTTATAATGAAAGTGTATGTCTGCAACTATTGGAACTTTAACACTTTTCAAAATTTTTTTTAGTGATAATGAAGAATCTTGATCTGGACAAGACACTCTAACAATATCTGCTCCGACTTCTTCAAGTTCATTGATTTGTTTTATTGTGGCAGTAACATCAGTTGTTAAAGTATTGGTCATAGATTGAACTGATATTGGTGCATCTCCACCAACTTCTGCTTTACCAACTTTAATCTTTTTAGTTTTTCTTCTTTTAATATCTCTAAATGGTCTAATATTCATCAACTTATTAATTGAGTCCAAATGCTTCGTGTAATTTTTTTACTGCTTTCTGAGTAAGCTCCTCGCGGATTAAAACAGAGATTTTTATCTCCGACGTCGAGATTGCTAATATATTTATTTTTTCATTAGCTAAAGATCTAAACATTTTATGAGTTACACCAGATTCGCTTATCATGCCCGCTCCAATAATTGATACTTTTGCAAGCTTATCATCATGTGTTATCTTATTAAAATTTATTTTTTCTTTATTTTTTTCAATTATACTTAATGTAGTATTTAAATCCTCTTGTTTAATAGTAAAAGTTATATTAGCATTTTTTCCATCTAAAGAAGTATTTTGAATTACCATATCAATATTAATATTATTTTTTCCTATTGGTTCAAAAACATCGGCTGCCACGCCTGGTTTATCTACAACACCAATAATAGAAACTTTCGCATTACCTTTTGAGTAAGCTATGCCTGTTACTACATTTTTAAAATCAATTTCATTTTCAGAAACTATTTTTGTTCCAGTATTTTCTAAAAAAGTAGACCTCACATCGATAGCAATATCATCTAGCATGGATGCTTGAACCGCGTTTGGTTGCATAACTTTTGCTCCTAAAGAAGACATTTCTAACATTTCTTCATAGGATATTTTTTCAATTTTTTTTGCTTTTGGATTTATAGAAGGATCTGTTGTAAAAACTCCGTCTACATCTGTATAAATTTCACAAGAATCTGTTTGAAAAAACTTTGCTACAGCTACTGCAGATAAATCTGAACCACCACGGCCTAGGGTAGTAATTCTATTTTCTTTTGAAATTCCTTGAAAGCCAGCAATAACAGCGACACCTTTGTTTGAAATAAAATTTAAAATTTCATCATTCTTAATTTTTATTATTTGAGATGAAGTATGGTTATTGTTTGTAATAATAGGTATTTGCCAGCCAAGCCATGATCTTGATTTAATTCCCAAGTCTATAAGAGCCCCTGCTAAAAGTGAACATGAGGCTTGTTCACCCGAAGAAAGCAATGCATCTAATTCTTTTTTATCAAAATTTTTACTTATCGATTCAGATTTTTTTTTTAGATCATCGGTTACTCCTGACATTGCGGATACAACGACTATAATCTCATTATCCCCACTAAATCTTTTTTTAATAATATTAGCTACTTTTCTAATTTTTTCTGTAGTTCCAACGGATGTTCCGCCAAACTTAAGCACTAACCTCTTCATGATAAAATATCTTATTTACTTTATATAATTTTTATTAATAAATACTCTTAATTATAAAAATGTACAAGTATATCTAAAATATTATTATTTTGACTACAGTAGATAAAAAAGAAATAGAAAAATTTTCCCGAATGGCAAAGGATTGGTGGAATCCGAATGGTAAATTTAAAACCTTGCATATTTTTAATCCAGCTAGAATTGACTTTATAAAAGAAAGATTAATTTCTCATTTCAAACTTAATGGAAATATTAAAAAACCACTAAAGGGTATAAAAATTTTAGATATAGGTTGTGGGGGTGGACTTTTATGTGAACCTTTAAATAGACTGGGTGCTACAGTTACAGGGATAGACCCTTCAAATAATAATATTGAAATTGCTAAATTGCACTCAAAAGAAATGAATTTAAATATTAAATATATGCATCATTCTCCAGAGAATTTAAATATTAAAAATAAATTTGATGTGATTTTAAATATGGAAGTAGTAGAGCATGTTTCCAATATAAATTTATTTATTCAAAAGTGTTCAAAATTAATTAAAAAAAATGGAATTATGTTTGTTGCTACAATTAATAAAAATTTAAAATCATATTTTTTTGCGATATTAGGTGCAGAGTATATTTTAAGATGGCTTCCAGTTGGAACTCATGATTGGAATAAATTCTTAACACCACAAGATTTAGAAATTATCACAAATAAAAACAACTTTATAACAGATGAGGTGATTGGCATGAAATTTGATTTATTTTCCAATAAATGGAACAGAAGCTACGACACTTCAGTAAATTATATTTCAACTTTTTTAAAAAATTAGTTTTCTGATTTATCCACCCAAGGAACAGTCACAACATCTATTCCTTCTTCTATTAATTCTGAAGCTTCTTCAGGTGTAGTCTTCCCATATATACCTTGAGAATTTTTTTTTTCATAATGGATGCTTCTAGCCTCTCTTGAAAAATTCTCTCCAACATTTTTACAATTTTTTTCTATATATTTTCTAAAATCTAAAAGTTGTTTTTTTATATTCTTTTCTAGTTTGCTTTTTTTAGATATTCTATTTGATTTGCCAGGTAAATTAGGAGCCATAACTGATTTTTTTACTTTGGATGATTCACAATAGATGCACTTTATAAGTTTTTTTTTACAAAGAGAATCAAACTCTGAAGAACTTAAAAACCAACTTTCAAATGTCTCTCCACATTTACATGTTAAATTATATTTAATCATTAGTGATTGTATTATTTAATTTTATTTGAAAAAAACAAGTATTAATTTCTATAATTAGCATTTATGTCAATATAATCATGCGTAAAATCACATGTGTAAACACTGTAAGAAGCATTTCCAATATTTAAATTAATTTCAATACTAATTGAATCCCACTTCATATATTCTTTTAAATCTTTTTCATTATAATCTTTTGCCACTTTACCTTTTTCAGCAACTAGATATTTTCCAATTTTTAATTCTATTTTATTTGCAACAATATCTTCGCCGGCCTTACCGCAGGCCATCATTATTCTTCCCCAGTTTGGATCTCCAGCTCCAATTGCAGTTTTAAACAAAGGAGAGTTTGCTACTGAAAACCCAACAGACTTTGCCATCGATTGTGATTTAGCTCCTACTACATTTATTTCGATAAATTTTTTTGCTCCTTCTCCATCAACAACAATTTGTTTAGCAAGATTCAAACACAATTTGTGTAATGCTTTTTCAAAATCTTGCAGCTTAGGATCTAGTACGTTGTATATTTTTGAATTTTTTACTTTTCCTGTGGAAAATATAGCTACCATATCATTTGTTGATGTGTCGCTGTCTATGGTTATAGAATTAAATGTTGTTGCAACAACTTTTTTTAAAACAGCTTTTAAAAATACTGATGGTATATCAGCGTTGGTAAATATGAATGACAACATAGTAGCCATATTAGGAGCAATCATACCTGAGCCTTTTGCTATTCCAGAAATTTTAATTAATTTATTTCCTATTTTGCATTCTTCATAAGCAACTTTTGGTCTTGTGTCTGTTGTCATTATTGCGCTAGCTGCTTTAAACCAAACAAATTTATTTTGTTCAACTTTTAATTTTTTTACCAATTCGGGAATTCTACTTTTAATCTTTAAATATGGAAAATCTTCACCAATAATTCCTGTTGATGCAAAAAGTAGATCTGTTATTTTTACAACCTCACTAACTCCTTTGGGTGTTTGGGATGATTTAAGTGTTAGCGACTTCGATAATGCTACCGCAATTTCTTTTAATCCTTGTGCTCCTTTTGTGCCTGTAAAGGTATTTGCATTTTGAGTATTTACCATAAGCGCTTTTATAAAATGTCTTTTTATTCTTAAGTTCCAATTGATGCTAGCAGAAGTAACCTTTGATGTGGTGTATGTTGCAGCAAAATTAGCTCCTTCTCTAAAATAAAACAAAGTTAAGTCATCCCTTCCATCGCCATAGAGATCTGCTGAAACTGCTGATATCTCTAGTCCATCAATGGGCTGTAACTCTTGAAATTCACCCATTTTTGATATTTTAACTTTAGGATTAAGTAAATTTTTTAAGTTTAAAGTCATTGCTATTTAAAATTTCTTATTATTGATTATATAAGTCTTATATTAAAACAATATATTTATTTATGTTAAATATTACTAAAATTATCGGCAAATTTATAAAAAATTCAAGTCAAAGAGATATTGATAAATTAAAGTCAATTGTCAAACAAATTAATGCTCTGGAATCTAAAATCAAAGAGATTCCAGATGAAAATTTTAAATCTAAGACACTTGAGTTTAAATCAAAAATTAAAAATGGAACAAATTTGGATGACCTTATGCCAGAGGCATTTGCCTATGTTAGGGAGGCTGCAAAAAGAACTCTAAATGAAAGGCATTTTGATGTACAAATAATGAGTGGAATTATTCTTCATCAAGGAAAAATTTCTGAACAAAAGACAGGTGAAGGAAAAACTTTAGCAGCAACACTACCAGTATATTTAAATGCCTTGTTGGAAAAAGGTGTTCACGTTGTAACTGTAAATGATTTTTTAGCAAAAAGAGATGCTGCATGGATGGGTAAAGTATATAATTTCCTAGGGTTAACAGTTGGGTGCATAACAAATGAAATGGACGACGTTGAAAGGAAAAAAAATTATAATTGCGATGTAACATATGGAACTAATAACGAATTTGGTTTTGATTATTTAAGAGATAATATGAAATATAATATTGAAGAGATGGTACAACGAAACCATTTTTACTGTATTGTAGATGAGGTGGATAGTATTTTAATTGATGAAGCAAGAACACCATTGGTTATCTCAGGGTCAACAGAAGATAAATCTGATCAATATTTTGTATGTAATAGATTTGTTAAACAATTAAATAAAGATGATTATGAATTAGATGAAAAAAATAAAAATGTTATGCTTTCTGAAAAAGGCATAGACAGTATTGAAAAAATATCAAAAACATATGGAATTCTTAAAAATAACAATTTTTATGATCCCCTAAATATTAATTTAGTCCATCACATCAATCAGGCACTTAAAGCAAATTTATTATTTTTTAAAGATACAGATTATATTGTTAGAGATAACAAGGTACAATTAATAGATGAATTTACAGGCAGAGTACTTGAGGGAAGAAGATTTTCAGATGGTTTACATCAAGCCTTAGAAGCAAAGGAAAAAGTTGAAATACAAAGTGAAAATCAAACATTAGCATCAATCACTTATCAAAATTATTTTCGTTTATACGAAAAACTTGCTGGCATGACTGGTACAGCCGCAACAGAAGCTGAGGAATTTTTTGATATTTATAAACTTCATGTTGTTTCAGTTCCTACAAATCAAAAAATGATTAGAAAAGATTGGAATGATCAAATTTTTAGAACTGAAAAAGAAAAAAATAAAGCAATTATTGATAAAGTAGTTGAATGTAATAAAAATGGTCAGCCAGTCTTAATTGGTACTACAAGTATTAATAAATCTGAAATTTATTCAAAGCTTCTTGAAAATAGAAAAATTAAACATTCAGTTTTAAATGCAAAACATCATGAGAAAGAATCAAATATAATTGCTGATGCTGGAAAACTTAATGCAATAACTTGCAGCACTAATATGGCTGGTAGAGGAACAGACATAAAACTTGGTGGAAAAAGTTTAAACGCAGAAAACCAAGAAGAAAAAAATAAAATTAAAGAGCTTGGTGGCCTATTCGTTATAGGTACTGAAAGACATGAAAGTCGAAGAATTGACAATCAATTAAGAGGAAGAGCAGGACGACAAGGAGATCAAGGAAATTCTATATTTTACATTAGTTTAGAAGATGATCTCATGAGAATATTTGGATCTGAATCTATCGACTCAATTATGAAAAAATTTGGTTTAAAGGAAGGAGAATCAATCGACCATCCTTGGATAAATAAAGCACTAGAGAGAGCACAAAAAAGAGTAGAGGGACGAAATTTTGATATAAGAAAAACTTTATTAAAATTTGATGATGTTATGAATGATCAAAGAAAAGTCATTTTTGAGCAAAGAAAAGAAATATTAAAATCAGATGATATAAGTGAAATAATAAATTCATTTTCAGATGATTTAATAAGAAATTTTTCAAATGAAAAAACAATCTATGAAAGAGAAAATCAACTCGATTCTTTTAAAGTAAAAATAAAACCTGTAATGGGAAAATCTATTAATGAAGGAGATCTCTTAAATATTATAAAATTAAAAGATAAAAAATTCGAAAATGCAATGAAAGAAAGCTTTGAAAAATTTAGACTTAAGAGAATTGATAAAATTAAAGCAACTACTAATTTTGGGCTTGAAAAAAGAGTGCTGTTACAAACTATAGATTTCTTATGGAGGTCACATTTACAATATCTTGAGCATTTAAGACAGGTAGTAGGTTTAAGAGGCTATGCTGCTAAAGATCCTCTTGAAGAATTTAAAAGAGAAGCTTTTAAGCTATTTGAATCTTTATTAAATAAAATTAAAGTTGATTTTATTACTTTTTTAAATAATCTAGAAATAGTTGACCAAGAAAGTATACCGGACAATAATTCAAATGCTTTAAAGCATAAAATGGAAAATAATCAAAAATGCTTATTAACGATTAAAAAAAATGAAAAAATATCAAGAAATGAAAAGTGCCCCGCAACAGGAAAAAAATATAAACATTGTTGTGGTGCTTTATAGTTTCTTAAGTTAAAAATATAATTCCAGATAATATTATAAGAACACCAATTATAAATGTTTTTTTATACTTTAATAAAATTTCCTTAGTTGATCCAAAAATATTTTCTTTTACAATCCAATCATGATCTCCTGAGAACATTGTGAAGCCTTTTTGTTTACCAATATTTAAAAATTTTTCTTTTCTTTCCTCAAAAATTTCTTTTCTTGAGTAATTTTTATATTCCTCTAAATAATTTATTAATATTTCTTTTGTAGAAAAAATAACCTCTTCTTTATCTCTATGAGCTCCACCAATTGGTTCCTTTATTACTTTGTCAATAATTTTCATTTTTAGAAGTTCATTAGCAGTTATCTTCATTGCCTGCGCAGCCTCTAATGATTTGTTTGGATCTCTCCATAATATGGAAGCACAGCCTTCTGGAGAAATAACTGAATAAATTGCATTTTCAAACATAATCACCTTATTTGCAGACGCTAAAGCAATTGCTCCACCAGATCCACCTTCACCAATAATGATAGAAATTATTGGAACTTCTAATGACATGCAACAATCTATGGAGCTTGCTATTGCTTCAGCCTGACCTCGCTGTTCAGCTCCAATTCCAGGATAAGCTCCTGGTGTATCAATAAATGATATTACTGGAATATTAAATTTGTTTGCAAGTTTCATTAATCTTATACACTTTCTATAGCCTTCTGGTCTCATCATTCCAAAATTTCTTTTTAATCTACTATCAAGATTTTCTCCTTTTTCTTGACCCAGAACCAAAACTGACCTGCCTTCAAATTCAGCAAATCCTGCCAGTATAGCTTCATCTTCTGAAAAATTTCTATCACCCGACAAATTAATAAAATTTGTAAATAAATTATCTACAAAAAATTTTGCTTTGGGTCTGTCTTCATGTCTTGCAACTTGGGTCTTTTGCCACGCATTTAAATTTGCATATGAGATTTTTAATTTATCGTTAATTTTTGTTTGAATTTCAGATATTTTGCTCGTATCAACTTCTGATAGACCTTCCTTGTTGAAAGGATCTTTTAATTTTTCCAATTCTTCTTCTAAAGCTTTTATATCGCGTTCAAATTCTAAATAACTTTTCATTTATACTATTTATATATAATATACAGAAATATGGCAAAAAAGTATATTTTACTTGGAAAACTGTCAATTGCTTCTGAATTATTAAATTTTGTCAATAATGAGCTTTTGCCTGGAACTAGCATTGCTAAAAAAAGATTTTGGGATGGTTTAGATAAATGTGCCCATGAACTTTCAACTAAAAATAAAAACCTTTTAGAATTTAGAGAAATTTTACAAAAAAAAATTGATATTTGGCATAGAGATAAAAGAGGGAAAAAAATTAATAGTAAAAAATATTTAAATTTTTTAAAAGAAATTGGATATTTAAAAAAAGAAGGTAAAAAATTTCAAATTAAAACAAAAAATGTAGATAATGAAATCTCTACAATTGCTGGCCCGCAACTAGTAGTACCAGTAATGAATGCAAGATATGCTTTAAATGCTGCAAATGCGAGATGGGGAAGTTTATATAACGCTTTATATGGAACAGATGTAATTTCAGATTCTAACGGAGCTGAACGTGGAAAAAAGTATAATTTTATAAGAGGAGAAAAAGTAATTAAATATGCTAAAAAAATATTAGATTCTTACGTGCCGCTAGAAAAAGGTAGCTGGAAAGATATTAAAAAAATTCCTGAAGTTAAAAATAATCAAATAAATCTAAAACTAAAAAATCCAAAACAATTTGTTGGATATTCCAAAAAATCAAAAAATTTATCATCTCTATTGTTTGTAAATAATAACCTTCATATAGATATTATATTTGATGCAGATGGTACACTTGAAGTCTTTAATCCCAAGGGCAATCAAGATAAAGCTGCAATACACGATATATTTTTAGAATCAGCTATAACAACAATTATAGATCATGAAGATTCTGTTGCAGCTGTAGATGCCGAGGATAAAATTCTAGGATATAGAAATTGGCTTGGATTAATGAAAGGTAATTTACAGGCTGAAATGCAAAAAAAAGGTAAAAAATTTATAAGGCAGCTAAACCCTGATAGAGAATATATTTCTTCAAACGGAAATAAATTTAAATTGCATGGAAGAGCTTTAATGCTTAACCGAAACGTAGGTCATTTAATGACTAACCCATCAATTTTATTAAAAGATGGATCTGAAATTCCAGAAGGCATAATGGACGCATTTATAACAACTGCTGCAGCAATTCATGACTTTAAAAATAAAGGAAACTCAAGAACAAATTCTGTTTATATTGTTAAACCAAAAATGCATGGACCTGATGAAGTTGCATTTACTAATTTAATATTTGAAAAAGTTGAAAAAGTTTTAGGTTTAAAACAAAATACAATTAAAATTGGAATTATGGATGAGGAAAGAAGAACAACTGTGAATCTTAAAGAGTGTATAAGAGCTGTGAAAAATAGAGTTGTTTTTATTAATACAGGTTTTTTAGATCGTACTGGTGATGAAATGCACACCTCAATGGAGGCTGGTCCAATGATTAAAAAGGGAGATATGAAATCTTCTAAATGGATTGCTGCATATGAGAATAATAATGTTGATGTGGGTTTAGCTTGTGGTTTTTCAGGTATAGCTCAAATTGGAAAAGGTATGTGGGCTGCTCCAGATAAAATGGCTGATATGGTTTCTCAAAAAATTAATCACCCCAAGGCAGGTGCAAATTGTGCCTGGGTTCCTTCACCAACCGCAGCAACACTTCATGCTTTACATTATCATCAAATAAATGTTTTTACTGAACAAAACAAATTAAAAAATAGAACTTCTGCAAAAATTTCAGATATTCTTAAAATTCCAATTACTTTTAGACCGAATTGGTCAATTAAAGAAATTGCTAAAGAACTAGAAAATAATGCTCAAGGTATTTTAGGTTATGTTGTTAGGTGGATAGATCAGGGTGTAGGATGCTCTAAAGTGCCTGATATTAATAACATAGGTTTGATGGAAGATAGAGCTACTTTACGAATTTCTTCACAGCATATTACAAATTGGCTTCACCATGGGATTTGCAGTAGAGAGAGAGTTTTAAAAACAATGAAAAAAATGGCAAAAGTTGTAGATAAACAAAATATTAGAGATCCCGCTTTAAAAGGTTATGCTTCTTACAGAACAATGTCTGATAACTACGATAAATCTATTGCTTTTAAAGCAGCTTGTGAATTAGTTTTTTATGGAAGAAGTCAACCTTCAGGTTATACAGAACCTATTCTCCACTTAAATAGGCTTCTTAAAAAAATCTAATCATTTGCTATAGAATTTCTATTTTTGAAAGCTGAATATAAAGTACCATCATCCAAAAATTCAATTTCCCCTCCAACAGGCACTCCTTTTGCTAATTTTGTTATCTTTACTTTTGTTTCTTTTAAGCAGTCTGAAACATAATGCGAAGTAGTTTCACCCTCAACGCTTGTGCTTGTTGCAAGAATTACCTCTTTAACTTGGTTTTTTTTTACTCGATTAACTAGGGATTCAATTAATAATCCACTTCCATTTTTTTTACTTTCAAATGAAGGTAAGGTTCCACCTAATATATGATAGTGGCCTTTATATATTCCGCTGCTTTGAATAACCCACATATCAGCAATATTTTCTACTACACAAATTTGTTCATATTTTTTACTAGAGCAAACGCAATCTGAATTTATTGATTTCAAATTACCACAAATTTTACAACGAACTACATTTTTATAAACTTGAGCTAAAGTATTAGTTAATGGCCTAATTAATTCTTCTCTACTGTTAATAAGTTTTAATACAATTCTTTTAGCTGATTTTGGACCCAACCCGGGTAATTTTGAAATTATTTTAACCAAATCCTCTATTTCTTTTATATTATTAACTGCCATTTTTTCCTTAAAAGGGAAATTTAAATCCAGGAGGTAAATCAATTCCACCTGTAACTTTAGAAATTTCCTCAGTTGTTTTTTTCTTAAGTTTTGATTTTGCGTCATTATGAGCAGCAACAATTAAATCTTCAATAATTTCTTTTGGCTCTTTAAGCAAATTATCATCAATAGTAATTTTTTTTAGCTCACCTTCTCCATTCATAATTACTTTTACAGCATTACCTCCTGATATTCCTTCCGCTTCTATTTTTTTTAGAATTTCTTGGGTTTCTTTCATTTTCTCTTGCATTTTTTTAGCTTGTGATAATAGATCAGTAAAGTTCGGCATTTAATCTTCTTTTTTTACCTCTAATAATTCTGCATCAGAGAAAATATTTTTAAATTTTTTATAAATTTCAGTTTTTTTTTCTTCAATAATCATTTTTTCAAATTTTATTTTTTTTTGTTCAGAAAGAGTTTTTTCCCCTGCTTGTTTTGCTAAAGTAATAACCCATCTACTACCTGTCCATTCAAGTAATTTTTCAGATAGATTTCTAACAAAATTTTTATCAAGTCTTTCGTTAAAACTTATATCTATTTTACCCTCAGAAAATTTAATTAAGTTAACATTATTTTCTAAATCATATTTAAGTTGAATTTCTTTTTTTATTGAAGTAAGCAAAATCAAAGCTTCAAGTGACGTAACTTTCTCCTTTTTAATATCTTTAGGAAAAACTTTTTGATTTGAAAAAGATAAAAAAGGTTTTGTTTGTGTGGTATTTTTTATTTGATCTTTAGAAATTTTTTTTATTTCACTTTCTTCATTTACAAGTTTTTTCTTATTAGCGTTCAAATCAATTGTTAAGTTATTATTTTCTTCTTCTTCCTGATTTATATTATTTTTTTTTAATGAGTCTAATATACTTTCATATGAAGGCATTTCTTTTAAATGAACCAATCTCACTATTAGCATTTCAAGTGATAGTATTGGATTAGAAACAATTGATAATTCATCTAATGTTTTTAAGATAAATTGCCAAAAAAGTATTAGTGTTGAAGTATTCACATTATTTGCAATATTGCTAATAAGCTCTTCTTCTGCTTCTGGTATAGACAGATCTGAATCAAAATTTCCAATACTTTTTTTTTGTTGCGTGATGTATATTATTTCCAAAAGATCGTTTAAAAAATTAGTTGGTTCAATACCTTCATTAACCATTTCTTTAAATTGCTCTAGAGATTTTTTTTGTTCTCCTTTAAAAATCAAGTTTAATAAACTCAAAATCTTTGATCTGTCAGCAATACCTAGCATTTTCCTTACAAAAACTTCATCGATTTCTTTTTCTTCAATATTTTGTGATACAAGCGCTCTATCCAAAAGGGATAGGGAATCCCTTACGGATCCTTCAGATGCTTTTGCTAACAATATAAGTGCCCCCTCTGATATTTTTCCATTTTCAATTTTTAAAATTTTTTTAAGATTTGATAACAATTCTTTAATGGAAACCCTATGTAAATCAAATCTTTGACATCTTGAAACAATTGTAACTGGAATCTTTTTTACTTCTGTGGTTGCAAAAATAAATTTTAAGTGAGGCGGAGGCTCCTCTAAAGTTTTTAATAATCCATTAAAAGCTTGTTTTGATAACATATGAACTTCATCTAAAATTATTATTTTATATTTTGCACTCGTTGGATTATATTTAGAAGATTCAATCAACTCTCTTACGTCATCTATACCGGTTCTTGATGCTGCATCCATTTCTAATACATCAAGGTGCTTTGAATTTGAAATCTCTTCACAATGAGAACAATCACAATCCTCTTCTTTAAGAAAATTTTTATTACAATTTAATGCTTTTGCAATTAACCTTGCTGTGGTCGTTTTCCCAACACCACGTATACCTGTAAGCAAATAAGCGTTTGGTAATTTATTAAGTTTTATAGAATTAGTTACAGTTTCAACCATAATATCTTGACCGATTAATTCTTTAAAATTTTTCGGCCTATATTTCAGTGCTAAAACTTTTTGTGCAATTTTTTCCATAATTGATCTAGGGGCTGCGCGACCTGAAACTTATAGTTAAGTCTGCTCTATTTCTAGCCTGAACTGATTGTTCTACAAACTCCACCCGACAACCCCGTTCTATTATATCAGTATCAAAATAAAAACTACAATATACGCGTAGGTTGTTTATTTATTTTTAAATCTAAACTGGTGTGCTTCGTAAACTCCTAAAACGTCCAATTTTTCAGTATGAAACCCCAATTCTTCAAGTGCTTTTTGTAAAGATGGGTCCTCTATATGTCCCTCAATATCTATATAAAAATTCACTTGATCGAATGTATTTTTTACTGAAAAACTTTCTAGTTTACATAAATTAACGCCGTTAGTTGCGAAACCACCTAATGATTTATATAGAGCGGCAGGAATACTTTTAAGCTTGAAAATACAACTTGTAATATATTTTTTACTTTCAAATTTAGGATGCTTTTTATCATTACCCATAATAAAAAATCTAGTCACATTTCCAGATTCATCCTCTACACCTGATTTTATTATTTCCAAATTATAAATTTTTGCAGCAAGATCAGAAGCTATAGCTCCTTCACTTTTATCTTTTTTTTTTGAAATAAATTTTGCAGATCCTGCGGTATCTGCTGAAATTATAGGTATTAATTTATTGTCAACAATAAATCTTTGTGCCTGTCCCAAAGCTTGAGCATGTGATCTTACTGTTTTTATATCATTTATTTTTGAACCCTTAATCCCAAGTAAATTATGAGTAACTTTCTGAAAATGTTCTGCATGAATTTGGAGTTTATACTTGGGTATTAAATAATGTATGTCTGCAACCCGTCCCGCTAAAGAATTTTCTATTGGTATCACAATCTTTATGTCTGAATTATCTTTTACTGATTGAAAAGCTTCTTCAAATGTAGAACATGCAATTACGTCAGCATCAGGAAAAACTTCTAAGCATGCTAAATGGGAATACGCTCCTTTTTCTCCTTGAAATGCGACTTTTTTTTTATTCATTACCTTTTCATTTCTTTGCTTACTTTTATTAAATCTTCTTCTGTATCTACTCCTAACGGAGCGGAATCACTTAGACCTACTTTAATTATCATATTATTATCTAAAGCCCTCATTTGTTCTAAATTTCTTTTTATTTCTAATTTAGATCTTGCAAGCTTTACATACTTCGTTAAAGCAATATTTGTAAAGGCATAAATTCCAATATGATGATAGATTTTTTCACTATTTATATTATCTTTTACTCTAAAGAAGTCTTTAGCATTTAAAAAGTTTTTTTCTTTTAACGCTGCTTCGACATGAACTTTTACAACATTTTGATCTACAAACTCATTTTTATCTTTTATGTGGGAAGCCATAGTGCCAATATCACAATTATTATTTCTCATGAGTTCAGCTAATTTTGCTATACAATCCGGTTTTATATTAGGCATATCGCCTTGTAGATTAATTATTAAATTAACATCATTTTTAAGTTTCTTCATATATGCTTCATATACTCGATCACTACCAGATAGATGTTCCTCTTTGGTTAAAATAACATTTCCGCCATTTTCTTTAACAACTTGAAATATTGCATCATCTGGTGTCGCAACAAACACTTGACCAATTTTTGACTCCTTTGCTCTATTTAGTACATGAACAATCATTGGTATATTATTAATTATTGCCAAAGGTTTATTTGGAAATCTTTTAGCTTCCAAACGAGTTGGTATTATTATCGCAATATTTTTCATAAGTAACAAATTATGCGTCTAACAGTCGCAAAATAAACTTATTTAAGTTCATTTTTTTTCACTTAAGTCATGATATATCTTAGAGTGAAGTTGTACTAAATTTATATACTTTTTAAAAATGAATAAAATTATTGTTTCAATTGTTTTTGCGATAGTCCTAGTTATAGGAATTAACGTAATAACTGACACGATATATTATGTGGAAAAACCAAAAAAATCTGCTTATCAAATTGATAGTGTAACTGCAGTTGCAAATACTACAGCTGAAACGAGTTCTGTCGATGTAAATACTGGAAATATTATGGCATTATTTGCTTCAACAAATGCAGTTGAGGGTGCAAAGGTTTTTAAAAAATGTGCAGCTTGCCATAGCATATCTCAAGGTGGGGGAAATAAAATTGGCCCAGCTTTATGGGGTGTTCTTGGAAGAAAAGCTGGTTCTATTTCAGATTATAAATATTCAAAAGCAATGGTAGCATATGCAAAACCATGGTCATTTGAAGAAATGGATGGCTTTTTAATAAAACCAAAAGATTGGATAAAGGGAACAAAAATGTCTTATGCAGGAATTAAAAATGCAAAGGATCGAGCGGCTGTTATACTCTACATGAACGAAAATACTGACAACCCTTTGCCTTTACAATAGATTTTATCTAAGACACCACTGAATAATACTTTTCTGTACATGAATTCTATTTAACGCTTCCAACCAGACCACTGATTGTTTTCCATCCATAACTTCGTTTGTTACTTCCTCTCCTCTGCTTGCAGGTAAACAGTGCATAAAAATTGCTTTTTCTTTCGCCAACTTCATAATTTTTTTATTTACCTGATAAGGCTTCAATAATTTTTTCTTTTTCTTTTCGTTTACTCTGTCTCCCATTGAAATCCATTTATCTGTCATAACGCAGTCTGCTAAATTTGCTGCCTCAAATGGATCTTTGGTAATCCAAATTTTTGCTTTATTTTTTTTAGCCCATTTTATTATTTTTTCCTCAGGTCTGAATTTTTTTGGGCAAGCAATCGCTAATTCAAAGTTAAATTTTACAGCTGATTCAATTAAAGAATAAACAATATTATTGCCATCCCCAAGCCAAGCAATTTTCTTATTTTGGATAGGGCCTTTCAATTCCTCAAATGTCATAATATCTGACATAACTTGGCAGGGATGACTCAAATTTGTTAAACCGTTAATTATAGGAATATCTAAATACTTTGAAAATTCCAAAAAATGTTTATGTCTTTGAGTTCTCATCATCACTATATCTCCATACTGAGATAAAACTTTTGCTGTGTCGTGAATACTTTCATCTCCACTTCCATAATGACTTTCTTTTGGGTTAAGCACCAACAATTCTCCACCTAATTGTTTCATTGCTAGCTCGAAAGATAATCTTGTTCTGGTAGATGGTTTTTCAAAAATCATAACTAATGTTTTGCCTGCTAAAGGTTTTTCAGAATCTATAGCTGATTTTCTTAATTTAGATCTTTTTTCTTTTTGTGACTTTGCATGATCTATAATTTTTCTTAGTTCTTTTTTATCTACATCAGCTATATTAATAAAATTTTTCATATTTAACTCATTTCTTCGCAAACTTTTTTGATCTTCTTAATACCTTCATCTAATTCATTATGATTTACTATAAGTGGTGGAAAAAGTCTTATAACATTTTCCTCAGCTTTAACTGTAAGCATTTTATTATCCATAAGCTTTTTCATAAATTCACCATTATCTACCGAAAGCCTTACGCCTAACATTAATCCCACTCCTCTTACTTCGCTTATAATTTTTGGATATTTTTCTTTTACTTTACTTAATTCTTCATGGAAATATTTGCCCTTTTGTCTTACATTTTGTAAAAAATTTTTTTCAAAAATAATATCAAGAACCGCATTTCCTACTGCCATAGCTAAGGGGTTGCCTCCAAACGTACTTCCGTGGGTTCCTGGTGTCATTCCAACAGATACTTTTTTTGTAACTAAACATGCTCCAAGTGGAAAACCTCCTCCTATCCCTTTAGCAATAGGTACTATATCTGGCTTAATTCCTGAGGTTTCAAAAGCAAAAAAATTTCCCGTTCTATATGCACTTTGCACTTCATCTAAAATTAATAGTATTTCATGTTCATCACATAATTCTCTTAATCCCTTTAAACAAAAATCTGGTACAACTTTAATACCCCCTTCTCCCATAATAGTTTCAACCATAATTGCTGCCGTGTTTTTATTTATAGCTTTTTTAATAGTTGTATGTTCACTGTTTGAAGTATTACTTGAGCCTGGAAACGGCACTTGATCAAAACCATCTACTTTGGGACCAAAGCCTTCTGTATGCTTAGGGTTATTAGCCGCGAATAAAGCTGCTAAAGTTCTTCCATGAAACGCACCTTTAATTGTAATAATTCTATTTTTTTCAGGTTTTCCTATTTTATGAAAATACTTTCTAGCAATTTTTATACTTGCTTCAGTGGCTTCTGTTCCTGAGTTTTGAAAACAAACAAAATCTGCAAATGTATTATCTGTTAATCTTTTAGCTAATCTTTCTTGATCTGGAATTATAAATGCATTTGAAACGTGCCATAATTTTTTAGATTGCTCCTGAATTGTTTTAACTAAATGTTCATGGCAATGACCTAGAATATTAGTTGCTATACCTTGAACAAAATCAAGATATTTTTCACCATTTTCTGCAAATAAATAGCTACCCTTTCCCTCTTTAAATGAAATGGGCTTCCTTGCGTATGTACCAAGAACAGAACTCATAAGTAAATTAAGATTTTATTTTATAACCTTTTTTAAATAAGATATAGGCAGCAAACCAAGTAATAAAACTCAATACAAGCAGGTAAATAAGACCAAACTGTATCGATCCATCAGCTTCACCTAGAAAACCACATCTAAAACCATCAATAATATAAAAAAATGGATTTATTTCACTTATTTTTTTTAAAATATCAGGCAACCTATCGATAGAATAAAAAGTACCTGATAAAAAAGAGAGTGGAACAATAATAAAGTTTGTGGCAGACGCCATATGATCAAATTTTTCAGCCCACAAACCTATAATTATACCTATAGAGCTTAAAATAAAAGATCCTAAAAATGTGAAAATAAAAATGTAGAAAAAATTATAAAAAGGTAATTCGACAATAAAAGCAAATACAAAAATTGAAAAAGCAGCAATCATAAGACTTCTTGTGCATGCCGCTAAATTTATAGCTAAAGTAATCTCAGCAGCTGTCATTGGCGCATATAAAATATCAACAATATTTCCTTGAATTTTTCCTATCATAATTGAGGAGGAAGAATGAGAAAAACCCTGCTGGATAACCTGCATAGCGATAAGACCAGGAGCAAGAAAAGTTATAAAAGGGAAGCCTAAAACATCTCCTCTCTCATTCCCAATAGCCAATGAAAGCACAAGCAAAAACAAAAGGGAAGTTACAAGCGGAGATATAAGTGTTTGGATAGCTACGATAAGAAACCTTAATACTTCTTTCTTATAAAGCGTCCAAAATCCAATCCAATTAATATAGCCAAATTTTTTGTTATAAATTTTGTATTTGTTCTCGATTTCAGTCATGGGGGAAACTTATATATTAATAAGACAATAAATAAAGAATGGGCATTTCTTTAGCTTGCTGTTAATAACATATCCACATGGGGTATGTTTTTTTATTGCAAATACAATATATAGTAGCTTTAATTGGAAAAAATTACAATGAGCTGGACACCTGAGAGAGAACAGAAATTAAAAGAACTTTGGAAAAAAGGTCATACTGCAAGCCAGATTGCATCTATGCTGGGTAATACAACGCGTAATGCAATTATTGGAAAAGCACACAGATTAAACTTAGAAGCAAGAGCAGTATCGAAAAAAAGCACCCCAAAAATACAAACAGAAAATAATACTACTCCTGACGTAAAAACTCAAAAGGTTGGAAGAAAAGCAAGATTTAAAGCCTTATTGTTAGATAAAAGTTTTGAACCAGAAAATCCCAAACAACTTGAAGAATTAACAGATGAAACTTGTAGATGGCCTACAGGTCATCCTTATGAAGAAAAATTTTATTTTTGTGGAAGAAAACCTATGGAAAAATTTCCCTATTGTAAATTACACGTTCTTTATGCTTTCCAACCTAAAAATGCTAAAGAAGAAGACCAAATTACAGAGGAAGATATTCCAAAATTTATTGAAAAGAAAATTAAATCAGCTTAATTTAATTAGATAAACTTTTAATTTTTGTAACAAGATCTGCATTAATTTTTCTTGGACCTTTATCTAATCTATTTTTGTGTCTTCTTCCACCAGGTAAACGAACACCTTTCATTTCAGACATTTTATTAAAGAACTGATCTGCATGTTTATCCCAGCCTGATCCAGCCAACTTTTCTGGTGATATTGCCAATATAAATTCTCCCCCACTTGGAGGTCCTCCATCTTTATTATCTTTAGCTGCTGTTTCAAAACTAAAATTATCACCAACTAAAGCTCCAGCTAATAGCTCAACCATCATTGCTATTCCTGATCCTTTATAACCACCAAATGGAAGTAAAACTCCCCCATCTGCAATCTCTCCTGGATCAGTGGTTTCTTTTCCTTCTTTATTTAATCCTGTACCTAAAGGAACTTTGTGCCCTTCTCTTTTGGCAACTTGAACTTCACCCATTGCCATCGATGCTGTCGCCATATCATAAACAACTGGAGTTTTGCCAGGACGTGGCCAGGCAAATGAAATTGGATTTGTTCCAAATAAAGGTTTTGTTGCTCCAGCAGGAGCTACTGCAGGCTTATAAGAAGTACAAGCAAAAGCAACTAATCCTGCTTCTGCGACTGTTTCAGTTTCAGGCCACATAGCAGCCATGTGGTGTGAATTATTAATTGCTAAAACAGCTACTCCATTTTCTTTAGCTGCTTTAATTAATTCCGGTAGACCTTTGTTAAGCACCATTGGAGCTAAACAATTATTACCTAAAACTTTTATTACACTAGGTGAGATTTTTTTAACTTCAGGTCTTGCTTTTCCATTAATTTTTCCACTTTTTAGTCCAGCAACATAAGCAGGTAATCTAAATAATCCATGGGATAGTGAGCCGTCTCGTTCGGCCTTCATTATTAAATCTGCAAGAATTGAAGCTGTTTCTTCATCACAACCATTAGCTAATAAAGTTTTTTTAGCTAAATCTAGTATTTCATCTAAGGTTAAAGAAACAGTACTCACATAAACAATTAAATCTTATTTATGCTTTTTTTTCAAATCTTTTTTTAACAACCTTTAAATGATGATGAAATATTTTTGATTAAATCAAAATATAAGTTTTTACCTTTATCCAAATTAGCGCCTAAAGGATCTAAAACGCCAGTTTTAACACCTGTGTCCTTAGCAATTGATTTAATTATATCAGGATTAAATTGTGGTTCAGAAAATATACAATTTACTTTTTCATGCTCTATAACTTCTCTTATTTCAGCTAATTGTTCGGCTCCAGGCAATACATCAGGGTTAACTGTCAATGCTCCTAAAAGATTTATACCAAATCTATCTTCGTAGTAATGATAAGCATCATGAAAAACAACAAATCTTAAGTTCTTATTTGTATCTTTTTTTACTTCTTTAATTAATTTATCAAGATCTGATAAAGCTTTTTCTGAATTTTTTTTGTAAGTTGGCGCATTTTTTGAATCTAATTCAGATAA
>SHAO01000010.1 GCA_004213215.1 Candidatus Pelagibacterales bacterium | reverse complement strand
CTGGAGTTCGTCCCCACTTCGTTCCTTCTACTAAAGCAACTTTTGCTAATCCTTCGTTAAGTGCGCCCCAACCTCCAACGAGATCGTATGCAATAAAACCTATTGCAATAATTCCAAACCATAGAAGTACACATTGCAGAGTATCTACGTAAGCTACAGATCTTAATCCGCCTAGTCCTACGTATAGAGCCACGATAGCAGCTAGTACCCATGTACCAGTTGTAACGCCCCATAATCCATCTGATAAAACGTTAAATAATTTTCCAGAAGCTGCAAGTTGCAAACCTAAGTAAGGAACTGAGAAACATAAAGCTACGATAACAACTAAAACACGTATCATATCACCTTTGAAGTAATCTGATAGCATTTCACCTGGAGTTACGTAACCAAAACGTTTTCCAAGTATCCATTGTCTTTTTAAGAACATTACTCCAGTAAATGGAATAGTGATTACATAGAAAGATGCATAAGCATACTGAAAACCGTCTCTATAAATTAATCCTGGGTGACCCATAAAGGTCCATCCAGAAAATGATGTAGCTGTGGCGGCCAGAACGAATACCCACATCGGAAGTTTTCTTCCTGATATAAAGTAGTCTGATGCTGTTTTCGCCAACTGTGCTCCTCTTACACCCCAATAGATGCAATATGCCCAATACATGAGCACGAACACTATCAGCCACGTTACTTTTGCTGACATAAAGGTTTCCCCCTTAGTTTTTTTATATATATAAAACACAAAATGCTCAGAACCATAGTTCCAAGCATTTATGTTGAAAGTTCAGCATAATTAACTGTGCAAAGCAACAACTTAATCGGTCAAAATATTTACAACTAATAATTGAAATTGTTGTTATATGCGTGTTATTTAAAGTATATAACTAGGTTTATTATGAATATTAAATCTTTTTATATTGCGTTTCATGATCCGATATGGATTCTTGTTTTAACTACGGCTTTATTTTTTCCAGTTCGACAAATGATATGGGTCTTGTACGTCAGAAAAAAACAAAAATCTCAAAAAATAGTTTCTGATGATGAAAAAAAGAATTTAAAAAAAAGAGCAACATTTACCTCATTTCTTTTATGTATTGTTTTTAGTTTTCTATACGTAGGTCAGGTATTTAATTAATGAATGTTAATGCAAAAATACTAAAAAGATTTGTCATATACATGGCGATATTGACTTTCGTTATGTTTACAATTTGGGGGTTTGTTAGATCTTTTATGGATAGGCCTGCGGGTGACTATGAAACCGAAGTTTGTGATATCCGTTTAAAGGATAAAAAATATCAGCAGGCTTTAGAGGCAGCAAACGAAGCATTAAGCAAAACCCCCTATCATCGAGGGGCCATGATGTGTAAAGCGCTGGTATTTATTTCTGAAAAAAAATATTTTCAAGCTGATGAGGTTTTAACCAATCTAATAATTTTTTTAGAAAAAAATCTTGAAAAGGATGACAAAACAGGAATAGGAACTTTGGCTGCTGCTTATGCAAACAGAGGTATAATTAAAGATAGAAACAAGAATTATAAAGAGGCTTTAAAAGATTATGTAAAAGCTCTTGGTATTGATCATGAAGCGGTAGCTGGTCCTGGTCTTGGAACAGTTATACTTAACTATAAATTTAAATCATCATCTGTGAGAGAAAGAGCTTTATATCTAAACGAACAACTACAACTCCCCGAAAACGAAAGAGTATTAAGTATTGAAGAATTAGATGCAGGCCAAGTCATGCATAAACCTGGAAAACTTTAAAAACTTATAAGTCCTAATACGTCTTTGAAAAGTACTAGGAAAAAATAAGTAGCAGCTATACACCCAAATAATAATCTTACGAAATCTCTTTCCCCGTCATCTTTTCTGTAAGTTATTCCGTGTCTAGCGATTAATGCAGTTACTATTAGAAATATAATATTTACTAATTTTTCGTACTCAGGAGGAATAAAATCAAACATCAACTATTACTCTTTATTAAACTTTCAACTTAAGTCTAATCTTTTTTTTCATATAATTCAGGGTACACTACTCTTTTTTCAACATATGGGGGGTAAAAGCCAGCTGGTTCTTCAGTATAGTTAGCTGCCAAATAATGTGTACCTATAAATACAAGTGCAATAATTGTAGCATAAAAAATACCACGATTTTTTCTTTGTCTTTCGTTGTAAATATAACCTCCAAATTCGTGATCATAAATATGATATTTTTCATCATAACTATTTAACACATTTGCATTGTCCATTTTTATAATATCTTTTGCATAATATGTTACCCAAATAGGTATAATTCCAGAGACCATATAATGGCTAAATATTTTATTTATTTTTTCTTCTGGTAAGTCTTTATTGTACCAAACCTTATAAGCTAATTGTATTAATTGGAACTCTCCTATTTGAAGTAAGTTTGCAGCATGAAGGATTTCGGATCTTTTTGGATTTTCATCCCAATCGGGTTTAATTAATGTTTTGACTAAATTATTCATTATTTATTTTTTCTATTTTCTACCAAACTTTCGACTACAGTTGGATCAGCCAAAGTTGTTGTATCACCTAATTGATCATGTTCATTGGCAGCAATTTTTCTTAATATTCTTCTCATAATTTTCCCTGATCTTGTTTTTGGTAAACCAGGTGAAAATTGAATTAAATCTGGTGTTGCAATTGGACCAATCTGTTTTCTCACCCAAAGTTTTAAATCTCTTTCTAATTCTCCTGAAGGATTTTCGTCAGCATTTAATGTTACGTAACAATAAAGGCCGTTTCCTTTAATATCATGTGGGTAACCCACCACTGCTGCTTCAGCAACCTTTGAGTGTGCTACAAAAGCACTTTCTATTTCTGCAGTTCCTAAATTATGTCCTGATACTATTATTACATCATCTACCCTTCCTGTAATCCAATAATATCCATCCTCATCTCTTCTACAACCATCACCAGTAAAATACTTACCATCAAATTGTGAAAAATAAGTATCGATAAATCTTTGATGATCACCATATACAGTTCTCATTTGCCCTGGCCAAGATTGTGCAATACATAGTCTACCGCGGCATGCCCCTTTCAAAACTTTTCCTTTTTCGTCTACGATTACTGGCTTTATTCCATAAAAAGGTTTAGTGGCAGAACCAGGTTTTAAATCAATTGCACCCGATTGTGGTGAAATTAGTATCCCACCAGTTTCAGTTTGCCACCAAGTATCAACGATTGGACATCTAGAATCCCCAACTACTTTATAATACCAAAGCCAAGCTTCAGGATTTATTGGTTCTCCTACCGTGCCTAGAAGTTTTAAAGATTTTCTGCTTGTTTTTTTAACTGGTTCATCCCCCTCTCTCATGAGAGCTCTTAAAGCTGTTGGCGCAGTATAAAAAATATTGACCTTATATTTATCAATAATTTTCCACCATCTAGAAGTATCAGGATAATTTGGAACACCTTCAAACATTATAGTTGTAGCACCATTCGATAGAGGTCCATAAATAATATAACTATGTCCAGTTACCCAACCAATATCTGCTGAGCACCAGTAAACATCATTTTTTTTATAATTAAAAATATATTGATGAGTCATTGAAGCATAAACCATATACCCCCCAGTGGTATGAAGAACTCCTTTTGGTTTTCCAGTAGATCCAGAAGTATAAAGTATAAACAGAGGATCTTCGGCATTCATTTCTTCCGGCTCACATTTATCAGAAGCTAATTTGGTTATATCATCATACCAATAGTCTCTGCCATCAACCCAGTGAATTTCATTTCCTGTTCTTTTTACTACAATACATTTTTTTACGTTGGGGCAACTTATCAAAGCTTCATCTGTAATTTTTTTCAGAGGTATAATTTTTCCACCCCTTACACCTTCGTCAGCAGTAATAATATAATCTGATTTACAATCGTTAATTCTTCCAGCTATTGAATCAGGAGAGAACCCACCAAATATAATTGAATGAATTGCACCAATTCGTGCGCATGCCAACATTACATATGCTAACTCCGGTATCATAGTTAAGTAGATAGTTACCCTATCACCCTTTTTTACACCAAGCTCTTTTAAGCCGTTCGCAGCTTTGCAAACATTTTTATGAAGTTCTTTGTAGCTAATTTGTTTAGAATCTTTTGGATCATCACCCACCCAAATAATTGCAGTTTTATTTTTCTTATCTTTTAAATGTCTATCAATACAATTTGCTGATGCATTAAGAGTTCCATCGTAATACCATTTAATTCTAACTTCATTTTTACTGTATTTAACATCTTTAATTTTTTTATAAGGTTTTATCCAACTAATTCTTTTTCCTTCTTTTCTCCAAAAACCCTCATTATCTTTTATTGATGATTTGTACTTTTTTTCATATTGACTTTTATTAATATATGCATTGTTAGACCATTTTTTCGTTACTTTAAAAATTAGTTCTTTTGACTTTAGATTTTTTACTTTTTTTTTCGGTTGCTTTTTTCTAGATTTAATTTTTTTTGACTTTTTTCTAGATTTAATTTTTTTTGACTTTTTTCTAGATTTAATTTTTTTTGACTTTTTTTTTTTTTTAGCCACTTTTCACCTAATGTTAATTAGATACTTTTCTAGACTTTACTAATCTTATAAATTATTTTCCAGCTTTTATAATCTATATGCATCACTGATAATCTGCTTTGTTTTACTAATGGCAAATGATTAATAAAGCTGTTCTTTTTAATAATTTCAAGTTTAACGGGATTTTTTAGTTTTTCTTTAAATTTAACTTGGACAGCAACGAATCTTCTTTCTTTATCTGTTTTATCTAAAAAAGCGGTTTTAATAATTTCGACAATACCAACAATTTCTTTTCCAATATTTGAATGATAAAAAAAACATAGATCACCTTTTTTCATCTTTTTTAAATTGTTTGCGGCTTGGTAATTTCTTACCCCATCCCAAGCAACCCCTTTTGCCCCAGCTTTTTTTTGTTGATCAATTGACCAAACATCAGGCTCAGATTTTAATAGCCAATAGGATTTTTTCATATTTAATAAAATAAAGTTTTTTTATTATTTAAACAATGTAATTATCTTAATATAATAAATTTAAATGAAAAATTTAAATATAAAAGAAATTTTTGCTTTAGCAGTTCAGAATCATCAAAAAAGGAATCTTAAAGTCGCTGAAAATTTATATAATAAAATATTGGAGATTAATCCTAAAGATGTAGATGCATACTATAATCTTGGAAAAATATTTAGTGAATCAAAGGAATATGTTAAAGCAATCAACTGTTATGAAAAAGCTATAAAGATTAATTTTAATCAAGCAGATGTGCACAATAATCTTGGAATAATATTTAGAAATTTTGGAGATCATGAAAAAGCAATTAAGTGTTATGAAAACGCGATAAAAATTAATCCCAATTACGTAAATGCTTATAATAACTTAGGTACAATTTTAGGTGAGATGAATCACATTAATGATGCAAAAAAAAACTTTGAAAAATCATTAAATTTAGATCCAAATAAAAAAGAAACCCTTGAAGGTTATGGAAATATACTACTCAAAACTAATCATCATGTTAAAGCCTTAAGATATATTAGAGAAAGTACTGGATTTATTAGATTTACACAAAAAGATTTTAAGATTATTTAACAAAAGAAATTATATGAAAAAAATAAACATTAACTCTAATCATACCCATTTTATAGGATGTTGGAATTTAGAAAACAATAAGTTGTGTAATGAAATAACTAATTTTTTTGAAAATAATAAAAGTTTACAAATACCAGGCGCCTCTGGCATGGGTTTAAATGAAAAAATTAAAAAAACCACTGATATTAGAATTACACCTAATGATTTAGAAAAAAAAAATTTTGGAATTTTTAAACAATATATTAATGAATTGCACAAATGTTTTTTAGATTATCAAAACCAGTGGCCTTTCTTAAAAAATATGGTTAAAAAAATTGATATACCTGCATTTAATATTCAAAAATATTCTCAAGGAGATCATTTTGCTTCACTTCATAGCGAAAGAACAACATTAAATACTTTACATAGATTATTTGCTTGGATGACTTATCTTAATGATGTTGATGCTAACGACGGTGGTCAAACAAATTTTAACCATTATGGAATAAAAATAAAACCAGAAATTGGCAAAACCCTGATTTGGCCAGCTGAATGGACCCATGCACATACTGGAGAGATTTTAAAAAGTGAGACAAAATATATAGTTACTGGATGGATGCATTTTCCAACTCCTGAATCTAAATAATAATTGTATTTATAATTTTATTCCCGGGCCCTTTAAAATTGGAGCAGATTCATCTAATGGCCACCTAGCTTTTGAAGGAAACTTTAAAGTATCAATTAAATTAATTTTAAATCTTTCAATTCCGGCCCAAGCGATCATTGCTGCATTATCACTACAAAGATTTATTGGAGGAAAAATAGAAGAAAAACTTTTTTCTTTTGATAGTTTAGTTAGATTTTCTCTTATTTTTAAATTTGCAGCTACTCCACCAGCAATTACAAAAGTTTTTTCAATATTTTTTTTATTCATTAAAAACTGATCCATTGCTACTTTAGTTTTTTCATAAAGAATTTCATTAATGGTTTTTTGAAAAGATGCTGCTAAATGATATTTTTCTTCTTGATTTTTTAATTCTTTAGAGGTTCTAAGAGCAGCAGTTTTTAAACCAGCAAAAGATAAATTGCAGCCACCTTTTTTAAGTATAGGCTTTGGTAATTTAAAATAATTTTCATCTCCTTTTTTAGCCCATTCTTCAATTTTTGGTCCACCTGGAAATTCTATTCCTAAAAGCTTTGCAGTTTTATCAAAAGCCTCACCTAGCGCATCATCAATTGTAGTGCCAAGTCTTTTATAATTATTAATCCCATTCACTTCTAAAAATTGAGTGTGGCCTCCCGATATCAACAATAGCAAATATGGAAATTTAATATTATTATTAATTTTTGGACTTAGAGCATGCCCTTCTAAATGATTTACAGCTATAAAAGGTTTTTCTAACGATCCAGCTATTGCTTTTCCAATATTTAAACCAACTGTTAAACAAACTATTAATCCTGGGCCTGCTGTTGCAGCGATTCCATCTATATTATGAAAATTTAAATTACTCTCTTTTAGTGCTTCATTAATTATAAACTCTATCTTTTCAACATGAGCTCTTGCAGCGATTTCAGGAACAACACCACCAAATTCTTTATGCTCTTCGATTTGACTAGAAACAATATTTGATAAAATTTCTCCAGTTCCATCAGCTTTTTCTCGAACAACTGATGCTGCAGTTTCGTCGCAACTTGTTTCTATTCCCAAAAAAGTAAGCTTTTCTCTCATCTTGATTAACTGTCTATAAATATAAAATAATAATATAACATATGTAATTATTACTAATAATGACAGAAAAGAAAAAATTTATAATCGGATCTCGTGGAAGTAAGCTTTCATTGGCCTACGCGAACCATGTTAAAAATTTATTGATAAAACTGCATGCTCAATTTGATAATAATTCAATTGAAATAAAAATAATAAAAACGTCAGGAGATATATTTCAAAATAAAAGAATATCAGACATTGGTGGAAAAGGAGTGTTTTGCAAACAAATTGAAGAAGAATTATTAGATTCAAAAATAGATTTAGCTGTTCATTCATTAAAAGACCTACCTACACAAATGACCGAAGGATTATGCGTTAATGCTGTAGTAAAAAGAAATGATCCAAGAGATGTATTTTTAAGTTATTCAAGTAAAACTTTTAAAGAACTTAAGCCACAATCAAAAATTGGAACTAGCTCATTCAGAAGACACGCACAATTAAACTTATTGCGAAATGACCTTAAAATTATTTCAATGAGAGGAAATATTGACACAAGAATTACAAAATTGAGAAACAATGAGTATGATGCAATAGTTTTATCTTTAGCAGGAATTCAAATGCTTAATTTAATAGATCAGGTTAAAGAAGTTTTTACTGTTGAACAAATGCTGCCAGCTATAGGACAGGGTGCAATTGCTTTGCAATGTAAGAATGATGATCAAAAAACTTTAAATATTTTAGAAAAAATAAACCATAAAGAAACATATCATTGTATACAGGCAGAACGTGCTTTACTGGAAGCAATAGGTGGAGATTGTGATACAGCTATAGGAGGTCTGGCTAAATTATCAAATGAAACTATATCTTTAAAAAGTGAACTTTTTTCAAATGACGGAAAGAAAAAATTTGAATTTCAAAGCTCAGGGCATTTTAGAGAAGCAAAAGAAATAGGTTATAAAGTCGGTAAAGAATTATTAAAAAAAGCTGGCTCAGATTTTACAACTCAAGGAAATTAAAAAGTGCATATTGTAATTACAAGACCTAAAGAAGAATCATTATACCTTATTGAAAACTTAATAAAGTTAGGTCATATGGTTACACATCTACCAGTAATTAAAATTCAAAAATTAGAAACAAAGAAAATAAATTTGTTAAATTATCAAGCAATAATTTTTACAAGCTCGAATGCAATAAAATTTATGAATATAGAAACATTTAATTCAAAAATTAAATGTTTTTGTGTTGGTAAAGCGACAGAACTTACAGCAAGACAATTTGGTTTTATAAATATTTTTACTTCTGAAGGTACTGTAGATTCTTTAACCGAATTGATTGTAAGAACTTTAGACATTAAATTTGGAAAATTACTTTATTTAAGCAGCGAGTTTATCTCTAAGGATTTAGATAAAGATTTAATTAATGCAGGATATTCAGTAGATAGAATTTCAAATTATACCTCGCTTCCCGTTGAAGAGATTGATGAAAAAATATTAGATTTTTTTAAAAAAAAACCTCCAGATGTTGTTTTTATTTATTCTTCAAAGAGTGCCAAAAATTTATTTAATCTAATAAATAAATATTCACTTTTAAACGTAGTGACTCAATCTAATCTAATGTGTATAAGCGAGAAGGTATTATTAGTATTAAAACAAATTAAATGGAAAAAAAAATTTATTTTTAGCCCTGGAGAGGAAGAATTTTTGTTAAACAAAATTAAATAAGATGAATATTTTTGAAAATTTTTTAGTATTATTTGTTGAGGTTTGGAACAAAGGTATTTTAGGTATTGATATATTTCAAATATTAATAGGACTAGGAATATTTTTAGTTTTTTTATTATTTAGAGGATTAATTAGTAAGGTTATAATTAATCGTTTAAAAAAAATAGCAAAAAAAACTTCCAATAAACTTGATGATACTTTTGTTCAAGCAATGGAAGGGCCTGCACGTTTTTTTCCAATAGTAGTAGGTTTTTTTATAGCTAGTTATTATTTAGAATTTCAACCGGAATCAAAAGTATTTATTGATAATTTAAATAAATCACTAATTACAATTTTAATTTTCTGGTTTTTACATCAATCTGTTCAACCAATTACTTATTTATTGGGAGGTTTAGAAAAAATTTTAACAAAAGAACTTATTGGTTGGATAGTTAAGGCTTTAAAAGTAATTATTTTTATTTTAGGTGCAGCAGCAGTATTGGATTTGTGGGGGATTAAAGTAGGGCCTGTAATAGCTGGATTAGGTTTATTTGGTGTTGCGGTTGCATTGGGTGCACAAGATTTATTTAAAAATTTAATATCAGGAATTTTAGTTTTGGTAGAAAAAAGATTCAAAGTTAATGATTGGATCATCGTTGAGGGTATTATAGAGGGCATTGTTGAGCGAATAGGTTTTAGATCCACAGTTGTTAGAAAATTTGATAAATCTCTTGCAATTATTCCAAATTTTCAATTTGCAGAAAACGCACTTATTAATGTGAGCGAAACAACTAACTGGATAATAAGTTGGGTTATAACTTTGCAATATAATACAACAGTTGAACAGCTTAAAAAAGTTAGAGATGAAATTGAAAAATATATTACTACTCATGAAGATTATAAGATTAGTCTTGGTCATGCAGTCAGGGTTGATAAATTTTCAGATAGTTCAATTGACATGTATATAAGATGTTTTACTGTTACAGATGATTGGGATGAATGGTTAAAAGTTAAAGAGAGATTGGCAATAGAAATTAAGCAAATAGTAGAAAAAAATAATGCTTCTTTTGCATTTCCCAGCCAATCTATTTATGTGGAGAAGAAATGAAATCAATATTCATTTTATTAGATAGCATCATTACAATTTATTTATGGATTATAATAATTAATGCTATTTTAAGTTGGTTAGTTGCATTTAATATTTTAAATACACAAAATCGATTTGTTTTTTCTATTCTTGATACAACTTATAAAATGACTGACCCTGCATTAAACCAAATAAGAAGATTTATTCCAAATTTTGGATCAATAGATATTTCTCCAGTAATTTTAATTTTATTTTTAATGTTTTTAAGAAATCTTATTTTTGAAATTTTTGCGCCAGGGTTATTCTAGGATGATTATCGACGGAAAAGAAATAGCTGCTGCGCTGAGGAAAGATTTAAAAAAAAAGGTAGTTGAACTTAAATCTATATATAATGCTGTCCCTGGATTAACTGTAATTTTAGTAGGAGACGATGCTCCGAGCAAAATTTATGTAAAAAATAAAGAAAAATTTGCAAAAGAGATTGGATTGAATTCAGAAGTAATTAGGTATCCAGCAGATTTAGAAGAAAAAGTTCTATTAAATAAAATTAATGAGCTTAATAAAGATAATAAGGTTTCAGGTATATTAGTTCAACTTCCTCTTCCTAAACACATTGATAAAAGAAAAGTTATAGAAACCATAGATTATGGAAAAGATGTTGATGGTTTTCATCCTATAAATGTAGGTAATTTGTCTTCAGGTTATGAGAGTAGTATTCCGTGCACACCTCTAGGATGTAGTTTGTTGCTTAAAAAAGTTGAAAAAAATTTAAACGGAAAACATGCGGTGGTAATTGGGCGATCAAATTTAAATGGTAAACCGATGACACAACTTCTCCTAAAAGAAAATTGTACGGTTACTATTACTCATTCAAAAACAAAAGATTTAAAAATAGAATGCCTTAGAGCAGATATAATTATTGCGGCAGTAGGGATACCTAAATTAGTTAAAGGTGATTGGGTCAAAAATGGTGCAATCGTTATTGATGTTGGAATAAACAAAACAGATTCAGGATTAGTTGGAGATGTTGATTTTGATGAAGTTTCTAAAGTTGCTAAAGCAATTACACCAGTTCCAGGTGGTGTGGGCCCCATGACAATTGCATGTTTGCTTAGTAATACTGTTGAATGCTTTAAGAAAGCTTACTCTAAATAAAATTAATTAAGTTTTTTTTTGTGAAAGTTAATAAATCTTTCTACATTTGACTTATTGAATGTTTTGTTCTCTTCAAAAGATACTTTCTTCATAGAATAAGCATTACTTTTAGTTTGTCTTGAAATAATCGTAATATTTCCTTTGTATAATTTTAGTTTAACAGATCCATTTACTTTATTTCTTTTTTGATCAACAATTTTTTGAAGTTTAAATCTTGCTTTTGAATACCAATATCCATTGTAAATAAGTTCAGCATACTTGGGCATAATTTCATCTTTTTTATGCATAGTTTCTTTATCAAGAGTAATTGATTCAATAGCTCGATGTGCGGCCATTAATAAGGTTCCGCCTGGCGTTTCATAAACACCTCTGGATTTTATGCCAATGAATCTATTTTCAACTAAATCAACTCTACCAATGCCATTCTTTCCACCAAGAATATTTAATTTTTCTAAAAGAATACCTGGAGATAATTTTTTATTATTAAGTGTTACTGGATCTCCATTTTTAAACCCTATGTTTACATAAGATGATTTATTAGGTGCTTTTTCAGGTGAATTTGTTCTTTGAAAAATAAATTCTGGTGCTGCATTTTTTGGATTTTCTAAAACTTTCCCCTCAGTAGAAGTATGAAATAAATTATCATCTATTGAAAAGGGTGGTGCTCCTTTTTTATCTTTTGGAATTGGTATTTTATTTTTTTTTGCATATTTAATTAAATCTGTTCTGGAGTTTAATTTCCATATTCTCCAAGGAGCTATAACTTTAACTTTTGACCCAAAGTAGTGATAACCAAGTTCAAATCTTACCTGATCATTTCCTTTTCCTGTTGAGCCATGTGAAACAGCATAAGCGCCAAATTTTTTGGCAATTACTATTTGTCTTTTTGCGATCAATGGTCTTGCTATTGAAGTTCCTAACAAATAATAACCTTCATAAATTGCGTGCCCTCTAATCATGGGGTAGACATATTCTTTTACAAATAGATCTTTTAAATTTTCAATAATTATTTTTTTTACTCCAAGTTTTTTTGCATTCTTTATAATATTTTTTTTATCAATTTTTTGTCCAATATCAGCAGTATAAGATATAACTTCTGCATTGTACTTTTCCTGAAGCCATTTAAGTATTACAGAAGTGTCCAAGCCGCCAGAATAGGCAAGCACAATCTTTCTTTGTTGTTTCATGAAAATATTTATTCTTTAGCTACAGCTTTTTTTTGCCGTATTATAAGCTTTTGTAAAACCCATCATTGAGTAATGATCAGTTGTTTCATCTCCTTTATCTGTATTACCGACAATCATAAGCCTTGAAGCTTTTTTCATTGTTATAATTAATTTTGTTTCATCTTTATTTTCAACTACCCAAGCAAATCTTCCTTTTGAAAATAAATCAAAAGATTTTTTACCAGATTTTGCAGCTACTGGAGTTTTGAGTTTAAATTCATAACCATTTGTTACACTAATTTCATTTTTAATATTTTCGTCAGGTCTAAAACTAACAAATAATCTTGAGGGATCTCTTTTTAATTTTTTTGGAGCTCTAATTACAGGAATAGATTGAGCAAAACATATTTTTTTTCCTTCTTGTAGTAGCACAAAGCTTTCCCAGTCTTTAAATTTACCTACACTTTTTAGATTTTCTTCTCCATATGAAGCAGAACATAAAAAGCAAAATAAAATTGAGAATAAAATTTTTTTTATGGGCATGGGTTTGGGTATTTTATATGTATATCATTAATTTCTTTTAAAACTTCTTCTTTCAAATTTACATTTACACTTTCTATATTAATTTTCAACTGTTCCATTTTTGTTGCCCCAATTATCACTGAAGTGATGAATGGTTTAATTTCACAAAATTTAATAGCCAATTGAGCAAGATTTAAATTGAATTTTTTGGCTAAATTCCAATATTCCTCGATTGCTTTTTCTGAGTTTAAAGTTCTATATCTTGGCCAAAAATCATAAAACAAATCCATCCTTGAATTTTTGGGCATAGCATTATTTCTATATTTCCCAGATAGATAACCAGAAGCCAAAGGTGAATAAGCAAGCAATCCAACCTTTTCTCTTAAAGCTATTTCTGAAAGACCAACTTCAAAACCTCTGTTTAAAAAATTGTATGCATTTTGTATTGATACAATCCTTGCAATTTTTTTTTGTTCTGCCAGTTTAAGGTATTGACTAGTACCCCAGGGCGTTTCATTAGATATTCCAATGTGTTTTACTTTTCCAACTTTAACTAAATTATTTAGTGCATCTAAAGTTTCTTCAATACTTACAAAATTTTTAGTAGTTTTATGCTCATATTCTAATTTACCGGAAAAAGTTCCAGAAGGTCTATCTGTCCAATGCACTTGGTACAAATCTATATAATCAGTTTTTAAGTCTTTTAAGCTTCTATTGCATGCAAATTCAATTTGTTTTTTGTTTAAAGAAGTTTTTTCACCATTTGGTCTTAACCAATCCATTCCCGATGCACCCGCCACTTTGTCTGCTAAAATAACTTTATTTCTTTTTTTAGTTTTTAAAAACCATTCTCCTATAAATTTGCTAGTTTTTCCTCTAGTTTCAGCTTTCATTGGTACAGCATAAAGTTCAGCAGTATCAAAGAAATTTACTCCTTGATCTACAGCGTAATCCATTTGTTCAAAAGCATCTTTTTCGTCATTTTGCTCGCCCCAAGTCATGGTCCCAAGACAAATTGTACTTACTTTTAAATCTGTATTTCCTAATTTTTTATAATTCATGGCTTTAGTTAAACTATTTTTAACTTTTATTAAACTGTTGTTGTCTATTGAAAATTAGTAAGAATAACAATATATTTAGTTAATATTATGGAATTTAATAAACAAAACATTCAATCAAAAACAAGAACTGTTGAAACCCATGTCGTGGATGAAGGCCTTAGAGCATATATGCTTAAGGTATATAATTATATGACTTCAGGAATATTCTTGACTGGAATTATATCATTATTTCTTTTTAAATTATCTGTTGTTATGACGCCTGATGGATCTATAGCTGGTTTAACAGCAATTGGAAATGCTTTGTATAATTCAGCTTTAATGTGGGTTGTAATGTTAGCTCCTCTAGGAGTAGTTTTTTATATGAGTTTTGGGATTAGAAAAATGAGTGCAGCAAAAGCACAAATGACTTTCTGGATTTTTGCAGCGTTAATGGGTGCTTCCCTATCTTCTATATTTTTAGTTTATACAGGAGCAAGTATAACTAGAGTTTTTTTTATTACTGCTGGAACTTTTGGTGCTATGAGTATTTATGGATATACAACAAAAAGAGATTTAACAAAATTGGGTTCTTTTCTTATGATGGGTTTAATCGGAATAATTATTGCGTCTATAGTTAATATGTTTATGAAATCTACTATGATGTATTTTGTAATATCTATTCTTGGGGTTTTAATATTTGTTGGATTAACTGCTTATGATACACAAAAAATTAAAAATATGTATTTAGCAAGCGACTCTGGAGAAGTAATGGGAAAAAAAGCAGTTATGGGAGCGCTTACTCTTTATTTAGATTTTATTAATTTATTTATTATGTTATTGCGATTGTTTGGCCAAAGGCGATAAATTTAATTTACTAATTTAAATTTTTTCCAAATTATACTTTCAATTAAATCTTTTATATTTCCAGAATTTTTAATTATTTGATTTTTTGAATCTTTAATTAAATATTTTTGATTTTTATTTTTAGGCTTTAAATTTTTTGTTATTCTATAAACAGGAAATTCAGATGCTCTATGATATACATTAAAACTTATCTCTTTTTTTGAAATACTCAATCCATAGTCTTTCCATTCACCCCCAGAAACCATCTTTGCATATAAATTTAATATTATTTGAAGTTCTGTCTTATTAAAAAAAACATCTCTTTTTTTATTTTCATTATTAATGATTAATTTTAAATATTTCATTATTGTTTTAATTTATACTTATTTATTAGCGGGTATTGGCTTGCGGCAAATATAAAACTAATTGGTAATAGACCCCACACCTTAAAATTAACCCAAAAAACTTCCGATTGTGTTCTCCATACAATTTCATTAAGAATGGCAACTAAAATAAAAAACCCTATCCACCGGGTATTAAGTTTTTTCCATCCTTCATCTTCTAAATCTAATGTATTTTGAAAAAAAACTTTTAGTAAAGGTTTTTGAGTAAAATACTTTCCAAAAAATAAAACGTTAGCAAAAAGTAAATTAATAATTGTTGGTTTCATATAGAAGAATATTTTATTATCAAAATATAAAGTGAGTCCTCCAAAGAAAGTAATAAGAATACCGCTTATAAGCGGCGTCATCGGTATTCTTTTTTCTAAAAAATAAATTATTGTTAAAGAAATTAAAGTTGCAATAATAAAAGGTGGTATTGCTAATTTTAAATCATTTTCATTATTAAAGTATATTATAAAGAAAATAAGTAGCGGACCAAAATCAGCCGCAAATTTGATTATTGGCTTGTTCATTACAAAATGTTAACACATGTGGCATTGAAGGTATATTTTTCTATTGATTTTTTTTTAAATATACATATCTTTGTCTAATCAAATGGCAATAACTAATGCTAAATTTTCAATTGGGGACGTTGTTAAGCATAAACATTTTAGTTTTAGAGGTGTGATTTACGATGTTGACTTTGAATTCAATAATTCTGAGGAATGGTATCAGTCAATACCAAAAGATGTTAGACCCAAAAAAAATCAACCTTATTATCATTTACTTGCAGAAAATAACGAAATCACTTATGAAGCTTATGTTTCAGAGCAAAATTTAGTTAACGATGATTCTGACGAACCTATCAAACATCCTTTAATTGAAGAAATTTTCACAGGAAAAAAAGGTTCTGGATATTTTAAGCCTTCAAATTAATTAAAAAAATTCTGCCACAAATTGAACAATATTATTCCAAAAGTTGGACAAAGTGGTGATCTAATAAGTATTTATATGCCTAGTTAGGAGTGCTTAAAATAATCTTCATCTCCCTCAAAGACTCTTAATTAGGCATAAATTGACATTTCCCTAACGTTTTTTAAATTGTGAAATCTGTTTATTTTTAACAGTGAAGGTTATATGTTTACGTTATGAGAAAGAGTATTTCGCTTGTTTTGTTAGTCCTTATAAGTTTATTTTATTTTAATTTTGCTTATGGCGCTGATGAGAACAAGGATAATTATAAAACACAACTGAATTTTTTTACCGGTATGTTTGATTGGAGTGATACCAAACAAAAAGCAGGTCTTATTGGTATACAACATCAAAGTGATGAACTGTTTTTGGAAATGGATAAAGGTATAATTTCTCCAATTACTGGAGCTTTCATAACTGCAAATAATGCTTTTTATATTTATACCGGTATTCAAGCAGAATATAAGTTAGGAGCTTTAGCAATTACTCCTAGTTTTGCACCAGGGTATTACGGAGAAGGAAATGGTAAGGACTTAGGATATCCTTTGGAGTTTAAAACTGAAATTCAAATGTCTTTTGATGTAAATGACAGCACGCATTTAGGAATGTCATATAACCATATATCTAATGCTAGTTTAGGAAAAAAAAATCCTGGAGCAAATAGTTATATGTTTAATTTTCTTAAACAATTTTAAATTATCTAAAATTGAATTACAGCAAATATTAAAATGAATCTAAAAGATTGTCATAATGTTGAGGACTTTAGAAAGCTAGCAAAGAAAAAATTACCCTCTCCAATTTTTCATTACATAGATGGTGGATCTGATGATGAAATAACTTTAAGGAGAAACACCGACTCTTTTAATAACTATGATTTAATTCCTAATGTACTAACAGGTGTCAGTAATGTTGATTTGTCAACTACCGTTTTAGGTCAAAAAATTGATTTTCCACTTTTTCTTTCTGCAACTGCTATGCATAGACTTTATCATCATGAAGGTGAGAGGGCTACAGCTAAAGCGGCTGAGAAAATGAACACAATGTTTGGTATATCAACTATGTCAAATACAAGCATTGAAGAAATTGGAGCTTTAACAAATGGTCCAAAGTTATTTCAGCTTTATATTCATAAAGATAAAGGTTTAACCAATAATTTAATAGAAAGATGTAAGAAATCTGGATTTAAAAGCATGTGCTTAACCGTAGATGCTGTAGTAGCCGGAAATAGGGAAAGAGACCATAGAACAGGTTTTTCACCTCCACCTAGATTAACATTAGAAAGCTTATTAAGTTTTGTTTTGCATCCAGAATGGAGTTTAAATTATTTGTTTAGAAAAAAATTTGAATTAGCAAATATTATTCATATGACCAATAAAGGTAGCAGTATAGATAAATCAGTTATGAATTATATGAATGAACAATTCGAAACTAAAATGAGTTGGGCTGATGCAGAATATTGTGTAAAAAAATGGGGAGGTCCATTTGCTCTTAAGGGTGTTATGTCAGTAGAAGACGCAAAGAAAGCGATTGATATTGGATGTACTGCAATAATAATTTCAAACCATGGAGGAAGACAATTGGATGGTTCAAGAACTCCTTTTGATCAATTGGCTGAAATTGTTGATGCGGTTGGTGATAAAATAGAAGTAATTCTTGACGGTGGAGTAAAAAGGGGAACTCATGTTTTAAAAGCATTAGCGCTTGGAGCAAAAGCTTGTAGTTTTGGAAAAGGATACTTATTTGCTCTGGGAGCTGCTGGTCAGAAAGGTGTTGAAAATTTATTACTAAAAATGAAGGCTGAAATAAATCGTGATATGATACTAATGGGCTGTAAATCTATTAAAGAGCTCAACAGATCTAAAGTTGTACTTAGAAAAAAATAAAATTAAAAATGAAAATTACAAATAGTGTAAATAGACTTGGCTCTGAGGCTGTCTATACTATATTTGCAAAAACACAAAAATTAATAAAACAAGGAAAAAAAATAATCGATTTAAGTTTAGGACAATCTGATTTTAAATCCCCACAGCACGTTGTGGATGCTGCAATTAAGGCATTAAAAGATGGTCATCATGGTTATACCTTACCAAATGGATTAATTGAATGTAGAGAATCTGTAAGTAGAAAAATTAAGAGTCTATACAAAGTTAATATAAGTCCAGAGAGAATAATAATTATGCCGGGAGGAAAACCGACAATGTACTATGCCATTTCTTTTTTTGGAGAACATGGTTCTGAAATCATATACCCTGATCCAGGCTTTCCTATCTATGAATCAATGATTAATTTCACTGGAGCTAAAGCGGTATCTTATGATTTAACAGAAAATAAAGATTTTTTGATTAATCCTGATAAAATTTTATCATTAATTAATGAAAAAACTCGATTATTAATATTAAACAATCCTCACAATCCCACAGGTAGTTTTACTGAAAAAAAAGTAATTGATAAACTTGTAGAAGGTTTAAAAAAATTCACTAATTTAGCAATTTTAAGTGATGAAGTTTACGATAGATTGATTTTTGATAACAGAGAAATTCCTACTCTATTAAACTATCCTGAGCTTTACGATAGACTTATAATATTAAATGGTTGGAGCAAAACCTATGCTATGACAGGTTGGAGACTAGGGTGGAGCGTCTGGCCTGAAAAACTAATTGAGCATGTATTTAAATTTTGTGTAAATAGCCATTCGTGCGTAAATACACCAGCTCAGTATGGGGCGATTGCAGCTTTGGATGGACCAGAAAACCATCTAAAAGATATGATGAAAGAATTTGACATCAGAAGAAAACTTATTGTTGATGGATTAAGAAATTTAAAAGGTGTTGAGTGTAGTCTACCTGGTGGGAGTTTTTTTGTATTTCCTAATATAAAAAAAACTGGAATGAATGGAGCAGAATTTACTGAAAAATGCTTAAATGAAGCAGGAGTAGCCATGATACCTGGTACTGCTTTTGGAAAATATGCAACACATAACGTAAGATTTAACTTTGCTACATCAAGAGAGAATATAAGTACAGCAATTGAAAAAATAGATAAAATACTTAAATAATCCATTTTTTGACCACTAAGCCATTAAGTTGTAATATATTTTTATGACAAAGTTAGCCATGCCAAAAATTGATCGAAAACTTATATCAAAAAAAAAAGATATAGTTATTGATCTTGAAAAAATATTAAAGCGTGAAAATATTTTAGACCATGAAGATCAAACACGACCTTTTGAAACAGACGGTCTATCAGCGTATAAACAAAAACCTTTAGTTGTAGTTTTTCCAGAAAACACAAAGGAAGTAAGTAAGGTGCTTGCGTATTGCAACCAAAAAAGAATTAAAGTTGTGCCAAGAGGTGCTGGCACTGGTTTGTCAGGAGGAGCTCTTCCCTTGGCAGATAGTTTGCTTTTATGTTTAGGTAAATTTAATAAAATTATTGATATAGACTTTAAAAATAGATGTGTTGTTGCTCAACCAGGAGTTACGAATTTGTCTATAACGAATGCAGTTCAAGATAAAGATTTTTACTATGCTCCAGATCCATCAAGTCAAATAGCATGTTCAATCGGAGGAAATGTTGCGGAGAACTCTGGTGGAGTTCATTCCTTAAAATATGGAACAACAACAAATAACTTATTAGGTGTTGAGGTTGTTTTTATGGATGGAACTATAAGCAGGCTAGGAGGAAAAACTTTTGATTCAGAGGGGTATGATTTACTCGGTTTAATTACAGGATCCGAAGGTTTGTTGTGTGTAATAACAGAAGTAACAGTAAAAATTTTAAAAAAACCTCAAACAGTTAAAGCTGCACTAATTGGATTTTCCACCATAGAAGATGGTGGTAGATGCGTATCTGATATTATTGCAAACGGAATAATTCCTTCTGGAATGGAAATGATGGATAAAGCATTAATTCATGCAACAGATAATTTTGTAAAAGCTGGTTACCCAAGAGATGCAGAGGCTATGCTAATAGTGGAATTAGATGGAACAGAAAAAGAGGTAGAGGAATTAATCGATAGAGTAGATAAAATTGCTAAAAAAAATAAATCATCAAGTATTAAAATTAGCAAAAATGAAAAACAAAGATTAAAATTTTGGGCGGGAAGAAAGGCTGCATTTCCTGCATGTGGTGACATGGCGCCAGACTACTATTGTATGGATGGAACCATTCCAAGAGGAAAATTAGCTGAAGTATTAAAAGAAATAGGAAGATTGTCTAAAAAATATAATTTACCTGTTGCGAATGCGTTCCATGCAGGCGATGGCAACCTTCATCCATTAATTATGTATGATGCAAATGAAAAAAATTCTTTAGAAAAAACTGAAAAATTTGGAGCAGAAATATTAAAGTATTGTGTAAAGATAGGTGGAGTTTTGACAGGAGAACACGGAGTGGGTGTTGAGAAAAGGGAATTAATGTGTGAAATGTTTAATAACAATGATATCCAGCAGCAAATAAAAATTAAAAGAGCATTAGACTCAAGCTCTTTATTAAATCCTGGAAAAGTATACCCAATTTTAAGAAAATGCGCAGAAGAAGGGAGAGTGCATGTCCATAGAGGAAAAACAAAATTTTCCGACATACCAAGATTCTGATTTTATTGAATATCCTCAAGATGAGCAGGCGGTATCACAATTTATAAAAAAATTTTATAAATCAAATATTCCTGTTGAATTAATAGGTGCCGGTTCAAAAAGAAAAATAGGAAGACCGCTTCAATGTGCAAAAACTTTGAATCTTTCAAAAATCAAAGGAATTATAGAGTATTTGCCAGAAGAACTTTACATTAAGGTTAAAGCTTGCACTCCAATAGAACAAATAGAAGAAGAATTAAAAAAAAATAAACAACAACTAGCTTTTGAACCTATAGATTTTGGATATTTATTTAATGGAAAAAAAGATTATGGAACAGCAGCAGGTCAAGTTTCTTGTAACATTTCTGGACCACGCAGATTTAAAGCAGGAAGTATAAGAGATCATGTTTTAGGTTTTAGGGGTGTTAATGGCAAGGGAGAAATTATTAAATCAGGAGGAAATGTTGTCAAAAATGTAACAGGTTATGATTTAAGCAAGTTAATTTGTGGATCATATGGAACTCTAGTAGCTTTGACAGAAATTACTTTCAAAGTTTTGCCAGCTTCAGCAGAAAGTTCAACATTGATTTTACATAATCAAAAAATAGAGTCAGCAAATTATTTATTAGGTCAAGCTATTAGTTCTTCAAATGATATTTCTGGAGCATCTTTTTTTCCTTCTGAGATTAAAGCAGCGGGTTACAAGATTGATATTGAGAAAACTTTTAAACTGAATGATCTTAAGCATAAAGGTTCACTAACAGCTATTAGAATTGAAGGATCAAAAAATTCGATCAATGAAAGAATTAAAAATTTAATAAATGAACTTAAAATCACAAATATAAATATTTCTATTCTTGATACATATCAGTCAGAAATTTTTTGGAATAAAGTTAAAAATTTAGAATTTTTTATTCCTTCAAATAATAGTATTTTTAGAATAGTTATTCCTCCCTCGAAGTGTACACAGCTAATTTATCAACTCTCAGAAAAATTTAAGTATTCAATAGATTGGGGTGGTGCGTTAATTTGGATGGAGGCCTTTGAACTTTCTGAAGAAATGTTTGAGTCAATAAGAAAAAAAGTAGTAAAGATTGGAGGTTATCTTACTATGATAAAAAATTCAGAGTACCTCCCTTTTGTTGAGGATGTGTTTACTATTAATAGTGATAGATTTAATATATCTCAAAATATCAAAAAAAGCTTTGATCCTAAAAGAATACTTAATCCGGGAAAAATGTATACAGGAATATAAATGGAAACTAATTTTTCAAAAATACAATTAAAAGATAAAGATAATAAATCAAGTGAAAAAATATTTAGAAAATGTGTTCATTGTGGATTTTGTAACGCGACTTGTCCTACATATCAATTGTTGGGAGATGAATTAGATGGACCAAGAGGTAGAATATATTTAATTAAAGATATGCTGGAGAAAAATAAGCCAGCTAATGAAAAAATTGTGAAGCATATAGATAGATGTCTCTCATGTTATAGCTGCATGACAACCTGTCCCTCTGGTGTAAATTATATGCATCTTATTGATCATGGAAGAACCCATATAGAAAAAACATACAAAAGGACTTTTGGTGATAGGTTAGTCAGAAATTTTTTGTCTACCATATTATCTAAGTCAACTAATTTTAAAATTGTCGCAGTATTAACACAATTTATAAAACCATTTAGCTTTTTTTTTCCTAAAAAAATTAGAGAAATGATTGAATTTATGCCAAAAAAATTTCCAAAAAAAACACTTCCAAAAATGCAGATATATGCAGCTCGTAACAAAAAAAAACCTGTAGCACGGGTTGCCTTATTAACCGGATGTGTGCAAAAGGTTATTTCTCCACAAATTAATGAAGCAACTATTAGATTATTAAATCGACATAATATTGAGGTTGTTGTTTCAAAAGGCATAGAGTGTTGCGGTTCTCTAAACCATCATCTGGGAAAAAGTGATTTGGCAAAAGAAAATTTTAAAAAAAATATTTCAATTTGGTATGATGAATATTTAAAAAATGGCTTGGATGCAATAATTTCTAATACATCTGGATGTGGCACAACCCTAAAAGATTATGGGTTTATATTTAGATCGGATGACAGTTTTAAAAAAAAAGCAAAAAAGATATCAGAACTAACTAAAGATATAGCAGAATATTTAGACAATAAAGTAAAACTTAACTTTGTTGCTAAGTCATCAAATGAAAAGAAATATAGGATTGCATATCATTCTGCTTGCTCTATGCAGCATGGGCAAAAAATACATAAAGAACCAATAAATCTTATAAAAAAAACAGGCAATGAAGTGCTTGAAATTGCTGATGGTCATCTTTGCTGCGGTTCTGCGGGGACATATAATTTGCTTCAAAGCGATATAGCAAAAAAATTATTAAAAAATAAAATTGAAAATATTGAAAAAATAAATCCACAATTTATATCCACTGGAAATATTGGATGTATTACACAGATTGCAAATGGTACTAAAATTCCAATTTTACACACAGTCGAAGTTATAGATTGGTACACTGGTGGACCAAAACCTGAAATTTTAAGCTAATTATGAAAAAAATATTGGTTACAAGAAAACTTATGAAATCAAGCGAAGATTATGCTTTAAAAATTTTTGATGTGAAATTAAATAAAGAAGATAAATTAATGACAACAGAGGAATTAATACACAAAAGTAGTGACTGCGATGGAATACTATCTTCTATTACTGAAAAGTTAGATCATAATGTTATTTCAAAACTTTCTAATAAAATTAAAATTATTTCGAATTTTGCAGTGGGTTTTGGAAATATTGATATTAATGCTGCAAAAAAAAGAAATATTATTGTAACAAATACCCCCGATGTTTTAACAGAAGCTACAGCAGAAATTACAATTCTCATACTTTTGGGTGCTGCCAGAAGAGCCAAAGAAGGAATTATGTGGGCTAGTAAAAAAAATTGGAAATGGTCAGCTGATTTTTTAGTAGGCAAACAATTAACTTCATCAAGACTAGGGATTTTAGGAATGGGTAGAATCGGAAGAGCTGTTGCTGATAGAGCTAGAGTATTTGGAATGAAAATTCATTATTATAACAGATCTAGGTTAGATAAAAATTTAGAAAAAGATGCGACCTACCATAAATCATTAGAAAGTTTAATGTCAGTTTCAGATTTTTTTTCAATCAATTGTCCTGCCACAAAAGAGACAAAACATATTATCAATAATAAAACTATAAAATATTTTCCAAATGACGCAGTAATTGTTAATAGTGCTAGAGGAGATATGATCGAAGATGATGCAATGGTTGAGGCACTAAAAAGTGGAAAAATTTACTCATTAGGCTTGGATGTTTATAATGGAGAGCCTGATATTTATCCAGAATATTTAACTTTACCAAACGTTTTTGTTTTACCCCACCTAGGAAGTGCGACAACAAAAACTAGAATTGCAATGGGAAATCTTGCTATCAATAATATTGAAGAATTTTTTAATACTGGAAAATGTAAAAATAAAGTGAATTAATTTATGAATTCAAATAATAAAAGCATTGTAATAACTTCAGCAGTGAGAACTGCAATTGGAACTTTTAGTGGTTCATTAAAAGATATGCAAGCTAGTGATCTTGGAGCTTTAGTTGCTAAGGAGGTTATGAAAAAATCAAATTTAAATTCTGAAGATGTAGATGAGTTAATAATGGGTCAAGTATTGACAGGTGCCACAGGACAAAATCCTGCAAGGCAAGCAGCTATTAAAGCTGGCTTACCGGTAGAAAAAACTGCATATCTTATAAATCAAGTTTGTGGATCTGGACTAAGATCAGTTGCAGCTGGATATCAAGCAATAATATCTAATGATTCTAAAATAATAATAGCAGGCGGGCAAGAAAGTATGACAAACGCTCCACATGCAATTCATTTTAGAAAAAACAAAAGTAAAGAGTTTGATGAATCAAAACTTGTCGATACGATGATAAAAGATGGTCTCTGGGATGCATTTTATGGTTATCATATGGGAGTTACAGCTGAGAACGTGGCAGCTAAATGGCAAATTAGCAGAGAAGATCAAGATAATTTTGCTTTATCTTCACAACTTAAAGCTGAGAAAGCACAAAAAGAGGAAAAATTTAAAAATGAAATTATTCCAGCAGTATTTAAAGATAAAAATCAATTAGAGAATGATGAGCATCTAAGATTAGGTATGACGTTGGAACGACTTACAAAACTAAAACCATCATTTAAAGATAATGGCACAGTCACGCCAGGAAATGCATCTGGAATTAACGATGGTGCAGCTGCAGTAGTTTTAATGAGTGATAAAGAAGCAAAAAAAAGAAATTTAAAACCATTAGCACAAATTATTTCTTGGGCAACCTGTGGTGTTGATCCATCATTAATGGGTTCTGGACCAATTCCTGCTTCAAAAAAAGCTTTAGAAAAAGCTAGTTGGAAAATAAGTGATTTAGATTTAATCGAATCCAACGAGGCATTTGCAGCTCAAAGTTTAGCAGTGATAAAAGATCTTGGAATTCCTAAAGAAAAAGTAAATGTTAATGGAGGAGCTATAGCTCTAGGACATCCTATCGGAGCTTCAGGAACTAGAATATTAGTAACCCTAGTTCATGAAATGCAAAAAAGAAAATCAAAAAAAGGTTTAGCTACTTTGTGCATTGGAGGAGGAATGGGTATAGCCATGTGTCTAGAAAGTGTATTTTAAAAAATTTCTCTTTCAAGTTGTAAAGTTTTTCTTCGTTTTTATGGCTTCAAAACGCATTTTTATAAAAATTACAAGACTCCTCGAAGTTTCTGTGGTCTAATTTATTTAAGTTAATTAACTAAGGGGGAAATATAATATGTCAAAAAAAGATAAAACGTTAAAAGGAATTAAAACTCCTTCTAGACGTAAATTCTTTAAAGCCGCCGCTGCAACTAGCGCTGTTGCTGCTGCAACTTTGGCTATGCCTTCAATCGCTAAAGCTGCTACTACTTTAAAAGTACAAGCTGCTTGGGGTGGAGGAATTTTCCTAGAGAATGCTCAAGCATACGTTAAAAGAGTTAACGATATGGCTGGAGGTAGTTTGAAAATCGATTTACTACCTGTAAATTCTGTAGTGAAAACTAGTCAAATGCAAGATGCTGTTCACAGAGGAGTTCTAGATGGAGCTCACTATGTTCCAGCATATTGGTACAGTAAATCACCCGCTGCTTCTCTTTTCGGCACAGGCCCATGTTGGGGTTGGAGTGCACAAGAGTTGCTAGGTTGGATACAGTACGGAGGTGGTATGCAACT
>SHAO01000001.1 GCA_004213215.1 Candidatus Pelagibacterales bacterium | reverse complement strand
GATCTTGATTTTACAAAAGATGGTATTGAAACCATAGCACAATTAGCTACTGAAATTAATTCTAGCATAGAAAATATTGGCGCTAGAAGACTTCACACTATTATTGAAAAAGTTTTGGACGAAATTAGTTTTACTGCTACAGACAGAGGTGGTGAAAAAATTATAATTGATAAAAATTATGTTACTAAAAATTTAGGTGAGCTTGCAAAAGATACCGATTTATCAAAATTTATTTTGTAAACTTATTATTATTTTTTAGAAAAATATTAATAGCGCCTTCTCCACCATGTTTTATATCTGCTTCTGATATTTTTATTATTTTACTAGTTAAGTTTTCGTCATTTTTTATATATTCTGGAACGGAGTATTTAAGTACACTTAGTTTTTCAGAAAGATAAGGATTTTTATGAGATTTTGATCTTGACCCCTTGCCAGTTACAATTAAAAGTTTTTTGTAACCATTGTTAAATGATTTAACTATAAAATCTTCTACCATTTTATTTGCTTCAATTAAGGAAAATCCATGCAAATCTAATTTTTGAACTTTATTTATTTCAATATTTTCGTTTAACAAATCAGATTCTTTGGGTTTAATATTACCCATCTTACCTGTGAAATCTGTCCAGTCTTTTTGATCTTGAGGAGAAATAGAATTCTTTTTTTTCACTAATCTTGCGAAGTCTCAACTAAATACCATGTGGGGTCTTGGCTCCACATGTTTTTAGAAAATTTCCATACATCATTAACAGTTTTTATTGTATCAGGATCGCCTTCGATTACTTGATTATTCTTGTCTTTCACGCATGTTATTATTTCACTAACAAAATTTACACTAACTTTATAAATATTTTCAATTTTCTTAAATTCTAATATCTTTGAAGATTTTATTCCTATAAAAGTAGTTTCGTAGTTAAGATTTTTTTGCTTCCTTTCATCTATAACTGATGCAAAATCCTCAAATAAACCTTTGCCCAACAAACCTTTTAATAATTTTTTATCTCCTTTAGCAAAGGAAGTAACTATTGTTTCATAGGCTATATTAGCACCTTTTAAAAAATTTTTTTTTACCTCTTCTTCAATATTTCCTGTTCTTATAGCTTCATTATTTTCTATATCTTTAAGCACTTCCATCCCTTTAGGAAAATACCTTGATGTAGGTTTGCCTTGATGGCCCGTTTTTCTTCCTAAAATATTTCTTAATCTTAGAATTATAAAGCCAGCAAACATGGCTAACAAAATTATATCTATAAATCCGAATTGACCGCTCATTTGATTTTTTGATTATAATACTTAAATGATATAGTATGCAAACACAAATAAGTAGACAAATGAACGCTATTCTTCTTTTAATAATTTGTATTCCTTTAATTGAAATCTATTTAATGATTAAAGTTGGCGGTGTTATTGGGGCCTTTAGTACGATTTTTTTAATTTTTTTCACAGCAGTTACTGGAGTATATTTCGCAAAATTGGCAGGACTAAATACAATTCGGTCAGGCTTTAATCAGCTAATAAGAAATGAGATCCCAATATATGAAATTATATCTGGAGCAGCTCTGGCCTTTGCAGCGCTGTTACTTATTCTTCCAGGATTTTTAACAGATTTAATTGGATTTTTGCTAATAATACCCACAACAAGAAATTTTTTTATTTCTTCTATATCTTTTAAATTGAAAAATAAAAAAAATAATAATAATGAAGATATTATTGAGGGAAGTATTGATGAGCAACACCATCATAAAGATGAATAAATGAGTTATAAAATTTTATCAAAATTTATTAAAGATATTTCCTTTGAAATACCCAACACTCAAACTTTTATTATGATTGAAAAAGAAATTTTAAATTATAATTTAAATTGTGATATTAAAAGCAAACCTTATAAAGATAATATAATCGAAGTTAGCACTATTTTAAAACTTACTCCCAATCAAAACGTTAAACATAAAATGTTGGCTGAAATTAACTTAACAACTTTAGCTTCTATAGAAAAAAATGATGAAAATAGAAAAGAATTAGAAAAGATTATTTTAATTAAAATACCTTCTGAAATTTATCCCATTTTATATGAAACTTTTATTTATTTATTTAAACAAGCGGGTATAAAAGATATTAATATAGAAAAAAATATTGATTTTGAAAAAATGTATAAAGAAAGAAAAAAAATTTAGTAGTTATTTTTTGGCAGCTGTGAATGCAAATATTCTTCATGAAGTTTAAGCTCATTGTCACGAACCTTTATTACTTTTCTTAAAACTCTTTTGTTTTTTCGCTCATTAAAATCAAATTTAGTATTAATAACCTCACTACTTTCCAAGTTCAATTTCATTTCTTTTTGATCTAGTAAGTTGATATAGACTTCTTTCAATAAGTTACAATCAAGCAAGGCGCTATGTTTTTCTCTTTTTGAATTATCAATACTAAAACGTTTACAAAGAGCATCAAGTGAATTTGGCGACCCAGGATATTTTGTTCTAGCTATCTCTAATGTATCAACTACATTTTTTATATCGATGGGTTTTTGATTAATAAGTCTCAATTCATAATTAATAAAAGATAAATCAAAAGAAGCATTATGTATTACTATTTTTTTATCTTTTATAAAATTTAAAAATTCTTCTGATATTTCTGAAAAAGTCTTTTTATTAGACAAGAAATCATCAGAATATCCATGAATATTGTAGGCATCTTTTGATATTGATCTTTGTGGGTTTATATATGTATGAAAAACTTTATCGGTAGCGATCTGATTATTTAATTCTACGCAGGCAATTTCTACTATTCTATGTTTTTCTAAAGTCGATAATCCTGTTGTCTCTGTATCAAGTATAACTTCAAGCATTTGATAAAATTTTTTTAATTATAATTTTAACATTTTTTTTCACAGAATTGTTACTAAAATTATTTTTTATTATAAAGTCTGCTTTCTTTTTTTTAAATTCTATAGGTAGTTGAAATTTTCTTAAAAATTTATAATTCTTGTTTCGTCTTTTTTTTAATCTTTTATTTATATCTTTCTTTTTAGCATCAACAAAAATTAAAATATCTTTTTTTTTATTTATTTTATTTTCCATCAAAAGAGGTATATCCAAAATAATAAATTTTTTATTTTTATTTTTCCAAACAAATTTCTTCATTCTTCTCTGTACCTCGGGATGTATTATTTTCTCAATTTTTTTAAGATTAATTTGATTGGATAAAATTGCTTTTTTTAATTCATTTTTTTTAATTGGAAAATTAGTTATATAATTTGGCAAAGCTTTTTTAAGATTTTTATAACACTTCCTATCTTTTTTATATATTTTTGATACTTCGTTATCAGCATTAAAAACTGGATAACCAAATTGCTTGGCTACATAAGTTTTCCCAGAACCAATATCTCCAATAGTAGCAAGTCTAATCATTCATCTAATAAATTATTATCAATTTTAGGAAGAACATTGTGCCAAATTTTAAAAGCTAATTGAGCTTGATAAATAAACATCATTTTTCCATTTGCAATTTTATTACCTAATTTCTCTCCTTTTAAAAGGAAATTAGTTTTAGCAGGATTGTAAATTACATCATAAAAAAATTTGTTTCTTATGGTTTTGGGGAAGTCTAATTCGATTTCATCACTTGATTTTAAACCCAAACTTGTTGCATTTATTATCATGTCAAAATCCGTATTTTGGCCCCAGGGTAAAATTTCTAAGTCACTATGAATTTTTTTAAGGTCTGTTGCTTTTTTTTCTGTTCTATTGCTTAATAAAATTTTAGATACACTCAGTTCTTTTAAAGCTAGGATTATTGAAGGAACAACTCCTCCTGCTCCTAAAATAAATACTGTTTTGTTTCTTACGTCATAATTGAAGTATTTTAAACTTTTTCTAAACCCTTCAACATCAGTATTATCTCCAATGATTTTACTTCCTTTTTTAAAAATCGTATTTACAGATTTGGTTATATTCGCAACAGGTGTTAATTCATCAAGAAAATAAATTACAGAATTTTTAAATGGTACAGTTACATTTATTCCATCTATTTTTCCATTTTTTATTTCTGATATCACTTCTTTAATATTGTCTTCATTAAGCTTTTTTTTCTCATACGACGCATCAATATTACTTTTCTTAAACCAATGATTATGCAATTTAGGTGATAATGAATGTTCTATTGGATTTCCTATAACAAGATATTTTTTCATTTTTTTACAATATTTTAATTTTATCGCCTCTTTTAATTTTTCCAGAAACTAAAACTTCGCATCTGAGACCTCCTCTTCTAAGAAATTCTTTTATTATATCTCTTTCTCTGATCATCTGTTCAAGATGCAGACAAGGCTTACACAATTCATATGGTAAAATTTTGACTGTTCCTATCTCAATTTTTTTTTTAATTAAATTATTAAGTTCGACCCCCTCGGTTATAATATTTCGTCTAAAATCAATGTAAGGAATTTTAGTTTTAAACTTATTATTATAGTAATCTATATTCTCTTTTTCGATTAAGGTTATTTGTCCTCTATTATCATTCGTATCCTGATAATGTCTATCACCTATAATACCTTTGCCGGACATAACGTCTATACTATTTATTTCATTTATTTGTTGACCCTTTTTTTTACTAATTCCTATTTTATAAACTTCGCTAATTTTTTTCATTTTAATATATTTAAATATTCTTTTATTTGTTTAACAGGCAGTCCCATTATAGTATTTTCATCACCTTCTATTTTTGAAAACAAATATTTTCCTCCAACCTCAATTTGATAAACGCCATAAGCATATAATTCTTTATCTCTTATCTTTTGAAGATATGATTTAATTTCTACTAAATTAAGTTGTTTCATTGTGAGCACTGAAGAGTCTGTAAAATTCCATATCATAGATCCATTTTTAGATATACAAACTGAACTTATTAATTGATGTTTTTGACCATTTAATTTTTGCAAAATATTTAAAGCCTCTTCTCTAGTTTTGGGTTTTGAAATTAACTCTCCATTTAAATCTATAACGCTATCTGCTCCTAATACAATTTCATTTTTCTTTTTTCTACTCACCTTATTTGCCTTAAGTTCTGCAAGATTTTTTGAAATTGTTTCTGGCGTAGCTTCAGCTTGTAATAAAGATTCTTTAACCTGATCTTCATCAATATCCGCAGGTATTACATCACAGTTTATAGCGTTCTGATCTAAAATTTTTTTTCTGATCCCACTTCTTGATGCAAGAATAATTTTATTATTCATTTAGAATTCAATATGTCTAATATTTTTATAATAGAAGCAGCCGTTTCTTCCACAGATTTTCTCGTTACATCTATTATTGGCCAATTATTTTCTTTAAAAATTTTTTTTCCTTTTTCTAATTCATTTAAAATTTCTTTTTCATTAATATAATTTAATGGCCTATCTTCATGTAAAGATTGAATTCTATTTCTTCTAACATCAGACAAACGTGTTTGTTCACATGTTAAACCTACAACACAAGTTTTTTTTGAACTTTCAAATAATTCATTTGGTAAATTTTTATTTAAAATAATAGGTATGTTGGCAACTTTGTAACCTCTGTTTGCTAAATATATAGAAGTAGGTGTTTTGCTGGTTCTACTAATACCAACTAATATTACATCCGAATTTTCTAAATCTGTTATAATTTTTCCATCATCGTGAGATATTGTAAATTGAACTGCTTCAATCCTATCGTAATAATCTTTATCTAAAATATGTTGCCCACTAGGTTTTCTGGTTGCTTCTTGTTTTAATAGCTTTGAAAAATTAGAAATTAAATTTCCCAACACAGCAAAACAAGGAATATTATTTTTTTTTGTTTCGGTTGTTAAATACTCCGCAAGACTATTATCTACTATAGTATATAAAATAATTATATTTTCTTCATTTTTTGATTTTGAAATAATATTATCTATTTGATTTTTAGTTCTAGTAAATGAGTGGTGAATAGTTTTACAATTAAAATCATCAAATTGGGCTTTGATAGCCAAAAAAATTCTATCTAGCGTCTCCCCAGTTGAATCAGATACTTGATAAACTTGGTATACCTTGTTCATAATCCTGTTAATAAATTATTAATTAAAGAGATATTCATATTTTTTTAAAAAAAAATTAATGTTATTCAGAAAAATTAACAGCAAATTAAGCAAGTTATATATGTTCGTAGAATATAAACAAATTATTATAGAAATTAACAAAATGTAACATATGCAATTATATCAGTAGTTTATAATATATATTATTAACAGATCTTATGGAAAAACTGTATACAACTATTTAATACCATTATTAACATGCTCTAATAATACTAATAACTTATTTATATATAATATTAATGAAACATACATTGCGAGACTGCATAAAAGGTAAAAAAACTTCACATATACCAATTTGGTTTATGCGACAAGCTGGTAGGTATTTACCTGAGTTTAGAGATATCAGAAAAAATAACCCAGACTTTATAAAACTTTGTTTATCTCCAAATTTAGTTAATGAAATTACTCTTCAACCACTAAAAAGATTTGATATTGATGCTGCAATAATTTTTTCAGATATTTTGATGATACCTTATGGATTAGGACAAAAAGTAGAATTTAAAAAAGGAATAGGACCAATATTAGAAGAAATTAATTTAGATAAAATAATTAATACTAACTCAACTGACTTTTCTAAAAAATTATCCTTAGTTTATGATGGTATAAAAAAAGTTAAAAGTAATTTAGAAGACAAAGAACTCATAGGATTTGTTGGAGCTCCGTGGACATTACTACTATATATGCTCAATAAAAAATCCCCAAAAAATAATTTTAATTTTGAAATATTTAATAAAGATAAAATTTTAATAAATAAACTTCTAAAAAAAATAATAGAAATGACATGCCTGCATGCTGATAAACAAATAGAAGCTGGAGCAAATATAATACAAATTTTTGATTCTTGGGCAGGCCTATTACCTCAAAAAGAATTACCAAATTTTTGTTATGAACCAATATCAAAAATTGTAGAACATATTAAATCTAAAAATATACCAGTAATATGTTTTCCCAAAGGAATTGGAAAAAATTATATTGATTTTTGTTCTTCAGTTAAACCAAATTGTATAAGCATAGATTATGATGTTGATCCAAAGTGGATAAAAGATAAATTAAATGGAATTCCGATACAAGGAGGTTTGGATCCCAAAATATTATTAGGAGATAAAGAAAGTATAAAAATAAGTACCGAAAAATATTTGAGTATATTTAAAGATTATCCTTATATATTTAATTTAGGCCATGGAGTTTTGCCAGAAATAAAACCAGAAACAATTGAATACGTAATTCAAATAGTTAGAAATAAAAAGTAAAATGAAAAAAGCGGTTATTCTTTTTAATTTGGGAGGACCCGATAAATTAGAAAGTGTTGAGCCATTTCTTTTTAATTTATTTAACGACCCCGCAATAATTAGCATTCCTTCAATTTTTAGATATCCTCTAGCAAAACTTATATCTAAAAGAAGAGCTCCTATTGCAAAAAACATTTATAAAGAAATTGGCAACAAATCTCCCATACTTGAATTAACCCAGGATCAAGCAAATAGTTTAGAGAATAATTTATCAGAAAAAGGTAATTATAAGTGTTTTGTTGTGATGAGATGTTGGCATCCAAGAGCGGAAGATGTGATAAAAAAAGTTAAAGAATATAATCCTGATGAGGTAATACTTTTGCCTCTTTATCCTCAATACTCAGCATCAACTTCTGGCTCTTCTATTAAAGAGTGGAATGATTTATGCAATAAAGAAAATTATAAAGTTAAAACCAAAACTATTTGTTGTTACCCAACAGAAAATAATTTTATAGTGTCTCATGCCAACCTTATTAAAAAAACACTAAAAACTTTAAATAATAAAAATTTTAAATTACTTTTTTCCGCACACGGTTTGCCAGAAATAAAAATTAAAAAAGGTGATCCTTATCAGTGGCAGGTAGAACAAACTGTTGAAGCGATAATGTCAAAATTAACGAACGAAAACCCAGATCATATAATAAGCTATCAAAGTCGTGTGGGACCTCTTAAATGGATTGGGCCATCTACAGATGAAATAATTATAAAATATTCTAAAGAAAAAAAAGGGATTGTCATAGTTCCGGTAGCTTTTGTTTCGGAACACTCAGAAACCCTAGTAGAATTAGATATTGAGTACAAAAAATTAGCAGAAAAAAATGGTTGCAGTTTTTACAAAAGAGTACCAGCATTAGGGATAGAGGAGAATTTTATCGAAGGGCTTGCAGAGTTAATTTTGAAAAAAGAAACAAGAGGAAATTTTGTTTCATCTGTAATATGTGCCGATAAGTATAAAAAATGTCCATGCTTAGCGTTAAAGAAATAGAAAATTATAAATCTGATGGAGCAATCGTTCTTAGAAAAAAGTTTGATGTTAGTTGGATTAAAAAACTTAAAATTGGTATTAAAAAAGATATAAAAAATCCTAGTTCAAGATTTAAATCACATACGCTGCAAAAAAATATCCCAGCTTATTTAGAAGATTATTGGACATGGGATAGGATTCCTGAATTTAAAGATTTTGTCTTCAATTCTCCTGTTTCTCAAATAGCTTCAGAGCTAATGTCAGCTAAAAAAGTAAATTTATTAATGGATAATTGGTTCTTAAGAGAAGCAGGAGCAAAATCATCAACCCCATTTCATCACGACATTTCCTACTTTGATGTGGATGGCACTATATGTATTCTTTGGTTACCATTAGAGCCCACAGGCAAAGACGAAGGTGTGGCATGGGTAAAGGGTTCGCATTTATGGAATAAAATTTTTTTAAGAGTTCGTTTTACTGATGGCCATAAAGTAGAAGGAAAAAAATCTATCATTAATGGAAAAAAATATGAAAGTCCTCCAGATATTTTAGGAAATAAAAATAAATATGAATTTTTAAAATGGGATTGTGAATTAGGAGATTGTGTGATGTTTGACATACGAACTCTTCACGGAACATTAAGTCCATCTGTGCCAAAAAAAACTCTAAGTCGTTATACTTTAAGAGTAGCAAAAGAAGATACCAGGATTGATTATGTAGGGGATTGGACAAGTTTTAATTATCGTAAAGCTATGCAAGATGCTGGCTATAAAAATGGTGATATTCTAGGAGGAAGTATGTTTCCCCAACTTTGGCCAAAAAATATATAAAAAATAATGGCGTTAACCACAAAGCAGCTTAATGATTATAAAGATGATGGATTTGTTTCCCCTATAGATATTTTGTCTTTAGAAGAAGCAAAAGAAATTAAAAAAGAAATTGAACATATTGAAAAAAAATGGCCAAGTGAACTAGTGGGCTTAGGGAGAAATAATGTTCATTACATATCACCCATTTTTGATAGAGTTTGTCATAATTCTAAAATCTTAGACACTGTAGAAAGTATTATTGGAAAAAATATTTTAGTTGGTGGAACAACACTATTTATTAAAGATCCAAATAAAAAAGGTTTTGTAAGTTGGCATCAAGATGCAAAATATATTGGTTTCGAGCCTCATAATTGGGTAACAGCTTGGCTTGCAATAACGGATGCTAACGAAGAAAATGGTTGTATGAGGATGTGGTCAGGATCTCATAAAGAAAAAATTAAAGATCACAAAGATACATACGATGAAAATAATTTGTTAACACGGGGCCAAACTGTACAAAATGTTCCGATTGAAAAAACTACACCCAACATACTGAAGGCTGGTCAATTATCCCTTCATCATCCAATGATCGTTCATGGATCTGGTCTCAACAAAAGCAATCAAAGAAGAATTGGTTTTGTAATTCAAAGCTATATAGGAACGAATGTTGATCAAGTAATTGGAAAAGTCTATGTACAGCAAGCAAGAGGAATAGATAAATTTAAATATCATGAACACACAAAAAGACCAGTTGAATTAATGAGTAAAAAAGATGTAGCATTACGTATAAAAGCAAATGAAGAATTGTCAAAAATCTTTTACCAAGATGCTAAAAAGTTAGGAAAATATTAAATGAATACATATTTGTTATTTAAATCAATTCACCTGATCGCAGTAATTTCCTGGATGGCTGGGCTTTTGTATTTACCCAGAATATTTGTTTATCATAGTGAGGCTGTTCGAGATAATAAATCTGAAGATTTGATGTCTACTTTCAAGATCATGGAAAGAAGACTTTTTATTTATATTATGAACCCTGCCATGATACTATCTTGGGTATTTGGAATGTTGTTAATTCATACGGTTGGTATGGATAATTTTGGATCTCTCTGGCTTCAGCTAAAGTTGGTTTTTGTTATTATTTTGACCATTTATCATTTCTTTTTGTTTCAATGTTTAAGAAAATTTGCTGAAAACAATAACTCTAATACCCCTAAATTTTATAGAATTATCAACGAAATACCTACTGTTTTACTAATAGGCATAATATTAGTCGTGGTCTTTAAGCCATTATGAGCCTTGTAATTTTGTAAAAAGCGATTATATTAATATTACATTTCTCAATAACAATTACCCCACATATGAATTTAGTAGAATTAAAAAAGAAATCACCCGCTGAGCTTATTATACAAGCTGAAAAGTTGGAAATAGAAAATCCAAGCACATTAAGAAAGAATGAAATATTATTTGCGATATTAAAAAAACTAGCACAAAATAATGAACAAATAACTGGAGGGGGAGTCCTCGAAGTATTGCAGGATGGTTTCGGTTTTTTAAGGGCTATAGAATCTAATTACTTACCGGGGCCAGACGATATTTATGTTAGTCCAAGTCAAATAAGAAAATTTGGATTGAGAACAGGAGATTCAGTTGAAGGTGAAATTAGAGCTCCAAAGGCTCAAGAGCGATATTTTGCTCTTTTGAAAGTAGATAAAATAAATTTTGATAATCCAGAAAAAGCTAAAAATAAAATTGCTTTTGACAATTTAACTCCACTTTATCCAGACAAGCAACTCAAAATGGAAGTTGAAGTAACGAAAGTGGAAAAAAAACCAGATCAAACAGCCAGACTAATTGATTTGGTAAGTCCTATTGGAAAAGGTCAACGATCTTTAATTATTTCACCACCAAAAGCAGGTAAAACAATTATATTACAAAACATTGCACATTCACTGGCACAAAATCATCCAGAATGTTATTTAATGGTATTACTTATAGATGAACGGCCAGAAGAAGTAACGGACATGCAAAGGTCTGTTAAAGGCGAAGTGATTAGTTCGACATTTGACGAGCCAGCTTCCAGACACGTAGCAGTAGCTGAAATGGTTATAGAAAAAGCCAAAAGATTAACAGAGCATAAAAAAGATGTAATTATACTTTTAGATTCAATAACTAGACTTGGGAGAGCTTATAATGCAGTTATACCTAGTTCAGGTAAAGTTTTAACAGGAGGGGTTGATGCAAACGCTCTACAAAGACCAAAAAGATTTTTTGGTGCAGCAAGAAATATTGAGCAAGGAGGATCTTTAACAATAATTTCGACCGCACTAATAGATACTGGATCCAGAATGGACGAAGTAATTTTTGAAGAATTTAAAGGAACTGGTAATAGCGAATTAATTCTTGACCGTAAAATCTCCGATAAAAGAATTTTCCCAGCGATTGATATAACAAGATCTGGGACAAGGAGAGAAGAATTGCTTTTTAAAAACGATGATTTGCTTAAAATGAATGTTTTAAGAAAAATTTTAAGTTCAATGGGTACAATGGATGCAATTGAATTCCTTCTTTCTAAACTCAGAAATACAAAAAATAATGTTGATTTTTTTGTTTCGATGAATAAACCAGCAAAATAAATATTATTTTTTTTCAAACTCTAATAATTTTCTTTTTAATTTTATTCCACCGATAGACGTAAAGCCACCTAAAGCTCCGTTAGATCTTATAACTCTGTGACATGGAACTAATAACAAAAGCTTATTCTTGCCACATATTTTGCCAACATGTCTAGGTGATAATTTATATTTTTTTGCTATTTGCCCATAACTTTTTGTATTTCCTAATTTAATTTTTTTTAATTCATTCCAAACTTTTTTTTGAATTGTATCTCCACTCATTATATGTGGCGCTCTAATATAAGATGTTTTTTTGTTAAAAAATTTAAATAAGTTTTTTTTAAAATTATCTAGAATTTTACTTTTATTTTGGTTTTTTGTTCTACCAAATATTATTTTAAATATTTTACCTTTTTTTTCAAAAACTGATATCCAACCTACTCTAGTTTTAATTGATATTTTGCTTATCATTTCTTATATAAAGATATCAAAAATAGAAAAAATTAAATATATTAAATAATATTATAATGGAAAAAAATACTACAACATTAAAGGATACTTATAATACTGCCTATGATAATTATAAAAAAGGAAGTTTTGAGGCAGCCGAAACCTTATGTTATAAAATACTTAGTATTGATCCTAACTTTATCCAATCAAAACTTCTTTTAGCAAATATATCAGCAAAAAATAAAGATTTTATAAAAACTAAAAAGCTTTTAGTTGAGGTAATTGAAACGCAGCCTGAAAATTTGAGTGCATTAAATAATCTTGGAACCGTCTGTAAAGAATTAGGGGAGATGAAAAATGCTGTAAGTTATTACAAAAAAGCAATAAAAATTAATCCTAATAATGCAAATGCATATTATAATCTTGGTGCAATTAGTTATGATTCAAGGCAATTAAAAGAAGCTAAAGCTTACCTTGAAAAAACAACCGAGTTACAGCCAGATTTTGCCCTTCCTTTTTTTGTATTGGGCAATCTTTATGCAGATTTGAAACAGTATGAAAAGGCAATAAGCAATTACCAACAAGCCATTAAAATAAATTATAATTTAGTAAGCGCACATAATAACCTAGGTCTAGTTTTTAGAATTATAAATGACTTTAAAAATGCCATAAGTTCTTATGAAAAAGCAATTGCGATTAAAAAAAACTACGTAAATGCTCATAATAATTTAGCCTTGGTGTTAAAAGATCTAGGAAATTTTGAAGGAGCAATCCAATCATATGAAAATGCAATAAAGTATGAGCCAGAAAATTTAGTAAATTATTTTTATTTAAGTAATTTAAAAAAGGATATTTTAAATGATGATCTAAAAAACAAAGTAGAAAAAATTATTGAAAAAAAAAATACTCCAAAAATTAACATTACGTATGGAAATTTTTTATTATCAAAGTATGAACAGAAAGTTAAAAATTATGAAAAAGAGTTAACTTTTTTAAAAAAAGGACATGCAAGTTTTTTTGAGATGCAAAAAAATAGATTCGAGTTGCTGCTTAAATATACCTTTAGAGATACACTTCAAATAGCAGAGGATATTAAATTAGAAAAATTAATTGAAAAAGACAAAAAAAAAATAAAACCAATTTTTATAGTTGGCGTCCCAAGATGTGGTTCAACTTTAGTTGAAAAGATAATTGGATCTGGTGAACAAAATTTAGCTATGGGAGAAGAAACTTCTGTTCTAGAAGAGTTTGTAACTGCTAAGATATTAAAAAAACAGTCTCTAAATTTAGGTAGTGCAGAAAAAATTAGAGATGAAATATCAGAGATTTATTCAAAGAGAGGATTGCTTCTAGAAAAATATGATAATATTTTTACTGATAAGTCTTTAAATAATTTTTTCTATTTGAAATTAATAAAAGAAATTTTTCCTCATGCTAAAATAATAAACTGTAAAAGAGATATTTCATCCTCGATAATGTCAATTTTTCAGAATAATCTAACAGAATTAGCATGGGCGCATGATCTAGATAATATATTTAAATATATTGATAACTATTTAAAAGCTATAGAGACTTTTAATTTGGAAAATCCTAATTTCATATATGAATTACAATATGAAAAATTAATTAAAAACCCTGAAGAAGAATCTAAAAAATTAATGCAATTTTGTGAATTGCCATGGAATAAAAAATGCTTAGAATTTTATAAGAGAAAAGATATGTTTTCTAAAACAACAAGCAATCTTCAAATCAGACAAGCTGTATATAAACATTCTTTAGATAAATATTTACCCTATAAAAAAATGTTGGGTAGATACGGAAAAAAATACCCTTGGTTTAATTAATAATGACCACAGATGATGTTAATGTAGATAAAATTTTCAGTTTAGCTATTAAAAATCATAAAGAAAATAATTTTGTAGAAGCTGAAAAATTATATAAAAAAATATTAAAAATAAATTCTTCTCATTTCAATTCAATTTTTTATTTGGCGTCATTGTCAGCTCAAACTAAAAACTATAGTGAAGCAAAAAATTTATATGAAAAAGCAGTTGCAATTCAGCCTAATAATTTTTCAGCACATAATAACTTAGGAGCTATATCATTACAGTTGGGTGACCACCGCGCCGCGCTGATTTCATTTCAGAATGCAACAGAAATTAATCCAAATGATACGAATGCTAAAAACAATCTAGCAGTTTTTTTAAGGTCTACAGATTTACGTCAAATGAATCTTAAAAACAAAGATCATTCTTATTTAAAATCATTACTTCTAATACTTTTTAGACGTAATGATATTAATCATACTGATATTTTTAATTTTGCAAAATTTGTTTTATTTTCAGAAAAAAAATATAATCAATATTTTGATAAAATAAACCTAAGTATACCTTTATTGAAAAATTCAATCATTCAAGATTTGCTAAGTGAAGAACTTTTTCTTTTAATTCTGCAAAAATCTATTGTTGAAGATTTATTTTTAGAAGAAACATTAACCAAGATTAGATGTGAAATATTATTAAATATAGATAGCTCTAAAGAAAATACCATATTTAATAATTTAAAATTTGTAATATCTTTATCACAGCAGTGTTTTTTTAATGAGTATGTTTTCTTTCAAACTAAAAAAGAAATTGATGTAGTGAATAAACTAATTCAAACAGTAGAAAAAAAAGAAAAGATTAATGAAATGGAAATAGCTATTTTAGGATCTTATTTACCTCTTCACTCTTTAAAAAATATTTTAAAAAAATTAGCTAACTATAAATCAAAAAATATTTTATTTAATGACTTAATTAGTATGCAAATAAATGAACCAGCAAAAGAAAAAAATTTAATAAATTCAATTAAATCATTAAATGAAATTTCTGATAAAGTTTCTTTAAAAGTTAAGGAACAATATGAACAAAATCCGTTTCCGAGATGGAGATATACCTACAGCCAAGTAGAATTACCCTTTTTAACAAAACTAGACTATCAAATTAAACCAAATAAAATTGCAATAAAAAATAAATTTGAGAGACCAAAAGTTCTTGTGGCAGGTTGTGGTACTGGACGACACGTTTGTATTGCAAAAGACTATCTAAACTCTGAAATTCTTGCAATTGACCTAAGTTTATCAAGCTTAGCTTATGCTAAAAGGAAAACGGATGAGCTGTGTTTTAAAAATATAGAGTATCTACATGCTGATATATTAAGCCTTCATAAATTAACAAAGAAGTTTGATGTAATAGAATGCGCCGGAGTCCTTCATCATATGAAAGATCCTATAAAAGGTTTAAAAATTTTATTAAATTTATTAGAACCTCATGGTGTTATAAAACTTGGTTTATATAGTGAAAAAGCAAGAAAACATATTGTTCATGCAAGAGAATTTATTAAAAAAAATAAATTTAACAGTAGTCCAGAAGGTATTAGAGATTGTAGAAGATCAATCATAAACAAAAAAGAAGATAAAATATTGAAAGAAATTATTAATAGAACAGACTTTTATACAATTTCATCAGCTAGAGATTTAATATTCCACGTCCAAGAGCATAGGTTTAATTTACCTCAAATTTCTAAAATAATAAAAGATTTTGATTTAGAATTTTTAGGTTTTGCTAATGAAAAAATTAAAAATAAATATTCAAAGCAATTTCCAGAGGATAAAAAAAATATTTTATTAGAAAATTGGGATAAATTTGAGAATTTAGAACCTAAAACTTTTATCGGTATGTATAATTTTTGGGTAAGAAAGAAAGTGCATTAACATAATTTTAAAATGGAAAAAAAAAAATTAAATATTGAAGAAAACTTTTCCTTAGCGCTGGAAAGCCATAAAAAAAATGATTTTAAATCTGCAGAAAAATTTTATAATAAAGTATTAAAGAAAGATCCCAACCATTTTAATTCAATTTTTTATTTGGCGTCATTGTCGGCTCAGACTAAAAACTATAGTTTAGCAAAAAATCTATTTGAAAAAATAATACATATTGAGCCTAATTATGATGTTGCTTACGCAAATCTTGGAGCTGTACTAAAAGAATTAGGTAAACCTGATGAGGCTGCGGATGCTTGTAAAAAAGCTATATCAATCCAATCTAATAATTCTTTTGCGTATAGCAACCTTGGAGCTGCATTAAAAGAATTGGGTAAGTTAAAAGAGGCCGCAGATGCTTGTAAAAAAGCCATATCATTAGAACCGAGTAATTTTAGTGCTTATCACAATCTTGCATTAGTTTTAGAAGACTTAGGTGAAATTAAAAAAGCAATAAATTGTTATGAAAAATTAAGCAAGATCAAGCCTAATGCAGTAGATGCATATAAAAATCTTGGAAAATTAAATGTAATGCTAGGAGAAAAAGAGCAAGCAATTAAGCATTATAAATTAGCAATACAATATGACCATGAAAATTTGTCACATCATTATGCTTTAAGTGATTTAGATAAAAAAAGTTTAGACGAAAATTTAAAAAAAAAGATAAATGAAGTTAAAATGAAAAATAATTCTAGAAACCAAAATTTATCCTACGGAAATTTTTTACTATCTAAATATGAATTGAAATCAAAAAATTATGATAAAGAATTTAATTATTTATTAAAGGGACATAGCTATTATTTACTGTCTGAAAAAGAACATTACAGGAAAGATGTTGAATATTGGCTAAATATGTTGCCCAAAAATAAAGAATTAAATAATTCAGATATAAAAAATAAAAATATAGAAATTGAGAAGGATAGTTTTGCTCCTATTTTTATAATTGGAGTACCAAGATGTGGTTCTACACTGGTAGAAAAGATAATTGCTTCAGGTTCACAACATATAGCTATAGGTGAAGAAACTGGAATAATAAGTAGCTTTGTAAAACAAAAAATCATTCAGCAAAAAGCTATATATTCCAAGTTAAGTGATATGAGAAAAGATCTAATTGAACGATACCGAGAAAAAAATATTATAAAACAAAATACGAATTATATTTTTACAGACAAAACCTTAGATAATTTTTTTTATATAAGATTGATTAAAGATATATTTCCACTCTCAAAGATTATCAATTGTAAAAGAGAACCGCTTGCTTCCATTATGTCGATTTTAAAAAATAATTTACCAAATGTACCGTGGGCTCATGATTTGGATCATATTTTTAAATATTTTGATATTTATTATAAGTTTGTTAAAAACAATAATAAGATTTTTCCTAATCTTATATATGATTTGAGTTTAGAAAAATTATGTCTTGAACCTGAAAATGAATCCAAAAAACTAATGGAATTTTGTGGATTGCCATGGGATAAGAAGTGTCTAGAATTCTATAAAAGAAAAGATTTAATTTCAAAAACTACTAGCAATTTGCAAATTAGAAGCGCGATTCAAAAACATTCACTAGATAGATATTTGCCCTATAGAAAATTATTAAATAAATATGGAGATAAATATTCTTGGTTTAATTAATAATGACTATATATGCTTTATCATCTGGTCCCGGTATATCAGGGATAGCTGTAATTAGAGTTTCAGGAAAAAACACAGCAAAAGTAATAAAAAAATTGACAGGATCAAAATTACCACGCCCAAGAATGGCTACCCTTAAAAAGTTCAATAAAAATGGGGGAAAAGATCTGATTGACGAGGGAGTAATTATATGGTTTCCCGCCCCAAATAGCTACACAGGTGAGGATTTAGCAGAATTCCATGTCCACGGTAGCAGGGCAGTAATAAATGCAATGCATTTAGCAATATCAAAAGTAAAAAATTGTCGTTTAGCAGAGCCAGGAGAGTTCACTAAACGTGCATTTCAAAACGGAAGAATAAATTTATTAAAAGCTGAAAGCATTTCTGATTTAATTTCAGCAGAAACGGAAATTCAGAGAAAACAAGCTCTTAAAGTTATGAGTGGAAAATCATCAGATAAATTTAATTCGTGGAGAGAGAAACTTTTAAAAATTTTATCTCACGTCGAAGCAAAGATTGATTTCCCCGATGAAGATTTGCCTAAAAATATTATTAAAGGAATACAAAAAATATCAAACGGTGTTCTACATGAAATTAAAAAAACTTTAAATGATCAAAAGGTTGGCGAAAGAATAAGAGAAGGTTTTAAAATAGCAATTATCGGACCACCCAACTCAGGAAAATCAAGCTTATTAAATTATCTCTCAAAGAGAGATGCTGCGATAGTTTCTGAAATTGCAGGAACAACAAGAGATGTAATTGAAACTCATCTTAATCTTGATGGATATCCAGTAATTGTTTCAGATACAGCAGGAATAAGAAGTTCAAAAAATGAAATAGAGAAAAAAGGAATAAAAATAGCTTTAAAACGTGCAGAAGATGCTGATTTAAGACTAATTATAGTTTCAGCTAAAAAGGTTGATTTTTCTAGTGTTTTGAGGAACTTATTAACGAAAAATGCTATTTTAGTGTTAAATAAATCAGATTTAGTAACAGGCAAGTCAAATAGTAAATTTAAAAAATATGAGCATGTTTTAATTTCTATTAAAAAAGATTTAAATTTAAATAAACTAATTTCAAAAATAAAAAGTAAATTAAAAAACAAATTTACAACTACTGAAGATATTTTAATAACTCGAGAAAGACATAGACAAAATTTAATTAATTGCATGCATCATTTAGAAAAATTTCAAAAGAAAAAATTGGTTAATGATTTCGATAGAGCTGCTGAAGATTTAAGATTAGCTACACGACACCTCGGAATGATCGTTGGAAAAGTAGATGTAGAGGAGTTATTAGGCTCAATTTTTAATGATTTCTGCATAGGTAAGTAGTTAAAAAAAAACAGCAAAAAGTTCAATAAAATCAACACTTTTAAACAAAGTATCAATCTCTTATCTTGTAAAATAAACTATCATCTGTAAGTTAATTTTATGTACAAGGATTTGAAGTTTGATGTTGTTGTTATAGGAGGTGGGCATGCTGGATGTGAAGCTGCTGCTGCTTCTGCTCGAATGGGTGTGAACACCGGTTTATTCACTCATAAAATTGAAACGATAGGAGAGATGTCGTGTAACCCTGCGATTGGAGGTTTGGGCAAAGGTCATCTTGTCAAAGAGATCGATGCTTTAGACGGAGTGATGGGTGTGATAACTGACAAGTCAGGAATCCAGTTTAGATTGCTAAATAGAAGTAGAGGACCAGCAGTAAGAGGGCCAAGAACTCAGTCAGATCGAGCATTATATAAGAAATATATGCAAGAAATGCTCCTAAGCTATTGTAATTTAAAGGTTTTTTCAGACCCAGTTATAGAGTTTATTTTCGAGAAAAATCAGGTGGTTGGCTTTAATACAAAGTCTGGAAGAAAAATAAAATGCAAAAAAATGATTTTAACAACAGGAACTTTTTTAAATGGTTTAATTCACATTGGTGATGAAAGAACCCCAGCAGGTAGACATAATGAAAAACCTTCTACGGGACTAAGTGAGCAGTTAGAAAAATTTAGAATAAAATTAGGTAGATTAAAAACAGGAACCCCACCCCGTTTAGATGGCTCTACAATTAATTATGAGAATTTAGAAAAACAGAATGCTGATGCCGATCCAGAATTTTTTTCTTTTTTAACAAACAAAACTTATAACAAGCAGATTGCATGCAGCGTGACATATACAAATAAAAAGGTTCATGAAATTATTAAAAAAAATTTAAAAAAAAGTGCAATGTATTCAGGAAGCATCAAAGGGGTTGGCCCAAGATACTGCCCCTCTATCGAAGACAAGATCGTAAAATTTTCTGATAAGACGAGACATCAAATTTTTTTGGAGCCTGAAGGTTTAAATGATAATACTGTTTATCCGAATGGTATTTCTACATCTTTACCAGCTGAAGTACAGGCTGAAATATTGAGTAAAATCAATGGCTTAGAACGAGTTCGTATAATAAGACCTGGGTATGCAATTGAGTATGATTACGTCGATCCTAGAGAGCTTAATTCTACTTTAGAAACAAAAAAAATTAAATCACTTTATCTTGCGGGGCAAATTAATGGTACCACAGGTTATGAGGAAGCGGCTGCCCAAGGTCTAATGGCTGGTATTAATGCTGCGTTAGCAATTAAAAAACAAGAGCCTTTAGTTTTAGATCGTGCTCAAGCTTATATTGGCGTTATGATTGACGATTTAGTTACAAAAGGTGTTGCTGAACCATATCGCATGTTTACATCTCGAGCTGAATATAGATTAAGTTTAAGAGCAGATAATGCAGATTCAAGATTAACTCAGATAGGAATTGATATTGGACTTGTTCAAGCAGGTAGAGCTCAAGTGTTTACAGAAAAAGTTAATAAAATCAATCAGTTAAGTAATTGCTTAAAAAGTCTTAAAATATCACCTAATGATGCAGAAAAATTCAATATTAAAATTGCAAAAGATGGAATTAAAAGGTCTGCTTTTGATGTTTTGTCTAGAAGTGGAGTGACATTTAAAAAACTAAGATCAATTTGGAATGAAATACCTAAAGCATCTAGTAACGAAGAAGAGCAAATTGAAATTAGCGCTCATTATTCGGGTTATTTAGAAAAGCAGGAGGCTGATATACTTGCTTTTAGGAAGGACGAAAATTTAATAATTCCAAAAGATATCAATTATGCCAGTTTAAGCGGCCTTTCTAACGAGGTAAAAAGCAAATTTAAGCTTATAAGGCCTAAAACCCTTGGTCAGGCACTTAGAATTGACGGAATAACACCTGCAGCTGCTTATATTTTATTATCTCACGTGAAAAAGAGATCAAAAAATGCTAAAAGTGTATAAGTGGACAAAATTAGTCAAATAAACACATTTTGTAGTTTCATTCAAGTTTCACGTGAAACAATCACAAGTTTAAAGAAATATGAAGAGATATTGATAAATAAAAATAAAAATCTAAATCTTATTGGAAATTCAACGGTTAAAAACATATGGATAAGACATTTTCTGGATAGTACACAAGTCATTGATTTTATTGATAAAAATGACAAAGCGTTGGTAGACCTAGGTTCTGGGGCGGGATTTCCAGGAGTGGTGTTATCAATTATTCTTAAAGAAAGAAAAATTCCTGTAAAAATAAAATTAATTGAAAAAAGCCCTAAGAAAGTAAAATTTTTAAGAAGTTTAGTCAAAGAGCTTAATCTTGATATTGAAATATTAAATCTAAATATTTTGCAAGAACCAAAAGAATTATTAGAAGATGTTTTTGTAGCCAGAGCTTTCAAACCAATTAAAAAAATTCTGGAACTTATACACAATAAGGCAGAAAATTCGAAAAAAATTTTTCTTTTTCTAGGAAAAAGTGGAAAAACTGAGTTACTTCAAGTTTCTAAAAATTGGGATATTGAGTATAAGCAGAGAGTGAGTATTACTAATAGTGATTCGATGGTAATAGAAATTAATAAACTTAAAAAAAAATAAATTGATAAATACTCAAATTATTTCTGTCATAAATCAAAAGGGTGGAGTAGGCAAAACCACTACTGTTATTAACTTAGCTACTGCACTTTCATTTAAAAATAAAAAGGTTTTAGTTATTGATTTGGACCCACAAGGAAATGCCACAACAGGGTTTGGTTTGTTAGATGAGGGTATTGGGAAGACAGTTTACGATGTGTTAAATGGCAATTGTTCTTTTGAAGAATCTATTAAAAACACAAAAATAGATAACTTAAAAATAGTCTCATCAAATGTTGATTTGTCAGGTTTAGAAGTCGAAACAGCTAATGAGACGAGACGAGCTTTTTTATTAAAAGATAAAATTAAAGAATTTATTGCTAGTGAAAAAAATGATTTTTCTTATATTTTTATAGATTGTCCACCTTCGTTAAATCTACTGACTGTCATGGCTCTCGTTGTTGCGAAGTCTCTAATTGTTCCTCTACAAGCTGAATTTTTTGCGTTAGAAGGTTTGAGCCAATTAATAAAAACTATAGACAGAATTAAAATAAAATTAAATCCTGAACTTTATATTAGGGGGGTGCTTTTAACTATGTTTGATAAAAGAAATAAACTTTCATCACAGGTGGATTCAGAAGCTAGAAAATTTTTTAAAAATAAAGTGTATCAAGCTGTTATTCCTAGAAATGTTAGACTGTCAGAGGCACCTTCGCATGGAAAACCTGTATTAATTTATGATAAAACATGTTCTGGAAGCAAATCATACCTGCGTTTTACAGATGAATTTTTAGAACAAGAAAATATTATGGAAAGTGCAGCATAATGATTGAAAGTCGATTAAAGAAAGGTTTGGGTCGCGGACTATCATCTTTGCTGGGTGATACTTCAAAAAAAATTAATGTTAATAAAGTTTTAATAAATGATCTAACTAGAAATCAATTTCAGCCAAGAAAACATTTTGATAAAGAAAGTTTGTTGGATTTAACCAATTCAATTAAAGAACAAGGTGTTATACAGCCTATTGTTGTTCGACCTAATAAGTCATCAACTGGAAAATTTGAAATTATAGCAGGTGAGCGTAGATGGTTAGCTTCTCAAAACGCAGGTCTACATGAGGTGCCAGTAGTTATTTTAGATGTAGATGATGTTAAGTCATTAGAATTTGCTATTGTTGAAAATGTACAAAGACAGGATTTAAATCCAATCGAAGAAGCAAGAGGATATCAAAAACTAATTGATGACTTTAATTATAATCAAGAAAAATTATCCCAATTTATTGGTAAAAGCAGAAGTTATATAGCTAATTCCCTAAGACTATTATCTCTTCCTCAGGAAGTGCTCTTGTTTGTAGAAAAAGGAAATCTATCAGCTGGTCATGCGAGAACCCTTATTGGATTAAATAATTCGGTTGATATAGCAAAAAGTATAATGCAAAAAAAACTTTCTGTCAGGCAGTCAGAAGTTTTAGTTAAGCAATTTAGAGATAAAAAATTTAAATTAATATCAAAAAAAGATACAAATATTCTTGCTTTGCAAAAAGATTTAGAAGAAAAAACTGGTTTAAATATTTCTATCAATAATAAAAAAAATAATTCTGGAATAATTTCCTTTGAGTATAGGGATTTGGACCAGCTAGATAAATTAATAAATATTATTAAGCAAAATTATTAGCTTTAGTACAAATTTTTAAAAAGAAATTAAAAAAAATAACTTTTGAAGCTTGAGGGTTCTTTTTACATAAATATTCAGTATTATTTATCCCACTAATAATTTTTTTAAGTTCATGCAAATTCCATATGGACAATTGTTTTTTTACCAGCTCCTTATCTTTCCAAAAAATTGCAGGTCTGGCATTGTTAATAAGATTATCTATGTTATTCGATTTATCCTCTTGTTTTTTAATATTAAGTAGGCGCTGTACCTTATTACTTAAGATTCTTAGCAATAGTATTTGATTAACTGTATTAATATACAATTCAGATATAATTTTTTTGTATTGTGGTACGTTACCACATAAACATTCATTTACTAGAATATCAGACTTATAATCTCCAGAAAAATTTATTAAAGATTTTATTTCATTAAGTCCTAATTCTTTTTTATTTAGAGAATAAGCTTTAATCTTTTCAATTTCATTTTTTAAATTACTTCGGTCTGAATTAGCTTTTTCTACTAGTAAGTTTATAACTTCACGTGATACTGAAATATTATTTTCTCTAAATTCAGATTGTGCAATAATTTCTAAATCTCTAGAAGTATCCAAATAACAAGGAATACAAATTGTTTTTTTATTAGTTTCAAAAAAGTTTCTCAATTTAGATTTTTTATCTAATATTCCTGAAAAAATTACTAAATATACATTTTCTGTATTTTCGTCAAAAATATCATCTATTTTTTTTATTATTTTATCAGTTGCATCAAAAATAGTTATTATTTTTTTATTACTAAATAATGACCCAGAATAAATAGAGTTATAAAAACTTTCCTCATTATCCAGTATCTCATTTTCATAAACTGAAAGTACTTCAAGATTATCGTTTTTTTGCTTAACTGCAATTTTAATTATATCTCTTATATCTTTTTTTAAACCAAAGTTTTCGCCATATAATAAAAAAAAATTATATTTAGATAAATTTAATTTATTTTTTTGTGCTTCATAACTTTTGACTATCATTTTTATAAAAGATTTTCCGTAAGTTTTAATAAAAAATCTTGATATGTTTTATCTATAAAATTTTTAATATTTTTATTTTCTAATTTTACTGTTTCAGAAAATTGATCCTGCGCCTTATACACCGATGAATAATAGAAGTTTTCATTTATTATTTCATTTCCAGTTATAATATTTTTTACTATTATAGTTGTAGATAAGCTGGTTCTATAACTTAAAACTTTTCCAGCACTATCTTTAGCAGTAGGACTTTTATTCTTTGATGCGTTAATAAATAAATAAACATTTTTTGTTTCAGAACTATTTTTTGATGATTTCGACAAATTATTTAATCTGGAATAAATTTGATTACCTATTTCCTTGTTGCCCGATATTGAATAATCTGAAATTTTAAATTCAAAATTTGTTGATCCAAATATAGGTTGATACCCAGCACAAGAACTGATCTTTATTAATAGAATAAATGAGATTAATAAATATGATATTTTTTTCATTTTTTTGTTATAAAGTTTAATAATCTGTTTTTAATATAAATACTTTTTACTATTTTAGCATTTGATATATTCTTTGAAACATTATCAATTTTTCTAGATTTATTAATTACTGTTTCTTCTTCTGAATTTACTGGCATTTCTAATATACCTCTTTTTCTGCCATCTACTTGAATTACAATAGTACAATTTTCTTCTTTTAAAAGTTTTGAATCAAATTTAGGCCAATAAAATTTTTTATTTATTTTTTCGCAACACTCATGAGCTAAATGTGGAGTAATTGGCATTAATAACATTGTTATTTTTTCCCATTCATCTTTTAGTGTTTTACTTGAAGCTTTATTATTAATAACATGATCATAAAATATATTATATATTTCGTGCATGTTAGCTATAACTACGTTGTATTGGAAATTATCTAAGTTTTTGGTTACGTTATAAACAGTTTTGTTAACAGCTTTTTTTAAAACAGCATCTCCAGATCCTAAAGTTGTATCTTTTTTTACTAATACCTCATTATTTAATTTCCAAAGCTTTTGAATAAATTTGAAAGCTGCAGAAACTCCTTCCTGTGACCATTGTACATCTCTTTCAGGAGGACTATCTGATAACATAAACCACCTAATTGAGTCCGCGCCATACATATTTATCATTTCTTCTGGATCTACTGTATTTTTTTTAGATTTAGACATAGACTCTGATGGGCCTACAGTTACTTTCTTTTTTTCCTTTTTTGTTACAAAATAACCTTTGGAATTTTTTTCTATCTCATCAGGATATAGCCATTTATTATTTTCATCTTTATAAGTTTCATGACACACCATTCCTTGAGTAAATAGACTTTCAAATGGTTCGATAAAATTGAAATTTTTATTTTCAAATGCTAAAGCACGCATAAAAAATCTTGAATAAAGTAAGTGTAAAATCGCATGCTCAACACCACCAATATACTGGTCAACTGGCATCCAATAATTTATGTCCTCAATTTTGTATCCATATTCTTTATCTTTTGGAGAACAAAATCTCAAAAAATACCACGAAGAATCTACGAATGTATCAAGTGTATCGGTTTCTCTAATAGCTTTTTCACCAGATGCAAGTTTAGTAAATTTCCATGTAGGATGTTTTTCAAGTGGATTTCCTTTAACATTTAAATCAACATTTTCTGGAAGCAGAATTGGTAAATCTTTTTTATCAACTATTAACGCTTCTCCCTTTTCGTTATATACTATTGGAATAGGACACCCCCAATATCTTTGTCTTGAAACACCCCAATCTTTAAGTCGAAAAGTTATTTTTTTTTCTCCAAAATTATTTTTTGTTATAACATCTACTGCTTTTTCAATGGCCTCACTAACTGTTAAATTATTTAAAAAGTCAGAGTTAAATAGAATTCCATCTTCAGTATAAGCTTCAATATCTATTTTAAATTTTTTTGGGTCAACTTTTTTGGGTTTTACTACCGGTAAAACATTGAGCTTATATTTATTAGCAAAATCTAAGTCTCTCTGGTCGTGTGCGGGGCATCCAAAAATGGCACCAGTTCCATAGTCCATTAAAACAAAATTTGCAATGTAAATTGGTAATCTGGTTTCTTTTTTAAAAGGATGTAATGCAAATAAATTAGTATTAAAACCAATTTTTTCAGCAAGAGCTAAAGCTTCTTCTGTAGTTCCAGTTTTTGAACAATCTAATTTAAATTTAATAAAATCTTTATTTTTTTCAAAATTTTTTGCAATCGGATGATCAATAGAAAGTGCAATAAACGAAGCACCAAATATAGTATCTGGTCTTGTTGTAAAAACTTTTATTTTTTCTTTATTATTTTCTTTGTCGATTTGAAAATTTATTTCACACCCAAAAGATTTTCCTATCCAATTTTTTTGCATAAGCTTAACTTTACTAGGCCAATTATTTAACTTTTCTAGCTCATCTAATAAATTTTGGGAAAATTTTTTGATATTAAAAAACCATTGAGAAAGTTTTTTTCTTTCTACAACAACTCCTGATCTCCAACCTCTTCCATCAATTACTTGTTCATTTGCTAGAACAGTTTGTTCAGCTGGATCCCAATTTACATATGTATCTTTTTTGTAAACTAATTTTTTTTTAAATAATTCTATAAAAAATTCTTGTTGATGCTTGTAATACTCTGGATCACAGGTAGATATTTCCCTATCCCAATCTAATGATAAACCAAGTAGTTTTAACTGTTTTTTCATACTTTCAATATTTTTTTTAGTCCAATCTTTTGGATGTAAATTATTTTCACGAGCTGCATTTTCTGCAGGTAATCCAAACGAGTCCCATCCCATTGGATGCAAAACATTAAAACCTTTGAGCTTTTTATAACGTGCTAGAGCATCCCCAATTGTATAATTTCTCACATGTCCCATATGAATTTTACCTGATGGGTATGGAAACATTTCTAAACAATAAAATTTCTTTTTGCTTTTGTTTAAAGTAGCAGAATCAGATTTTTTTGACGCCCAAATATTTTGCCATTTTTTTTCAACAATTTTTATATTGTATCGTTCCATAAAGAATACATTTTTATATTTTTTATAAAATATATCTTAATATTTTTTAAAATTTCCAATTTTTATCTTGAAGTTTGTAATAAAATACTGTCATCAGTATCACTATTCTTGAACTGCTTTTTGGCTTTTTAATCTTTTATATTTTGGTCCTTTTTCTTTAACCTCTTTTTGAAAAACAACTGCTTTTCTAAGAATTGCACTTTGAAGTTCTTGTTCTAATGCTGAAGATATTTTTTTTACTACACATTTTTGTTGAGTATTACACTTTCTTTTATGAACAATTATTTTAAGTCCATCTGATCTTATTTCATTAGTTAAAAATCTTACTGTAATTTTAATAGATTCATCTGCTGCAGTTCCCTCATTGTACCAATCTGTAGTTATGATTCCTCCAGAATAATCAACATTTGCAAGAGGAAGAAAATCAAGTATTTCTAATGTTGCTCTCCACATTGAATTGGAAGTTGCGAACTGATAGCTCGTTCCACCTCTTCCGTCCTTTACTTTTTTATTTAATGAAAATCCTTTACCTTCTTCGAGGTTTTTTTGAACTCTTTCGTTTACATTTGCAGGAACTTTTCTAGCATCAGCTGGATCCCAAATTTTTCCAATGCCCCCACAAGAATTTAAAAAACTTAGAAAAATAAATCCAATTAAAAAAATTAATATATTCTTGGTTGTATATTTTAAAAAATTCATACCTTTATATATTTAATACATTAATTATCATTTGGAAATTACTTTAAAAAATGCAAAAAACTTAATAAAAACGCTATTTATTTAATGGTTATTATAAGTGTTGTAATAATACCACATATTGCAAAAATAACTGTATTATATGGATTTTTAAATTTTTTTGAGTGTTTGGAGTGTTATTTTACGACCATTCATATGAATAATAATAATAAAAAGGAGAATATAATTATGAATAAATTAACTAAACTAGGAGTTTCTGCTCTTTGCGGATCTCTAGCTGCAGTTTCGTCTGCTAATGCAGGTGAACTATCAGCAAGTGGTGGTGTTGATATGACATGGATCTCAATGGATGATGAGATCACTGGTAACCCTATAGGTATAGGTTCTAACTATAGTTTATCTGGCTCTGGAGAGCTTGATAACGGTTGGGGTGTTGCTCTTACAATAGCAGCTACAAACCAAATGGCATATTCAAACACTAACGTAGTAGTAACAATTCCAGCTATCGGTGACTTAAGAATAAGTCATGGTGTTAGCGGTTCAGGTATTGACCGTATGGATGATGTTACACCTAATGTATGGGAAGAAGCTTATGCTACAGGACTTTCAACTGGAATAAATACAGTTGGTGGTGTTTCTGGAAGTACTAATATCGAATGGACACCTAACATGTTACCAGATGGTATCACTGCTAGAGTGGCTTACACACCTGATCATACAGGAAGTGCTAGTAACGATAAAGGATACTCAGGTTACGCATCAGGAAACCATGGTAATGGTTACGATGTAACTGTAGTTGTTAGCGATGCTATAACTGGCATGTCAGGTTTGACAGTTGGTGCTGGTATGTCTAACAGAAACGTTCCTGCTGGAGACATTGAAGAACAAACTGTATACGCTACGTATGCAATTGGTGGTCTTACAGTTGGTTACCAGTGGTCTGAAGAAGATCTTGGTACAACTACTGGAGCTCAACAATATGACAACGATGGCTACGGTATAACGTTTGCTATAAACGATGATTTATCTGTTGGTTACAACCATTATGAATCAGAGCAAACAAATAGTACAAATGTTACAGCAGAAGCTACGTCTTTCCAGATTGCTTACTCTATGGGTGGAGCATCTATAAGATTAGCAGAAGGTCAAGCTGATAACATGGACTACAACACAGGAGCTGCATACGACAGAGATAATACAGTATTATCTGTGTCACTAGCGTTTTAATAATTAATAGAGAAAGGATAACAAATGAAAAAATTACGAAATAAGATTTGTTCCTACACTTTAGCTCTATTAGTAAGCGCTGGGTTTGCAACACCTTCATTTTCAGGTTCAAGTGACTTTAGTGGAATATTTGTTGCTGGACATGCTGAACTGAATGTTGCTGTAATTGATGGTACACATACTACTGGTGACGGAGACGATGCTGCCAAAGGTTCAATAGGTGGATTTGCTCCAACAGCAGGGTATGAAGTTGGTGTCAACTTGCCTCTTGGAGATACGTTCTTTGTTACCATTGGATACGCAGATGGTGGCGGAGGAACAGGTACTTTAGCAAAATCTAAGGGTGGCCATGGTAACAACGATGCAGAAGTCTACATCAAGGGATCTGACCCAAGCTGGTATTACATAGCACCAAGTATATCAATTTTTGATAACTCGGCTATATATGTAAAATTAGGTCAAGCAAGTTTAGATCTTAAAGCTGAAGGTGATACTACAGCTACTCTAAGCGGTATTGATGGAGATATGTGGGGAATAGGTACTACTACGATAGCAGGAAATGGTCTGTTTTTCAAAACAGAAGCTGGTGCTATACAGTATGACCAATTTACACTTACTGGAGTTGGTGGCAGCGCTAATGCCATTGTAGAAGGTAATCCACTAGTCGGTTATGGACACTTGTCAATTGGATATAAATTTTAATACTTAAAAGAATTTATTCTTTATAAAAACCGGCCTTTTAAAGGCCGGTTTTTTTTTGAACATTCTAATCCCAGCGAAACCCTTAATATTTAATAGCTTAAGTTTATGAAAGTTATTCTGAGCAATTCCACCAAGAGCAAAAATATTAGTTTTGTTGTTTAGAACCAAATAATTAAACTTATGTATGCCTAAAAAAGTATTAGTTTTTTCTACATAAAAAATAGGAGAAAGAAAGATTATTTTACAATTTTGTAAAATTTTTTTTTTAATTTCTTTTTGATTATGTGCTGATCCTAATATTTTAATATTCTTTTTTTCTAGATTTTTAAAACTTTTTGTTTTGTTAAATGATGGAATATAAATACCTTCAGCTTTAAACTTAATAGCTAGTTTAATATCATTTGAAATAAAGAGTTGATTTCTATTTTTTCTGCACGCTTTAGCTATTTTAATTAGTTCGATTTCTCTTTTTTTAGCTTTATAATTTCTATAAATAATACCAATATTTGTGTTATTGTTTTTAAAAATTTGACTATCGTATTGATCTAGAAAAACAAAAAATTTAGGAAAAGTTTTATGCATTCAAGTTTGCAAAAATTATCATTTATAAGAAATAAAGTTAATGAAATAATTAATCAAAAACAACTTAAAACTGAACCTACAATTATAGTAGTATCAAAAACCTTTCCATTAGAAAAAATTAAACCCTTATTAGATAATGGGCACATTCATTTTGGTGAAAATAAACTTCAAGAAGCTGAGGTAAAGTGGTCAGAAATAAAAAATTTTAATAAGCACATACAGCTTCATATGGTTGGCAATCTGCAATCAAATAAAGCTAAAAAGGCTGTGAAGCTATTCAATTTTATTCATTCTTTAGATAATGAAAAATTAGCAAATAAAATAAGTCAAAGTGAAAAAGAATTAAATAAAAAAACTAAGTTGTTTATTCAGGTTAACCTAGCAGAAGAAATTCAAAAATCTGGTGTTACATTAAAAGAGTTAAATGATTTTTATAACTATTGTTCTAAAGATTTATTATTAAATATTATTGGACTAATGTGTCTTCCTCCAATAAATTTAAACTCTAATAAATACTTTCAAACTCTTAAGCAGGCAGCTGATAAATTAAATTTAAAAGAATTAAGCATGGGTATGAGCTCTGATTTTGAAAATGCAGTGGTTAATGGGTCTAGTTACTTAAGACTTGGTACAGCAATTCTTGGTGAGAGAAAAATTAAGTAATTGAAATTTTTGTTTTTTTGTCAATTAGTGGAAGAATTTTTAAAAAATTTTTTTTTAATATAGCTATACAGCCTTTTGTAGGTTTATATTTTTCATTTGTAAGGTGTAAAAAAATTGCGCTTCCTCTATTTTTTTTTGCTGGATTTTGATTGTACTTTACATTTATAAAAATATCATAAAATTTGTCTTTTCTAAAAAGTTTTTCTGCACTATATTTATAAGGAAATTTTATTTCTTGGTTATATTCTTTACTTAATGAATCATCGCACCACCCCATATTTTTTTTAATAATTTTTTTTTTTATTTTGGTTTTTATTGATTTTATTCTGTCTTTTCTAAAGTAAATTGCACCAAGTTTGAAAATACCTCTTGGTGTTGTTAAATCACCTTCTTTTTTAGACGAACTATATCCTGATTTTCCAATGCTACACTTGAATTTATGACCTTTGTATTCCAGAAAGCGTTTTTTTACTATAATATTCATATAACACTTATAATGAACGAATTTACCATATCAATAATTGGAAATAAAATCTTTTATGAAATTATAAATGAAATAAAGTTATTTTCTAAATATAAAATAAAATTTTATGAAAACAGTGATTTATTTAATACAGTTTCTAATTCAGAAAAATATATAGCACTTTCTTTTGAAAATTCGCTAAGCCTAAAGATTATAAACCAAGGTAATATTTTAGAGAAAATAAAAATGCCTTTTAAAATACTAGATTTTGAAAAAAAAATTATATTATCAATAGCGAAAAGTGAGTTTAAAAGTAATTCTTTAATTAATCTTTCTAGTTATGTAATTGATAAAAATGAACGTAAAATTAAAAAAAACGGAGTACAACTTAAATTATCAGAAAAAGAAATTAATTTTCTTATTTTATTTAATAAAAGTAGTAAACCAATAAGTAGAAATTTGGTTTTAAGAAAAGTATGGAATTATTCCCCAGAAACCCAAACACACACTGTAGAAACTCACATTCATAGATTAAGAAAAAAAATTTTAGAAAAATTTGGAGATGATAATTTTATTAAAAATAATAATGAAGGGTACTATATTTGAAAAAAAAATCACGAAATTTTATTGCCAGAGATTTATTCTCTCCAAAATATAAAAAACGTATTTTTAAACCAAAAAAAGGAAAAGGAAGTTTTATAAGGAAAAAAAAATAATCTAAAGTCTTGCGCCTATTTGTTGAATAACTTTAGAAGACATTTCCGTGCCTTTTTGCAAACTCTCTTTAATTGAGAAATTATTTACATGTCCGTGTAAAAATCCTGCAGCAAATAGATCTCCAGCGCCGGTCAAGTCAACAATTTTAAGATTTTTCTGGATACCGCACTCAACAACTTCATCTTTTTTTATAGCAATTGCCCCTTTTTCTCCTCTTGTAAGAACTATTAATTTTCCAAGTTGTTTAGAAAAGTTTATGACCTCGTCAAAATTTTTGGCGTTAATTAATGATGTAATTTCTTGTTCATTACCAAACGTAATATCTATTTTATTTTTTACTAAATCTAAGAAATGAGGTTTATGCCTATCAACACAAAACTGATCAGATAATGACATTGCAACTTTATTTGCATTATTAATTGCTTTATCAAATGCTTTTTTTGGATCACCTTCGTCCCACAAATAACCTTCTAAAAATATAATTTCACTATTTTTAATTGCATTAATATCAACGTCATCTTCACTAATTTTTCCTGCTGTACCAAGAAATGTACACATGGTTCTTTCCGAATCTGGTGTTATTAAAATTAAACAAGTACCTGTTGGTAATTTTTCTTTTTTTTTTGAGTAAAAATATTCAACATTTTCTTTTTTAAGTCCTACTTCATATTTGCTTCCAAGATCATCATCACAAACCTTACCAATAAACCCTACTTTATTACCTAGTTGAGATATACCCACGATTGAGTTAGCTACCGACCCCCCTGAAATAGTTTTTTCAATTTTAAGATTAGATAATAATTTTTTAAATTCGCTTTCGTCAAAAATCAATTTCATTGTACTTTTGGTCAAATCATTTTGAGTAATAAAATTGTCATCAACTTTACAGATAACATCTACAATTGCATTCCCTATTCCTAAAATTTTCATAATTAGGCTTTCCTTATTTTAATTGCTGATTTCCTATTAGGATAACAAGTAGTGCAAATTTTACAAGTTAAACCATAACACTCTCTTGCTTTACAATATTGTCTTCCATAATAAATTATTTGAAGATGAAGTTTATTCCAAAATTTTTTAGGAAATAGTCTTTTTAAATCCTTTTCAGTTTGGTTCACATTTTTTCCATTTGTTAAGCCCCATCTTTGAGCAAGTCGGTGAATATGAGTATCAACAGGGAAAGCAGGGTATCCAAAGCCTTGAGACATTACTACACTTGCAGTTTTGTGGCCTACGCCTGGAAGTGCCTCTAATTCCTCGAAAGTTTTTGGAACTTTTCCATTATGTTTTTCTATTAATTGTTTAGATAAAAAAAATACACTTTTAGCTTTAACCCTAAAAAGTCCTATACTTTTTATTAATTTTTCAATTTTTTTTCTTCCTAGTTTTAAAAAATGTTCAGGCTTATTATATTTTGGATATATATTTTTAGTAACTTTATTTACATTTAAATCAGTACACTGCGCAGATAATAGAACAGAAATTAACAAAGTAAATTTACTGTTATGTTTAAGAGGAATAGGGGTTTTGGGATAAATTTTATTTAGTATTTTTAATATTAATTTAGCTCTTTGATTTTCATTCATTATTTTCAGGTTTAAAAATTAAACATAATCCATTATTACAAAATCTTTTTTGAGTTGATGTTGGGCCATCATCAAAAACATGTCCATGGTGTACACCACATTTTGCGCAGTGATATTCAATTCTTTTCATTCCAAATGATGTATCAATTCTTGTTTTAAATGCGCCAGGCAATGACTCGGTAAATGAGGGCCAACCAGTTCCACTATCAAATTTGGCGCTTGAAGAAAAAAGTTTTGCACCACAATTTGCGCAATGAAAAAAACCTTTTCTTTTTTCATAATTTAAGGAACTAGTAAACGGTCGTTCAGTAGACTCATTAAACATAATTTTTTTTTGTTCTTCAGTAAGATTTGGGTTTATAATTTTTTTTGTGACTGCATTTAATAAATTATAAGGTAAAATAATTATTGATAAAAATGATAAACTAAATAATTTCAAAAACTTTCTTCTAAAATTTTTCATTAATTTTATTTTAGGACTAATTTATTTAAAATTTAAAACATTTCTCATTGAATATAAACCGGGCTTTTTTTTCATTAACCATTTTGCAGCTGTTAATGCTCCTTCTGAATACAAGGCCCTATCGAACGCCTCATGATTTAAGGTGATTATTTCTTTACCACTTGAGAAAGTCACTTGATGCTCGCCAACTGTCTCGCCTTTTCTAATTGAATTAAAATTAATTTTTTTACTATAGGGAAAAGATTTTTTGTTTAAATATTTTTTACCCATGAGTTTATAAAAGTCTTTATTTTTTCCGATTGCTATACCTTTTCCAAGCATTAAAGCTGTTCCAGATGGATGATCTTTTTTATGTTTATGGTGAATTTCAAAAACTTTGCTTAAAAAATTATTACCAAGAGATTTAGATGCTATTTCAGTTATATACATCAACAAATTTATTCCTAAGCTCATATTGCCAGCTTTAAGTATAGGTATTTTTCTAGAATATTTTTTTATCAAACTGTCCTCTTTTTTAGAAAAACCAGTTGTACCAATGACTACACTTTTTTTAAGTTTAGATGCAATCTTTAGTACTTCCAATGTACATTTTGGAACTGTGAAGTCTATAATAACATTTGCATTTTTAAATGCAGACTCAGAGTTTAGCTGCGGTTTTAAACCAGATATTTTTTTTTTTATTAATTTATTTTCTGTAATAGAAACAATTTTAAAATTTTTCTCACTTTTGGCTGATTTAATAAGTTGTTTTCCCATCCTTCCCAGGCACCCTGTGATTACTAAATTAGTTTTTTTCATTTAAGTTCTCCAAAATTTTTTTGCTTTTTCAAAAAATTCCTTAATAATCGGATTTGTTTTTGTATCTTCTAATTTCTTGAATTGTTCAAGTAATTTCTTTTGCTCTTTTGTTAAAGATATAGGAACCTCAGTTATTGCTTGGATATATAAATCTCCATAATTTCTATTTCTCATCATCGGCATACCTTTTTCTTTTAATCTAAATTGTTTACCATTTTGTGTTCCTGCAGGAATCTTTACTTTTGCTTTTCCTCCGTCAATAGTTGGAACTTCAACAGTTGCTCCAAGGGCAGCATCTGCTAACGAAATCGGAAACTCAAAAAAAAGATTTTCCTCTGATCTTTTAAAAATACTATGTTGCTTAATTGATACAAAAATATACAAATCTCCATTTCCTCCACCTTTTATACCCGCTTCTCCTTTGCCTGATAATCTAATTCTTGTACCGTCATCAACACCCTTTGGAATGTTTGTAAATATTTTTTTTTTGGTTTGCTTTTTTCCTATTCCACGGCACCCTTTACAGGGGTCAGAAATTTGTTCACCTGATCCAGTGCACTCAGGGCAGGTTTGTTGAATTGTAAAAAAACCTTGACTTGATCTTACTTGGCCCTGCCCCCCGCATGTTGAGCAGGAAATTGGTTTTGATCCTGGTTCTGCTCCTGACCCATTGCATGTTTCGCATTTATCAGAAGATGAGAAATTAATTTCTTGTTTTTTACCATTGTAAGCATCTTCAAGTGAGATAGATAAATCATATCTTAAGTCTGAACCCCTGAAGTCAGAAGATCTTTTTCTTCTTCCTCGCGATCCTCCAAAACCTTCAAACAAATCATCAAAAGGATCTCCGCCCCCGCCAAAAATATCTGAAAAAATATTTGAAAAGTCAAAATTTGAAAAACCACCACCTCTTCCACTTGCGCCTTCAAAAGCTGCGTGGCCAAATTGATCATAATTAGCTTTTCGTCCTTTGTCAGAAAGAACATGATAGGCTTCACTTGCTTCTTTGAATTTAGCTTCAGAAGCTTTGTCACCTTTGTTTCTGTCGGGATGATATTTTAAAGCTAATTTTCTGTAAGCTTTTTTAATTTCATCAGCTGAATTTGATTTACTAACACCCAAGACATCATAGTAATCTCTTTTTGACATATTTTACCGGCATTTTTGCGTCTAAGCCTTAGGCTCTTTTTTCTTTGTCTTTGTCTTTTTTATCTTCTTTTACTTCTTCAAAATCAGCATCAACTACATTTTCTTTATTTTGTTCACTATTTTTTGAACTTTGATTTTGTTGTGCATCTTTTTTTCCTGAATCTTTTTGCTGACTTTTGTATACAGCTTCTCCAAGTTTCATTGAAGATTGGATTAAAGCTTGAGTTTTTTTCTTTATTTCTTCTGTATCAGTTCCCTTTAAGGCACTTCTTAAATCAGATATTCCAGTTTCTATAGCTTTTTTATCTGGATCAGAAATTTTACTCCCATGTTCTTTTAAATTTTTTTCTGTTGTATGAATAATTGTGTCAGCTTGATTTCTGGCATCAACTGTTTCTCTTTTCTTTTTATCAGCTTCTTTATTTGCTTCTGCATCTTTTACCATATTCTTAATGTCGTCGTCACTCAAACCGCCAGAAGCTTGAATTTGAATTTTTTGTTCTTTTCCCGTCCCTTTATCTTTTGCAGATACATTTACTATTCCATTTGCATCAATATCAAATGTTACTTCAATTTGTGGAATTCCTCTTGGAGCATTTGGTATTCCAACTAATTCAAAATTTCCTAGTAGTTTATTATCACTAGCCATCTCCCTTTCACCTTGTAAAACTCTAATTGAAACTGCGGGCTGATTGTCCTCAGCAGTTGAAAAAACTTGGCTTTTTTTAGTAGGAATTGTTGTATTTTTTTCTATAAGTTTTGTAGAAACGCCACCCAGTGTTTCTATACCTAAAGATAATGGAGTTACATCCAAAAGAAGAACATCTTTTACATCTCCTTGGAGAACACCACCTTGAATGGCAGCTCCCATTGCAACCACTTCATCTGGGTTTACGCTTTTATTTGGGTCTTTACCAAAGAAAGTTTTAACAGTCTCAATTATTTTTGGCATTCTTGTCATTCCACCAACCAAAACTACTTCGTTTATTTCAGCAGCACTAAATCCTGAATCTTTCAGAGCAATTTCACAAGGCTTAAGCGTTCTTTTGACAAGATCTTCTACTAGCGCCTCTAATTTTGCTCTTGTTAACTTTATATTGATATGTTTTGGACCAGTTTTATCTGCAGTAATAAACGGTAAATTAATTTCAGTTTGTGTAGTAGAAGAAAGTTCAATTTTTGCTTTTTCAGCAGATTCCTTAAGTCTCTGAAGCGCTAATTTATCGGTTTTTAGATCTATACCATTATCTTTTTTAAATTCATCAGCTAAATAATTTACAATTGTATCATCAAAATCTTCTCCACCTAAAAATGTATCTCCATTTGTAGATTTAACTTCAAAAACGCCATCACCAATTTCAAGAATTGATACGTCAAATGTACCTCCACCTAAATCATATACGGCTATTTTTTTTCCACCTTTTTTATCTAAACCATAAGCCAAAGAAGCTGCAGTAGGTTCATTAATAATTCTTAAAACTTCTAAGCCGGCAATTTTGCCTGCATCTTTTGTTGCCTGTCTTTGCGAATCATTAAAATAAGCTGGTACAGTAATAACTGCTTGCTTAACTTCTTGTCCTAAATATTTCTCTGCTGTTTCTTTCATTTTTTGTAAAATGAAAGCTGATATTTGAGATGGAGAATATTTTTTTCCCCTTGCTTCTAACCATGCATCATTGTTGTCAGCTTTAATAATTTTATAAGGTGCTTTCGCAACATCTTTTTTAACAGACTCATCGTCAAAGTTTCGTCCAACCAACCTTTTTACTGCAAATAAAGTATTTTCTGGATTAGTTACAGCCTGCCTTTTTGCTGATTGACCAACTAGTTTTTCATTATTTTCCCCAAAAGCAACAACAGATGGAGTCGTTCTAGATCCTTCAGAATTTTCTAATACCTTGGCCTGTGTACCCTCCATTACGGCTACACATGAATTTGTTGTTCCTAAATCTATTCCTATAACTCTACTCATAAAATGGTATTCCTTTTATTTTTATATGGGTGTTTTTTTGCTTACTACAAGTTAAAAAAGTCATTTTTTTTCATCTTTTTTATTAGTTTTTTTTTCATCTTTTATCGTTTTTTCCTCTATTTTTTTCGTAATTCCTACCATTGATGGTCTAAGAAGACGATCTTTCATCATGTAGCCTTTTTGTATTTCTTGTACAACTGTCCCTGTATCCTTAGTGTTATCTTCTAGCTCTAACATTGCTTGATGGAAATTAGGGTCAAATTTTTTATTCACACATTCTATTGGTACAATTCCATTTTTTTTAAAAATAGATACCAAATCTTTTTTTACAATTTCAATTCCACCAATAAATTTATTTAGATCTTTATTATTTTTTAAGCTTTCGTCGTTTTTAAATGAAACAACAGCACGCTCTAGATTATCTAAAAGGGATAAAGATTCTGCCGCAAAGTTAAAACCGCCAAATTCAAAAGCATCTTTTTTTTCCTTTTCAAATCTTCTTCTTTGGTTTTCCATTTCAGCCATTGTTCTTAATAATTTTTCTTGAAGAGTTTTAAGTTTTTCTTCAGGAGATTCCTCTTTCTCTGGAGAAGTTTCCTTTTGTTCTTTATTTTCAGTTTCAACTTCTGATAATGTTTTATCTTGTTCTTTTTTTTCTGTTTTTGTCATTTGCATGATATATGGTCACTTAAAAAAAAATTACTAGTATAAAATGAAGAAAATTAAAAAAATTATAATTGGAACAAATAATGAGGGAAAATATAGGGAAATATGTGATTTGTTACCAAGTAATATAAAAAAATATTCTCCAAAACAATTTGGTATTTCATCACCAGAAGAAACAGGAAAAAGCTTTAAAAAAAATGCTTTTATTAAAGCAGCATACTTTTCCAAAAAAACAAATTTAATCTGCTTGTCTGATGACTCAGGAATTGCGATAGATCTTTTGAAAGGCGAGCCAGGAATTTATTCATCTAGGTGGAGTGGAGAAAAAAATAATTTTAATCTAGCAATAAAAAAAATTTATAAAAAAATGAAAAATTTAAAAAAAGATTGGAAAAAAAATAACGCAGCAAAGTTTATTTGTTGCATGGTACTTTTTTGGCCTAATGGAAAAAGTTATGCTGGACAAGGAATTATAAAAGGAAAAATTTCAAATAAAAAAAAAGGAAAAAATGGTTTTGGATATGATCCAATTTTTATTCCGGAGGGGTATAAAGAAACTTTTGGTGAAATGAAACCTAAACTTAAGATGTCAATAGATCATAGATCTAAAGCGTTTTTTAAAATTAAGAAATATTTTCTTTAATAAACTTTAATAAATTTATTTTTTTTAACTTGATATATTTTTAATTGTTGTTTGCTTAAATTATTTTCTATAAAAAATTCTCCTTGAAGACCTTTGAATCCCTCTTTATTATATAATTGTTCTTTCTTAAACTGATAATTATTACTTGACCAACAATAATAAATTAGTCCTAGAGCATCATATGCCAATATAGAAACTTCATTAGGCTCTTGATTAAATTTTTTTAAAAATTTTTTCTTAAATTTTTTTAAATTTTTAAAATCAATTGACGGAAAATGTAAATTTTGCATTGAACTTTCGTTAAAAAGACTTACATCAAACCATTGGTTTATGGTAAAAAAATTTACTTCTTTACTTGAAACATCAGAAAACATAAAGGAAGACAAAACACTTTTTAATCTTTCACCAAAATCAACTACAACTACTGAATCAAAATTTACTTTACCTAAAGTATGCATTTGTTCTAATTTTTTAAGTTCATTTTTATCTTTGTATAAGTCTGACTTTTCTAATATTTTGATTCTTCTTTCTAAATCTTTTTTTCTCTCCCTATATTTAGTTATTTTTTCTATTTCGCCTGTTATTTTTTTGGGATTCGTATCATAAGAATAAGTTCTATAAAATTTTAAAATATCTTTTTCTGCAACAGATTTTGACTGATAAATAAATTCTGATTTAGGTGATAAAAGTAAAGTTTTTGAAACTGATATTTTAGAAAAATATTTTTTTAGTGTATCCACTTGTGATTCAATATTAATTCCAAAAGCTATTGTGTTTTTTGGAATTTTTTGAGTTTGGTTTGTGAGTGAAATAAAAGTTATTTTATTTATTTCTCCAAGTTTTTCTAAATTTTCATAAAAAATTGGTCCTATTACAATTTCAATACCTTCATCTTCAAACTCTTTTGCTGACTGGTATGCGCTTAATGCATTTCCTTTAGTATCTTTTGGATAAATTTTTACACCTTTATTTGATATGTCATACAGAGCAAGCTGAATAGCTTTCAAAAAAGATTCGCCAATTTCTTGAAACTCTCCACTCAAAGGGAGCAAGACGCCCACTCTTAAGATTTTTTCATTTTCTGAATTATTTTCGCTTGCGCTTTGTTCAATCGCAGTACTATTTATTGTAAACAATAAATAAGTTAGTATTGAAAAAATAAGTATTTTTTTCATAGTTTTAAATTAGCTTAAATAACATAAAATGCAATTTAGGCATTAAATGGACAAAAACAAAAAACAGACAATCAATCCTGGACTTTATTTGGTGTCTACTCCTATTGGTAATATGGAAGATATAACTTTAAGATCTTTAAATATATTAAAAAAATCAGATATAATTTTATGTGAAGATACAAGGAGATCAGGCAAATTACTTTCCCATCTTCAAATTAAAAGTAAACTTTTGCCTTATCACAAATTTAATGAAAAAAAGGTTAGTAAAAATGTAATTGAATCTATAAAAAAAAATAAAATTGTTTCATTAATTTCTGATGCAGGAACACCAACTATTTCTGATCCTGGTATAATACTAGTTAATAAATGTATAGAAGAAAATTTAAATGTTAGTCCAATTCCAGGTCCTTCTGCAGTGACAGCAGCAGTAAGTATTTCTGGATTTTATGATAAGTATTTATTTTACGGGTTTCTCACAAAAAAGGAAAATGAATTAAATAATGCACTTAAAAGTTTAAGAAATTTAGATTATTCAATTGTTTTTTTTATTCCTGCATCAAAAATTAATTTTTATATTTCGCAATTTAAGAAATATTTTTCGGATAGAAAAATATTAATCGCAAAAGAAATGACAAAAATGCATGAAGAATTCATAAGAGATAAGGTTTTATCAATTAAAAGCTTATCACAAAATTTAAAGGGAGAATTAACGGTAGTTTTATCAGAGAAAATTGTAGATAAAAATATTAAAAAAGAAATAGACGAATCAGTTAAAATAGAAATAAAAAAAATGTTAAAAAAATATAGTCATAAAGATGTTGTCGAATTTATTTCAAAAAAGGAAAATTTAAAAAAAAAAATAGTGTATAATTTTTGTTTAAAAATAAAAAAATGAATCTAAAAAGAAATATTATATTTTTATCCCTTCTTTTTTTACTTAGTGCTTGTGTTGGCTCTTCAACTGGTGGAGTTTTTGGAACAGGTGTAAGTGTAGCTTTAGATCCTAGAACTTTAGGTACTCAAATAGACGATTCAATTATGCAAAAAAACTTATTAGCAAGATTAACTTTATCTGAAAAAAAATACCTAGTTAAAATATCTGTTAAGGTTCTTGATGGGAGGATATTTTTGGGTGGAAAAGTTGATGAACCTGAGGAGAAATTAAAAATCACAAAAATGGCATGGGAAACAAAAGGTGCCAGATCAGTTAAAAACAACATTGCAATTAAGCAAAAATTTTCTTTTATCAATGTAGCTAAAGATGTTTTAATAACTTCTCAATTAAGAACCGCAATGATTTTAAATAAAAATATAAAAGCAGCCAATTTTAATATTGATACAATTAATCAAAAAACTTATGTTTTTGGAATTGCACATGGTGAAAATGAAAAAAAAGAAATTATTGAAGAAGCAAAGCAAATAGTAGATCTTGAAGAACTTATAACTAGTATTTTAATGACTTCTGATTTAAGTAGACAAAGAGAGTAGCAAAACCTCTTTTTATTTTTTATAGTCAATTATATCTGCTGAATATGCAGCTACGGAAGCTAAATTTAATATTTCACTAGTTGATGATCTAAGAGGTGCAATTTCGATTGGTTCTCCTAAGCCAATTAACAAAGGTCCCACTACCTTTACTGCACTCAAGCTTTTCAATAATTTAAATGAAATTGCAGCGCTGTGTCTTCCTGGCATTATTAGCACATTCGCATTACCAACTATTTCTGAAAATGGATAAAGATCTTTATACTTTTCATCTAGAGCTACATCTGGTTGCATTTCACCATCAAATTTAAATTTAACTTTTTTTTCTTTTAATATTTCAACGGCGTCTCTTGGATTTTTTGTTGCTTTTGTTTTTGGAGTACCAAAAGTAGAATGAGATAAAAATGCTACTTTTGGATCAAAACCAAATAATCTTGCGATTCTTGCAGATGATATTGCTATTTTGGCTAGCTGTTCTGCTGTAGGTATTTCATGAACGGCTATATCGGATACAAAGACTGTTCTGCCTCTATTTACCATTATGTTTAGACCAAAAACTATTTCTCCTGATCTTGCATCGACCACACGCTCAATTTTATCTAATGTTGATGTATAACGTCTTGTATTTCCAGTAACCATTGCGTCTGCATCTCCACATGAAACCATACAAGTACCCCAAATTACCCTATCATTTCGGACTAACCTATCGCAGTCTCTTTCTAGCAAACCCTCTTTACGTTGTAATTTTTTATATAAAATTTTTCCATATTTCTCCCTTTTTCCTTTATCAGTGGAATTAATAATTTCTATTTTATAATTTTCATCTAAACCAATTTCCTTAAGTTTTTTTTTAACAATCTCTTTTTTTGCAATTAATACCGGAATCCCTAGGCCATTACTTTTAAAAGCTATTGCAGCTTTTAAAGTGTTTTCATCTTCACCGTCAGCAAAGACAACTTTTTTCTGAGATTTTTTTATTTGATTATTTACACCCTGCATAATTGTTGTTGAAGGATCAAGTCGTTGTTTTAATTGTTCTTTGTAAATTTCAAAATTTTCTATATTTTTTCTAGCGACCCCCGTTTTCACCGCTGCTTTTGCTACTGCTACTGGAATTACACTAATTAGCCTTGGGTCGAAAGTGGATGGAATTATATATTCTTTTCCATAAGTTGGTCTTTCACCACCCATTGCTGCCACAACTTCATCAGGAACATATTCCCTTGCAAGTTTTGCTATTGCATGTGCAGCTGCCACTTTCATTTCTTCATTAATTGTTTTAGCTCTCACATCTAATGCACCTCTAAAAATATAAGGAAAACCAATTAAGTTGTTTACTTGATTTGGATAATCTGATCTACCAGTTGCAACTATTGCATCATTTCTTACTTCATGAACGTCTTCTGGATTAATTTCAGGATCAGGGTTTGCACAAGCAAAAATTATTGGATCTTTGGCCATGCTTTTTACCATAGCTTTTGTTAGGATGCCCTTGGCTGATAAACCTAAAAAAACATCAGCTCCCTTAATTGAGTCTTCAAGCGTTCGATTTTTTGTTTCAATTGCATGCGCAGATTTCCATTGGTTAAGGTTATCTCTATTTCTATAGATGACACCTTTTCTATCTATCATCGTGATATTTTTACTCAAAACTCCACTCTTCTTAAATAAATTTGAACATGCCATTGCTGACGCACCGGCACCATTCACAACAATTTTAATTTTTTTTATTGATTTTTTTGATACATCCAAAGCATTTATTAAAGCTGCCAAAGTTATTATTGCAGTTCCATGTTGATCGTCGTGAAATATTGGAATATCTAATTTTTCTTTTAGTTTTTCTTCTATTATAAAACAGTCTGGCGCCGCTATATCTTCTAAGTTAATACCACCAAAACTTTTTCCAAGTACTGATATACAATTGATGATTTCTTCGACATTTGAGGAATCTATTTCTAAATCGATAGAATCAATATCTGCAAAACGTTTAAATAAAATCGCCTTACCTTCCATTACAGGTTTCGAAGCTAAAGCACCTAGATTTCCTAAACCAAGTATGGCTGATCCATTACTAATAACTGCAACTAAGTTTCCTTTAGTTGTATAATCGTAAGCTGCATCTGGATTTTGTGCTATTACTCTAACTGGAGCAGCAACACCTGGAGAATAAGCAAGCGCTAAATCTCTTTTACTTGTCATTGGCTTTGAGGATAAAATTTCGATTTTTCCAGGCTTTCCACTATTGTGGTAATCTAAAGCTTGTTGATCTGAATATTTTTCTATTTTCGACTTTTTCTTCATTTGAAAAGCAAGTATCTTACAATTGTCACAAAAATAAGGCTTACATGTCAAGATGAACTTAATAGCTTCAACCTCTACATTTGGTTTTTTTACCTTGATAAGTCGAGTTCTTGGTTATGTTAGAGATATTTTAATAGCAATTTTTTTAGGCACAAGCATTTTTGCAGATGCTTTTTTTGTTGCATTTAGATTGCCTAATACCTTTAGAAGATTATTTGCAGAAGGAACTTTTAATGCAGCATTTATTCCAAGTTACACAGGCGCCTTAACAAAAAGTAAAGTAGAAGCAGACAGTTTTGCTAAAGAAGTATTTAACTTACTTTTTATTATTTTATTTTTTTTTGTAATAGTGGCAGAAATTTTTATGCCACAATTAATTTTTTTAATAGCTCCAGGATTTTACCAAGATCCAGAAAAATTAAAACTTGCAGTAGAATTAAGTAGAATTACTTTTCCTTTTTTACTTTTTATATGTTTAGCTTCTTTTTTTGCAGCTATACTAAATTCGTATAATAAATTTGCTGCGGCTGCGGCTGCTCCCATTATATTAAATGTTCTATTAATTGCTGCACTATTTTTTTCTCAATGGTTTAAAACACCTAATGTTGTTATATTATCATATGCTGTTGCAGTAGCTGGTTTTTTGCAATTGCTAATCTTACTATTTTTTGTAAGAAAAAATTTTAAACCAATTTTAAGTATTAAAATAAAAATAGATGAAAAAATAAAATTTTTCTTTCGTAAATTGCTTCCTAGTATTTTTTCATCTGGCGTTACACAAATTAATATTTTGGTGGGTACAATTATAGCTTCTTTTCAAGCTGGCGCAGTCTCATATCTTTATTATGCTGATAGAGTATACCAAATTAATCTTGCAGTTGCTGGTATTGCGGTAGGTACAGTTATGCTTCCTGAATTATCTAAACACGTAAAAAATAATAATTTTGGAGAAATTACTAATTTACAAAATAGAGCTTTAGAACTCTGCTTATTCTTATCTATACCTGCTGCAGTAGCTTTAGTGTTAGCATCAGAACAAATTATTACTTCATTATTTGGCTATGGTTCGTTTAATAATAACAGTGTAGTTAATACCGCTATGGCACTAACATTCTTTGCATTTGGTGTACCAGCATTTTCAATACTAAAAATATTTTCCAATTACTTTTTTGCTAGAAACGACACTAAAACACCTTTTTATCTATCAGTTATGTCTGTAATTTTAAATATTATGATTAGTATATCATTTTTCAATAAACTTGGGTTTGTCATTATACCAATTGCAACTTCTATTGCTTCATGGATTAATGTTTTTTTTCATTTTTATTTTATAAGGAAAAGAAATTTCCATTATTTTGATAAAAGTTTTTTTTATAAATTTCCTCGTATAATATTATCTGTGGTTGTAATGGGAATTATATTGTATTTATTATTAGGCTTTTTTTCAGACAAATTTGAATATAATGAAAGTTGGAAATTTGTGTACTTATTTACTATAGTGATTATTAGTTTATTAAGTTACTTTTTTGTTTCAAATTTTTCAGGAGCTTTTAAATTTAAGGATATTAAATTTAAATAATAATTTTTATATATGAATAAAAAAAGAGTATTTTCAGGTGTACAACCAACTGGAAATTTACATTTGGGAAATTATTTAGGTGCAATTAAAAATTTTGTTGATTTACAAAATAAATTTGAATGCATTTATTGTGTAGTTGATTTGCATGCAATAACTAACCATCACAATCCAAAAGAATTAAAATCTAATATTTTAGAAACAATAGCTACATTTATTGCTTCAGGCTTAAGTGAGGAAAAAAATATTATATTTAATCAAGCCAGTGTTTCAGCGCATAGTGAATTAGCATGGATTTTTAATTGTGTGGCTAGAATTGGATGGATGAATCGAATGACGCAGTTTAAAGAAAAAGCTGGAGTAAATAAGGAAAATGCTAGCGTAGGTTTGCTAGTTTACCCTAACCTAATGGCAGCTGATATTTTGATATATAAAGCTACCCATGTTCCTGTGGGTGAAGATCAAAAACAGCATTTAGAATTAACAAGAGATATTGCAAAAAAATTTAATAATGACTTTAAATGTGAAGATTTTTTTCCAATAGTAGAACCTGTTATTCCAAAAGAAATATCCAGAATAATGAGTTTGAGAGATGGAAAGAAAAAAATGAGTAAATCAGAGGAATCAGATTACAGTCGTATAAATTTAAAAGATGATAAGGATTTAATTAATCAAAAAATTCAAAAAGCAAAAACAGATAACGGACCGGTGCCCTCAGATTTAAATGAGCTTAAAAATAGGCCTGAGGTTTCAAATATTATATCAATCTATGCGAATATAAATAATATAAAAGTATCTCAAGTTTTAAGTGAATTTGGTGGAAAAAATTTTTCAACTTTTAAGAGTAAATTAAGCGAATCACTTATAGAAAAAATTTGTCCAATCGGACAGGAAATAAAAAAATTATTAAAAGATGAAGTTTATCTAAATGGAATTTTAGAAAAAGGCGCAAAAAGGGCTGATTTAATAGCAAAAACCAATATTAAGGAAATTTATAAAATTTTAGGCCTTACAAAGTATTCTTGAGTAGATTTTTTTTTTATAATATTAATAGATAGTACTAAATATAATGATAGAAACAGAGCAAACACCAAATCCAAATACTTTAAAATTTTTACCAGGAAAAAAGGTTTCTGAAGTGGGTCCAATGGAATTTTTAAAAAATGATAAAAACATTAAAGTGTCTTTGGCTAATAATATATTATCATTAGATGGAACCGTTATGGTTTTTTTCGGAGAAGATTTTATTACTGTAAAAAAAGAAAAAGATTTAGACTGGGAAAATTTAAAGCATAGTGTTATTTCTGAAATTAATGACTATTATTCTAAGGGAAATGATGTTGTTATTAAAAAAGATATTAAAAAATCTACACCAAACTCTGCACCTACTAAATCAAATACTGTTATTGAGAAAATTAATGAAATTTTAGACTCAAAAGTTAGACCTGCTGTAGCAAGAGATGGAGGCGATATTACATTTAAGTCTTTTAAGGATGGAGTTGTTACAGTTGAACTTAAAGGAAGTTGTTCGGGGTGCCCAAGCTCAATAATGACCCTTAAGCAGGGTGTTCAAAATCTTTTATGTCATTATGTTAAAGAAGTAAAAAGTGTAGAAGCAAATTAGAATATGCCAAAAATTGAAAAAATTTTCAAATCATATAGAGATCAATTGCTACATCTGGGAAAATTATATGGAGTAGTTGAAATTAAAAGTTATGCTAGAAGTTCAAAACGACTTACAATCACGCAATTAGAATTATTATTAATTAAAAACGGTATTAAATTACCAATAAATCGATCTAGCGATAAGGCAATAGCAAAGCAGGAATTAAAAGAAAATTCTATAAGAAACTTCTATTTATCTATTGCTATTGTTTTTTTTATAGGGTTCATGATCGCAACGAGGCCATATATTAAAAATGTAGTTGATGAAGTAAAATTTACCTACGTTGCTGAAGAATATAAGACTCCTGAAATTAATAAATCTAAAAAAACTAAAGAGAAAAAAATTGAAAAAGCTGAAACAAAAAAAGAGGGTGAGTTTGAAAGTATAGAAAATACAATAAGTTTGAATGCAGAAACTGCCTCTAACCTTTTTGATGATTTAGGTTATGACCTTAAGGGTGTTAGAGCTGGACAAAAAGTTAAGCCAATATACCTTACTAAACTTCCTAAAGACCTCAATACTTTAGGTAATACAAAAAAGAAAAGAGAGCTATTCATCAAAATAGTTTTACCTCTGATACTTGATGAAAATAAAAAAATTATGGATGACAGAAAAAAACTTTTTAAAATATTAGCCAAAAATTTTAATACAGCGGGAGAAAAAATCTGGCTGAAAAGAAGATTTAAAGAATACAAAATTGACGATCAAGATTTAACTAAACTCAAAATAAGAATGGATATTATTCCAGTTTCAATAGCTTTAGCCCAAGCAGCTAATGAAAGTGGTTGGGGAACATCTAGATTTGCATTGGAAGGAAATGCTTTATTTGGGCAATGGACTTGGAGCAAAAAAGGAATTTCTCCTAAAAATAAAGACAAAAATAAAACTCATAAAGTTTTACAATTTCAGATACTTAAAGCTTCAGTTAGAGCCTATAAAAATAATTTAAATACCCATAATGCATATAAGGAGTTTAGAGAAGTAAGAGCACAGCTTAGACAGGAAGATAAAAAAATTATAGGTTTAGATTTAACCCAGTATTTAAAAAAATACGCAGCTAATGGTGAAAAATACGTTGTAATTCTTGAAAGTATTATAGAAAAAAATTCCTTAACAGATTTTGATAAAGCAAACTTGCTGCCTACTAGATTAAAGCAGGGTGTAGCACTTTAATAATTAGTCCTCAGTATTCTGCAATTACATACTGAATACCCAACCATCTCCATTTTCCACTTTTTGTCTGTAGGGAACAATTTATTCTACCTCTTTCACTTTTAAATTTATCTTTCAGCAAAATCATTATTTCATTATTGTTCATAAATTGAATGTCTGATTTTCTCCAAATATTACCCTCATTAGAATAGCAACTAATATTTTTAATATTAATTAAATTTTCAAAAAATTTAATTTTAACTTTAGGAGGGTTTTCATTTTTTTTAAGATACCTATTTTCTGGTGTAATATTTTCGTAGGGGAAAGGTAATGTTTTAAGAAGAGAATTAAATCTTTTCAACTCTCCGTATTTTTCATTTATTGGGAATCTAGGTAGTTCAAGAAAATCTTTTGTAGGATCAATTACTCCAGAATGCTGTCCAAAAGCAAATTCAAAATTTAAATCAGAAACAATTTTTTTTAAGCTATTACTATATTCACCAAAGGGATAAGAAAAAATTTTAGGAGAATAACCAAGCTTATCTCTAAAAATTTTAATGGACATGTCGAGATCTGATTTTATTTTGTTATCTTCCCAATCTATTAAGTATTCATGTGAATGACTATGATTGCCAATTGTCACTAAATCATTCGATGCAACTTCTTTAAGTTGTTTCCAATCCATATATCCAAATTTTCCAACCTCTCTTGTACTAACAAAAAGAATAAATGGAATTTTTTTATTTTTAAGTATTGGCCAGGCGTTCAAATAAAAAGATTCAAATGCATCATCAATTGTCAAAAGCAAATAGTTTTTATCAATACTAGTTTTAATAATTTCTTCAAATTTATTAAAAGTTATAAATTCAATTCCAGAGTTATTAATTGCATTTATATGTTCTAAAAAAATTTCATTTTTTATATTAGTTGAGGGATATTTATTTTCTTCAAACCTATGATACATTAAAGCTATTACACCTTTTTCTGTATTTATATTATTTATTGTTGTGCTAAAGGATTTACTTATTGATAATAATAGTAGTATCAATACAGTTATTATGAATTTTTTGTCGATTGATTTTAGCACTGATATAGGTTCGTTATTTGTAAAATCTAAAAATAAAACATTTAATAAAAATTTGCAAAGTTATAAATCAAGTAATGACTTATTGATGATACAAATTTTAGAATTTTTCAAAGAAAACAATCTAAAACTTGATGATATATCTTATATTTTTGTTAATCAGGGGCCTGGAAACTTTTCAGGACTAAGAGGATCTTTAGCAATAGCTAAAGGGGTGAGTTTAGCAAAAAATTTACATTTATTTGGTTTTAATACTTTTATTTGGTCTTGTTCAAAGTTCTTTAATAAAAAAGATTATATTTTTAGTTTCGTTAAATTTAGAGAAAAATATTTTGTGAAAAAATTTGATAAGGACCTTAGAAGTGCTTCAAATGCAAAAGAAATAACTGCAGATGAAATAATTAAAGAATATGATAATGAATTCAAAGTTATTCCAAGCAGTGTAGTTAAATATTTTGATAAAAGAATATTAAAACTTAATAATTTAAATATTGTAGATTTGGACCACAACGAGCTTCAATTTCTTAAATTGAAGGGCTTATTAGATGATAAATTGATTAAACCATTATATTTAAGCTAAAGTTTTTTTGAAAATATGAATTTTGGTTGTAATATGAAAATATAAAATATGAGCAATGTAATTGAAAATAAATGTATTGAAAAAGGTGTAAGGCTTACAGATCAAAGGAAGTTGATTGCTAAAGTAATGTCTGAATCTCAGGATCATCCAGATGTAGATGAATTACATAAAAGAGTAAATAAGGTTGATACCAAAATTAGTATTGCGACGGTTTATAGAACAGTAAAATTATTTGAAGAATCTGGGATTGTTACAAAACATGATTTTAAAGGCACTAAAGCGAGGTATGAAGAAATACCACAAGAGCATCACGATCATTTAATAGATATAAATACTGGAGAAATAACCGAATTTGTTAATGAGGATATAGAAAAATTACAAAAAAAAGTTGCTGAAAAACTCGGCTACAAACTTGTTGATCACAGATTAGAATTATATGGCACAAAAATAAAGAAATAAAAAAATTGTTAAAAAAAATATTTATTAAAACTTTTGGCTGTCAAATGAACGAATACGATTCTGATCGTATTTATGACTTAACATCAACTGTCGGTTTTAATAAAACTGATATAAAAAAAGAAGCTGACTGTTTTGTTTTAAATACTTGTCATATCCGTGAAAAAGCAACAGAAAAAGTTTATCATGAAGTTGGAAGGGTTAAAAAAGATTTTAGAAATTTAAAAAAACCATTAGTAATTGTTTCTGGATGCGTTGCTCAAGCAGAATCAAATGAAATGATCAAAAGAGAGCCATATATTGATATGGTTATTGGACCACAATCGTACCACAAAATTGGAGATTTGATTTTAGATTATGAAAGAAGAAAAAAGAAAATTAATGAAACTGAATTTGATGTAGTCGGAAAATTTGACCTATTAGAAAAAATTCCTAACTCGCAAAATAAAATTTCTGCTTATTTAACTATTCAAGAAGGATGTGATAAATTTTGCCATTTTTGTGTAGTTCCTTATACAAGAGGACCTGAGTACTCAAGGCCATTTGATAAAATTATTAAAGAGGCAAAAAATTTAGTTGCTAGTGGAGCAAAAGAAATTGTTTTGCTGGGCCAAAACGTTAATGCTTATAATTATAATAAAAAATATAAGCTTTCGTCATTAATAAGAGAGTTAAATGATATTAAAAATTTAAAAAGAATTAGATTTACAACCTCACACCCTAAAGACATGACAGAAGATTTGATTAATTGTTATAAAGATTGTGAAAAGTTAATGCCAATTTTGCATCTTCCTATACAGAGCGGATCTAACAAAATTTTACAATTAATGAACAGAAAACATAATAGAGAATATTATATTTCTATAATTGAAAAATTAAAAAAAATTGATAAAAATATTAAAATTTCAAGTGATTTTATAGTTGGATATCCTGATGAGACCGAAAATGATTTTCAAGATACAATGAAACTTATTAATAAAGTAGGCTTCGTAAATTCCTACTCATTTATTTTTAGTCCAAGACCAGGCACACCCGCTGCAACAAAAAAATTAAATAATTTATCAGAAGTTAAATTAAGGTTACAAAAACTACAAAATACATTAGATAACTTGCAGCACAAAAATAACAAAGCATATCTTCAAAAAAATTGTGAGGTCTTAATTGAAAACAAATTAAATAACCAAGAAAAATATTTTGGCAGAACGCGATACATGACCCCAGTAGTACTTGAGGCTGATAACTGTAAACCTGGAGATATAGTTAATGTAAATATTACATCTTGTAGTCAGAAGAGTTTATTTGGTATTTGTAAAACTAATAAAGTGAAAGCAGCTTAATTTTAGTGAAAATAAATAAAAAAAATAAAGCTAATAAGGAAATTTTGATAACTTATGGGGATAATAATTCAATAAATATTGACATTTTTAATAACGAAATATTAATGGGAATAGTTGGGGCTTTTGACAACAATCTTAAAGAGTTAGAAAAAATAAGTGGTTCAAAAATTTATTTTAGAGGCAATTCAATCGTAATAAAAGGAGATAAAAATACGAATGAAAAAGTTAGAGATGCAATTGAATACTTAATTAATCGTTTTAGATCTGATAAAAAAATAGATCAAAATGATATAACAACATCATTAAATGGAGATATGATAAAAGATACGAAAACTCAATTTACTATACAGTCTTTAGGTGAAGTAATTAAAACACCAAAAAGATCAGTAATACCAAAATCAAAAAAACAAAAAGAGTATGTTAGATCGTTAAAGACAAGCCAAGTAGTATTATCTTTAGGGCCAGCTGGTACAGGGAAAACATATTTAGCTGTTGCGGTAGCTTTATCTATGTTGCTAGAGAAAAAAGTTGAGAGAATTATATTATCAAGACCTGCAGTTGAAGCTGGAGAAAAATTAGGTTTTTTACCAGGTGACATGAAAGAAAAAATAGATCCTTATTTGAGACCCTTATATGACTCCCTCTATGATTTGTTAGATTACGATAAAATTCAGAGAAAAATCGAATCCGGTGCTATTGAAATAGCACCACTTGCTTTTATGAGAGGACGTACTTTAAAAAATTCATTTGCAATTCTTGATGAAGCTCAAAATGCAACTGAAACACAAATTAAAATGTTTTTAACTAGAATAGGAGAAAATTCAAAGTTAGTTGTTAATGGAGATCCTTCACAAATTGATTTACCAAACAAAAATCAATCAGGGCTAATAAAATCACAATCTATACTAAAAGGTATTAAAGAAATATCAATTATAAACTTTGATCATCAAGATGTGATGAGGCATCCATTGGTAACAAAAATTGTAGAAGCCTATCAAAAGAACACTAATGATAAAGGTTAATGTAGAGTTAAATAATCAATCTTGGAATAGAAAGATTAAAAATCCAGAAAAATATTTTAAGAAAAGATTAAAAAATATTTCAAAAGTTGTTAATTTTTTTAAAGGAAAAAAAATAACTTTTACTATTTTGCTAACAAATTCTGCATATATGAAAAAGCTAAATAAAAAATTTAGAAACAAGAATAAATCAACTGATGTTTTGTCATTTCCATTTATTCCATTAAATATTTTAAAATTTAATAAAAAAAAAACCCTTTATATTGGTGATATAGCTATATCTTATGAAATTATTAATTTTAGATCAAAAAAAAATAATTTTTTTTTAGAATTTGACAAAGCTTGGATACATGGGCTTTTGCATTTAATAGGTTATAATCATATTAAAAATAAAGATTTTTTTAAAATGGATAAAATAGAGAGAAAAATTCTTAATTCAATTAACTAACACAAGGATTTTAATTTGTTTTTTTTAACTAATAATAAATTTTTTGTTATTTTTTTTATCCCTTTTTTACTTGGTGCAATAACAGTACTTAGTTTTTCTCCATATAATTTAACAATTGTAAATTTTTTTACATTTTCAATTTTATTATTTTTAATTCTTGAAGTTAAAAAAAAAACTCAATCAATTTTTATAAAAAAAAAATCTAAAAGGTATTTTTTTTACTTAGGTTGCTCTTATGGTTTTGGTTTTTTCTTATTAGGTAATTATTGGATTTCAATATCTTTAACTCACGATGAGATGTTTACGGGTCTAATTCCTTTTGCTCTTATATTGATACCTTTATTTTTATCTTTATTTTTTGGCTTTACAATTTTGGCAATAGGTGTTTTTGCCAAGAAAAATATTAGTTTTATTTTACTTTTTTCTTCAGTCTTTTCTTTTTTTGAATTTTTAAGGGGTAATTTGTTAACTGGCTTTCCATGGAATTTAATTTCATATACTTGGTCATGGTCGTTAGAAATTTCACAAATATTATCTTTGATAGGCTCATATTCATTAAGCTTACTCTCAATTACATTATTTTGTACACCATTTCTTTTTTTTCAAAAAAAGATTGTTCTAAAAAATATCATTTTCATTTCATCATTTTTACTAATTTTTGTTACTATTTATTCGTACGGAGTATTTAGGATTAACAACAGCGCTTACAAATTTGATAAAAAAATTAATATTAAAATAATTTCACCAAATTTTTCACTTAAAGATTACGCTACATATAGTGAAGAATTTCAAATTAAGAGGCTAATTAAAATTAGTAATCCTGAAAAAGATAAAAAAACTTTATTTATCTGGCCAGAAGGAATTTTTTACCAATCGTATTTAGATGATATAAAAAAATACCAAAATTTATTTAAAGATAGATTCTCTGAAAATCATTTAATTATTTTAGGAATAAATAATTTTAATAATAATATTGAAGTAGATAGTAAAAAATATTTTAATAGCTTGGTAGTCTTAAACCATGAATTAGACGTTTTATCTTTATATAATAAAATTAATCTTGTTCCTTTTGGTGAATTTTTGCCTTTTGAGAGAATTTTATCTAAATTTGGATTTAAAAAAATAACTCCAGGATACAGCTCATTTTCTCCAGGAGATAAAAGAGAAATGATAAATCTAGGAAATAATTTTAATGAAAAATTGATACTTCCTTTAATTTGTTATGAAATAATTTATCCGGCTAATATAAAAAAAAAAGAACAGCATCCTGATTTAGTTGTTAACATTTCTGAAGATGCTTGGTTTGGTAAATCAATAGGTCCGTATCAGCACTTCACAAAAGCAATCTATCGCTCAATCGAGGAGGGAGTTTTTGTTGCAAGGTCAGCTAATAAGGGAATTTCTGCCTTAATAGATCCAAATGGAAAGGTGCTTAAATCACTTAATACGGGAGAGGCGGGCAATATAGAGTATAAATTTCCTTACTTTTCTAAATCAACTTTATTTTCAAAGTATGGAAATAAAATATTTTATTTAATAATTATTTTGTATATGTTTCTTATTTTAATTTTTAGAAAATTTAAATTTAATGAGTAAAAAATCTTATTTATTTACAAGCGAGTCGGTGTCCGAAGGCCATCCTGATAAAGTAAGCGATAGAATTTCAGATATGGTTGTTGACACATATTTAGGTGCTGAACCCGTACGCTCAAGAGTGGGATGTGAAACTCTAACAACAACTAATAAAGTAGTTTTAGCAGGTGAAGTAAGAGGACCTGAAATTAAAAAAGATGAATTAATCCAAAAAGTTAGAGATTGTATTAAAGATATTGGATATGACCAAGAAGGTTTTACTTGGAAAGATGCAACAAAAATAGAAAGCCATCTTCACGCACAATCAACAGATATTGCAATGGGAGTAGACTCATCTGGAAATAAAGATGAAGGTGCTGGAGATCAAGGTATAATGTTTGGTTATGCTTGTAATGAAACCGATGTATTAATGCCAGCTCCAATCCACTATTCGCATAAAATTTTAAGACTTATGGCTGAAGATAGAAAATCTGGTAAACTTAAAAATATTGAACCAGACAATAAAAGTCAAATTACAATTGAATATAAAGAAGGTGTACCTGCGGCTGTTAAATCAGTAGTAATTTCTACTCAACACTCTGCGGATGTTAATCAGTCTCAAGTAAGAGAGTTAGTTAAACCTTATATAGAAAAATCTATTCCAAAAAACCTTTTAACAAGTTTAGATGAAAAAGAAATTTATGTTAACCCAACAGGAAATTTTGTTATTGGTGGACCTGATGGAGACGCTGGATTAACAGGAAGAAAAATAATTGTAGATACTTATGGTGGTGCAGCTCCTCACGGCGGTGGAGCCTTTTCTGGCAAGGATCCTTCTAAAGTTGACAGGTCAGCAGCATATGTTTCAAGATACTTAGCAAAAAATGTAGTAGCTTCAAAAATTGCAGATAAATGTTTAATCCAACTAGCTTATGCAATTGGAGTATCAAAGCCTTTATCTATTTATGTTGATCTTTTTGATAATGATGAAGAAAAAAATAAACATGTTGAAAAATTAATTAAAGATAATTTTGATTTAAGCCCAAGAGGAATTAGAGAGATGTTGCAGCTAAACAAACCAATTTATCAAAAAACAGCTGCATACGGGCATTTTGGAAGAGAACCGGAGTCTGACGGCTCGTTTTCTTGGGAAAAAACAGACAAAATAGCAGTATTTAAAAAGTAAACCTTGAAAAAGACTGAAATATAAATTAATAAAACATCAAGTTACCTGGATAATACAAAATGGGCTTTTGCCCATTTTTTTTTAGGAGTGAGAATAAAATATGTTGAATCAAAGATCGGATAAAGTAGAACTTTTAAGAATAGCCGAGGCTGTTGCAGTAGAAAAATCTATTGATAAAGAAATTATCCTAAGTTCTATGGAGTCTGCAATACAGAAAGCAGCAAAAACTAAGTTTGGTTCTGAAAATGATATAAGAGCTAAAATTGATAGAGAGAGTGGAGATATAAGTCTTCACAAAGTATTAACTGTTGTTGAAAAACAAGAAAATTTTAATAATGAGATTACATTAACGAATGCAAAAAAATTAAAAGATAAAGAAGATGTGAATGTTGGTGATGAGATATATGAAGAGTTACCCCCAGTAGATTTTGGAAGAATTGCAGCACAAACAGCCAGGCAAGTAATAACTCAAAACGTTCGAGCTGCAGAAAGAGAAAGACAATATAATGATTTTATTGATAAAAAAGATGAAATTTTAAGTGGTATTGTAAAAAGATTAGAATATGGAAATGCAATTATAGATCTAAATAGATCTGAAGCTATAATAAGAAAAGAAGAACTTATACCAAGGGAAATCCTAAAAACTGGAGATAGAATTAAAGCTTATTGTTATGACGTGATTAGAGAAAATAAAGGACAACAAATATTTCTATCAAGAGCTCATCCAAAATTCATGGAAAAATTATTTTTTCAAGAGGTACCAGAAATATATGATGGTATAATTGAAATTAAGTCATCCGCTAGAGATGCTGGAAGTAGAGCAAAAATTTGCGTTTATTCAAAAGATTCTTCTATTGATCCAGTTGGCGCATGTGTTGGAATGAGAGGAAGTAGAGTGCAATCCGTAGTTAATGAACTAAATGGTGAAAAGATAGATATAGTTAATTGGTCAGAAGATGTTGCATCTCTCGCTGTGAGTGCCTTGGCGCCTGCTGAAATTCAAAAAGTAATAATTGATGATCAAAATAAAAGAATTGAAGTTATTTTAACTGAAGAAAATTTAAGTAAAGCAATCGGGAGAAGAGGACAAAATGTTAGATTAGCTTCAAAACTTATTAATTTTGAAATAGACATATTAACTGAAAAGGAAGAGTCTGAAAAAAGGCAATTAGAATTTAAAGGGAAAACTGAAATTTTTATAAATAATTTAGAAGTTGATGAAACTCTTGGGCAACTTTTAGTTGCTGAAGGTTTTTCTACAATTGAAGAAATTAATCAATCAACACAAGATGAAATTTTAAAAATTGAAGGTATAGATGATGATACAGCAAAAGAACTAAAAGAAAGGGCTAGTGATTATTTAATTAAAGAAAAAGAAAATATTGGAAAAAAATTAAAAGATCTTGGAGTCAGTGATGATTTAATAAAACATAAGGGACTTACACCAGGCATGCTACTAACATTAGGAGAAAAAAAAATAAAAACCCTAAAAGATTTTGCTGAACTTTCTACAGATGAGTTAATAGGAGGATATGATGAGAAAAAAGGAGTTAAATTTAAAATTGATGGGTATCTCGAAGAATTTGCTTTAACTAATAATGAAGCAGACGATTTAATTATAAATGCTAGAAATGTTGTATTTAAATAAAAGATATATTCTTTATGGAAAAAAAAAAAATAAAAAAGAAACTTACTTTAAGTATTTCGGGGAAAAAATCTCATAACACGCCAAATTATTCACAAAGTAGAGGAAAAACTTCTGTTGTTATAGAAAAGAAAGTAGGAAGAAAATGGGGGGAAAAAAAATTTCAACCACGTGATAATACTTTTAATAGATCTCAACCAACCAACAATCTCTTTCCAAAAAAAACACCAATAAATAAGAACTTTGACCTTAGAAAGATAGCTGAGGAAAGAGCAACAAAAAGATTTAAAGGTTTGGATCAAGATAAACCACAAACAAAAAAGGGCAGTTTAGGTAAAGATAAAAGTTTTACCTCAAAAAGAGAGAGCAAACTTACTCTATCTAAGGCACTTGACGACGAGGCCTTAGAAGGTAGAGAAAGAAGTTTAGCATCTGTAAGACGTGCAAGATTAAAAGAAAAGAAAAATCAAGATTCTGAAAAAGTAAAAATTGAAACAAAAAAAGTAGTTCATGAAGTAAATATTCCAGACAAAATTACTATTCAGGAATTATCCAATAGGATGGCCATACAAGCCAGCGCTATAATAAAACATCTTTTTGAAATGGGTGTTGTAGCGACTATAAACCATAATATTGATGCTGATACTGCTGAATACCTTGTGAAAGAATTTGGGAATGTTCCTATTAGAGAGAAAAAACCAGATTTAAATATTTTAAAGACTGAAAGTGGAGATAATAAAAATTTAAAATCGAGATCTCCAATTGTAACAGTTATGGGCCATGTTGATCATGGAAAAACTTCATTATTAGACTCATTGCGAAAAGCAAATGTTGTTGCTGGTGAGCACGGTGGAATAACTCAACACATAGGAGCCTATAAAGTTAAAACAGAAAAAGGGAAAAATATTACCTTTATTGATACACCTGGGCATGCAGCCTTTACTGAGATGCGGGCAAGAGGATCAAAAGTGACTGACATTGTTGTTCTTGTTGTGGCAGCTGATGATGGAGTTAAACCTCAAACTGTAGAAGCAATAAAACATGCGAAAGCAGCAAAAGTTCCTATTATTGTTGCTATAAATAAATGTGACTTACCAGGTGCAGATCCACAAAAAATAAAAAATGAACTTTTGCAGTACGAATTAATAGCAGAAGAATTAAGTGGTGATACTTTATTTGCTGAAGTTTCAGCAACCACAAAAAAAAATTTAGATAAATTAAAAGAAAATATTAGTCTGCAATCTGAACTACTTGATTTAAAGACAAGTTTTGAAGGTTTTGCAAAAGGAGTAATATTAGAATCTAGAATTGATAAAGGAAAAGGACCAGTCTCAACTGTTTTGGTGTTAAATGGAAATTTAGAAAAAGGTAATTTTTTTGTTAGTGGAAACACATGGGGAAAAATAAGAGCCATGATAAATGATCAAGGACAGAATATTGATTCAGCTTTACCATCAACCCCAGTAGAAATTTTAGGTATGAATAATTCTGCCTCTGCTGGAGATGATTTTATTGTAGTAGAATCAGAAGAAAAAGCTAAAGAAATAAATAAATATAGAATTAAGGATGTTAAGTCAAAACAAGCGCCATTAATTTCAGCAAACAAAGAGTCAGCATTTAGTGACAACACAGCACCAAAAGAATTATCTATAATTATTAAATCTGATGTTCATGGTTCCAGCGAAGCAATAAAAAATGCAATTGAAAAAATTAAGCATGATGAAGTTGTGCCAAAAATAATTTTATCAAATATTGGTGTTATTACAGAAACTGATGTAACTCTTGCTAGGGCTTCTAATGCTATAGTCATCGGATTTAATGTGAGGCCGAATAAAGAAGCTAAGAAATTGGCAGAAATTCATAAAATATCAATTAAATTTTTTAACATAATCTATGAGGTGTTAGATTTTGTAAATGCCACACTATCTGGTTTGTTAAAACCAGATATAAAGGAGCAAGTGGTAGGTTCAGCAGAAGTCCAGGCAGTTTTTAAAGTATCAAAAATTGGTAAAGTTGCTGGATCTAAAGTTATAGATGGAGAAATAATAAATAATTTAAATGCTAGGTTGATAAGAGATGGAAATGTACTATATACAGGTTCAATAGGTAGTATTTTTAGGGAAAAAAATGCTGCAAAACAAGTCGCTGCAGGTCTGGAGTGTGGTATAACCCTGAAAGATTTTGCTGATTTTAAGGAAAAAGATGTAATCGAGGTTTATAAGATTATAGAAACAGAAAGAAGAATTTAATGATACGGCAAAATGATAAGGCTCCTTTTTCCCAAAGACAATTAAGAGTTGGAGAATTAATAAAACAGTCTTTAGGACAAATTTTTTTAAGAGATGAAGCAAAAGTGCCGACTTTAGTAACAAAAAATATTACTGTAACAGAAGTAAGGATGAGTCCAGATTTAAAAAATGCAAGAGCATATGTGATACCACTTGGTGGAAAAGATACAGATAATACAGTTAGTATACTAACTCAATTTTCTCATCTTATTAGAAAAGCTTTGTCAAAAAAAATTGATATGAAATTTTTGCCAAAAGTTTCCTTTATTGGAGATAAATCATTTGATTATGCTGAAAAAATTGAAAAACTAATACAGAAAAATAAATAAATATGGAAAATAAAATGAAAGAAATAATTGATTCGTTAAAAATTAATCCAAAAGATGTTGGTTCATCTGCGGTTCAGGTTGGTTTATTAAGTGAAAAAATAAATAATTTAACTAATCATTTTAAAAAAAATAAAAATGATAAACATTCAACTCGAGGATTATTAAAAGCGGTTAATCAAAGAAAGCGCTTATTAGAATACCTTAAAAAAAATAATTCTGAGTTATATAAACAAGTATTAACAAAACTAAAATTAAGAAAATAGATGTTCAAAGTAAATAAAGAAGAAATTGATCTGGGTGGTAAAAAATTAACCCTTGAGACTGGAAAAATAGCCCGTCAAGCTGATGGTGCAATAATCGCTACTTTAGGAGAAACTGTTGTTATCTCAACTGTGGTCGGGGCAAAAAAAGTTAATCCGGATACAGATTATTTTCCTTTGCAAGTCAACTACCAAGAAAAATATTATGCTGCAGGAAAAATCCCTGGAGGATATTTTAAGAGAGAAGCTAGACCAACAGAAGCAGAAACATTAATTTCAAGATTAATTGATAGACCTATTAGACCTTTATTTCCAGAAAGTTTTAGAAATGAAGTACAAATTTTACCAACTGTTCTTTCTTATGATAATGAAAATGAAGCAGATATACTTTCTATTATAGCGTCCTCAGCAGCATTAGCAATTTCAGGTATGCCCTTTCAAGGACCAATAGCGGCTTCTAGAGTAGGATATATAAACGATCAATATGTTCTAAACCCTTCAAAAGAACAATTAAAAGAATCTAAATTAGATTTAGTAGTTGCCGGCACAAAAGATGCTGTTTTAATGGTAGAGTCAGAAACTTCTGGTCTAACTGAAAAGCAAATGTTGGATGCAGTTAAATTTGGTCATGAAAAATTTCTTCCAGTTATTAAAGCTATAGAATCTCTTGCTAAAAAATGTGGAAAAGAAGCATGGGTAGTGGAAGAAAAAGATTATACTGATTTAAAATCTAAAATTTCTAAAGAATTAACAAAAGATCTAGAAAAAGCATTTTCTGAAAAAGATAAGAAGAAAAGATCTGAAATGATTGCTATAGCAACAGAGAAATGCAAATCTCTTTTTGAAGGTGATGAAACTTATTCAGATTTAGAAGTTATGTTACAACTCAAACATTTAGAAAAAGATATTGTTAGAGGAAGAATTCTTAAAACTAAAAAAAGAATTGATGGAAGAGGTTTATCTGATGTTAGAACTATAAAGTGTGAGGTTGGAGTTCTTCCAAGAACACATGGTTCCGCTTTATTTACTAGAGGTGAAACACAAGCTTTGGTCACTACAACTTTAGGAATGTCCGATGATGAACAAAGAATCGAAAGTTTAGAAGGTCAAAAAAGAGTTAGATTTATGTTACATTATAATTTTCCACCATTCTCTGTTGGAGAAACAGGCAGAATAGGAACAGGAAGAAGAGAAGTGGGACATGGAAAATTAGCTTGGAGAGCTTTAAATTCATCATTACCTGAGAAAGATAAATTCCCTTATACTATAAGAGTAGTTTCAGAAATTACGGAATCAAATGGATCATCATCTATGGCTACAGTGTGCGGAGCATCTCTAGCACTCATGGATGCAGCAGTTCCGATCAATGAACCAGTTGCTGGAATTGCTATGGGTTTAATAAAGGAAAAAGATGAATTTTCAGTTTTATCAGATATTTTAGGAGATGAGGATCATTTAGGAGATATGGATTTTAAAGTTGCTGGAACGAAAGATGGAATTACTTCGCTGCAAATGGATATTAAGATTACTGGAATAACTTTTGAAATTATGGAACAAGCACTTAATCAAGCAAAAGATGGTAGAGCACATATATTGCAAGAAATGAATAAAGCATTAAAAACATCTAGAAAAGAAGTATCTAAACATACTCCAAAAATTGAAACAGTAATGGTTGATAAAAAGGATATTGCTGCCGTTATAGGAAAAGGTGGAGCTACAATAAGAGAAATTGTTGAATTGTCGGGAGCAAAAGTAGATGTAAAAGATACAGGTGAAGTAACTATTGCTGCTCCAGATGAGGAATCACGAAACAAAGCCATGGAAATGGTAAAAAACATAATAGCAAAACCTGAAATGGGAAAAATCTATAAAGGTAAAGTAGTTAAAATAATGGAATTTGGTGCTTTTGTTAATTTTTTAGGAAAACAAGATGGGTTAGTTCATATCTCTCAACTAGCAGCAAAAAGAGTTGAAAAAGTTGGTGATATAGTAAAAGAGGGAGATGAAGTTTCTGTTAAAGTAATAGGCTTTGATAGAGGTAAAGTAAAACTTTCTATTAAAGAGGCTAGTTAATTACTAAGTAATATTTTTTGGATTAGGCATTCCAACTTTATTGTATCCGGCATCCACATAATGAATTTCACCAGTAACTGCAGCAGCTAGATCGCTTATCAAATATAAAGCAGAACCACCGACATCATTTATATCTACATTTCTTTTTAATAAAGAATGATCTTCATTCCATTTATATAAAAATTTGGCATCACCAATCGCTGAAGCTGCAAGAGTTTTAATTGGACCTGCGCTTATTGCATTTACTCTAATATTTTTTTCACCTAAATCTCTAGCTAGATATTTAACACTTGTTTCTAGTGCGGATTTACAAACACCCATGATATTATAATTTGGAATAACTTTTTTAGACTCATAAGTTAAAGTTAACAGGCTTCCACCATTATTCATTATTTTTGAAGCCTCTTTTGCAATTTCCGTAAAAGAAAAACATGATATGAGCATACTTTTTAAGAAATTTTCTCGCGTGGTATTTAAATATTCACCAGAAAGTTCTGATTTGTCCGAATATGCTATTGCATGTACAACGAAATCTATCTTACCCCACTTTTCTTTAATATCTTCAAAGAGCTTAAAAACCTCTTCTTTGTTTTCTACATTACAACTAAGAGTAAAGTCAGAATTTAAAGACTTTGCTAATGGTATAACTCTTTTTTTTAAAGCTTCGCCTAAATAAGTAAATGCTAACTCTGCACCATGTTCAGCCAATTTTTTAGAAATTCCCCAAGCAATAGATCTGTCATTAGCTACCCCCATAATCAAACCTTTTTTACCCTTTAATAAAGACATATTTTTAATTTATTTTTTCAAATAGTAATGTTGCGTTAGTCCCACCAAAACCAAAGCTGTTTGACATAATACTATTAAGTTCTTTTTCTTTTTCTACTTTTGTAACAATTGGAAAATTTTTTGCTTTATCATCCATATTTTCAATATGAGCTGAAGCAGATATAAACTTATTTTTCATCATTAATAAGCAGTAAATAGCTTCTTGAACTGATGTAGCTCCTAATGAATGTCCAGTTAAGGATTTTGTTGAACTTATTTTAGGAATATTATCTTTAAACACGCTTTGTATTGCTTCAAGCTCTTTCACATCACCGACTGGTGTAGAAGTTCCATGACTATTAATATAATCAACTCTTTTATTTATAGCTGTCTTTAAAGCCATATTCATACATCTTGCTGCACCTTCTCCTGACGGGGCAACCATATCATATCCATCTGAGGTTGCGCCATATCCTGTTAATTCTGCATAAATTTTAGCTCCACGCGCTTTTGCATGTTCATATTCTTCAAGAACTAAAACTCCAGCTCCGCCAGCAATTATAAACCCATCCCTGTCTTTGTCGTAGGGTCTTGATGCTTTCTCAGGCGTATCATTGTATTTTGAGGACAAAGCAGTCATAGCATCAAACATTCCAGACATTCCCCAATTTAATTCTTCACCACCACCAGCAAAAATTATATCTTGCTTTCCATATTGAATTAGTTCCATTCCGTTTCCTATGCAGTGAGCGCTCGTTGCACAAGCGGAGCTTATTGAATAATTAATACCTTTAATTTTAAAAGGTACTGCAAGAGTTGCAGAATTTGTGCTCGACATTGTTCTTGGAACAATACAAGGTCCCATTTTTTTAGGACCCGATTCTCTAGTTGCATCTACAGCCAAAACAACATTTTTTATTGAAGGTCCACCAGAACCCATAATAATTCCAGTCATTTCATTACTTATACTTTTTTCTTCTAATCCAGAATCTTTTATTGCTTCTGCCATTGAAATATAATTATAAGCAGAACCGTCTCCCATAAATCTCATTTTTTTTCTGTCGATATGATCAGATAAATTTAAATTCTTTATACTTCCTACTACTTGGCTTCTAAAATTATATTTTTTGTGATCTTCTGAAAAAACAATACCTGATTTTGTATTCAACAATGAATCCAATACTTCTTTTTGGTTATTTCCAATACACGATACAATTCCAATTCCTGTAATTACAACTCTTCTCGTCATTTAAATAATCCTACTTTTAAATTTTCTGCTTGATATATTGCTTTATCATCAGAATATAATGTTCCATCTGCTAATCCTACAACGGCTCCTTCTTTTTTTAAAATTCTTTTCATATTAACTTCATATCTTGCAATTTTGGCAGTTGTAAGAACTTCGCCTGTAAATTTAACTGAATTTACTCCTAACGCTCTTCCTTTTCCGGGCTCACCTTTCCATCCCAAAAAAAAGCCCACTAATTGCCACATTGCGTCTAACCCAAGACAACCTGGCATCACAGGATCTTCTTTAAAGTGGCATTCAAAAAACCACATTTTTTTTTCTATATCAAACTCTGCTTCTATTAAACCTTTTTTAAATTTTCCGGTATTTTCTTGGATATTTGTAATCCTATGAAACATCAACATAGGAGGAGATGGTAATTTTGCGTTGCCTTCTCCGAACAACCTACCCTCAGCACAATCAATTAACTCTTTATAATTAAAGCTGTTTTTGTTTCTCATAGATTAAAGTAATACTTGATTCACTTTTGTTATTACATATATTTAGTTATTTAGTTAAAATAATTATAAATTAAAAAAGCTTTAAAAGCACTATTTTTTAAGAAGATGAAACAACTAGAATTTCACAAAGAGAGACTTAGAACTTTCGGTTTAAGGCCAACAAAGCAAAGACTAGATATATGTAGGATTCTGTTTGATAGAAAAAATACATTTCATTTTACAATAGAAAAATTAAAAAAGATTATAGAAAAAAATAATAAAAAAAAAATCTCTTTAGCTACTTTATATAACACGATACATGTTTTAAAAAAAAAGGGTTATTTAAAAGAAATATCCTTAAAGGGAAATAAAACCTTTTTTGATACTAATACAAAAAAACACCATCACTTTTATGATGAAGGTATGTCGCAGCTAATTGATATAGATGATAAAAATATTTCATTAAATTATTTACCTAAAATACCAAATGGAAAAAAAATTAAATCTATAGAGGTTCTAGTTAAAATTGAAAAAACCAATTAATATAAAAAATAAATTAGAACGATTCTAAATATGTTGACTCTATTTTAGAATAATTATAAATTACGTATTAATGAGCGAACAATCAAAATGTCCTTTTACAGGTGCAGGAACACCTCCCAAATTTCCAACAGGAAGAGGTCAGTCCAATAGAGATTGGTGGCCAAATAGCTTAAATCTTAAAATTTTATCTCAACATTCTACTTTGGTAGACCCAATGGGTAAAAAATTTAATTACGCAAAAGAATTCAAAAAATTAAATCTTAAAGCATTAAAAAAAGATTTATCTAAATTAATGACAGATTCACAAGACTGGTGGCCAGCTGACTATGGTCATTATGGACCTTTATTTATTAGATTGTCTTGGCATGCAGCCGGAACATATAGAACGGGAGATGGACGCGGTGGAGCTGGAACTGGCAACCAACGTTTTGCCCCACTAAATAGTTGGCCAGATAACGTTAACTTAGATAAGGCAAGACTATTACTTTGGCCTATAAAGCAAAAATATGGAAAAAAAATTTCATGGGCTGACCTTTTTATCCTAGTTGGAAATGTAGCTTTAGAAACAATGGGATTTAAAACTTTTGGTTTTGGAGGAGGACGAGAAGATATTTGGGAGCCAGAAGAAGATATTTATTGGGGTTCAGAAAAAGAATGGCTGGGAGTAAACCGTTATAGTGGTAAGCGCGACTTAGAACAACCATTAGGGGCGTCTCATATGGGTTTAATTTATGTAAATCCACAAGGTCCAGATGCTAATCCAGATCCTCTTTTAGCCGCTCACGATATTAGAGAAACTTTTGGTCGTATGGCAATGAATGATTATGAAACAGTTGCTCTAGTAGCTGGAGGACATACATTTGGAAAATCTCATGGCGCAGCTCCAGAATCTCATAAAGGGCCAGAGCCTGAAGGTTCAAGAATTCAAGATCAAGCTACTGGATGGAATAGTAATTATAAAAGTGGTTTAGGTGCTGACACAATAAGTAGCGGAATAGAAGGAGCCTGGACAACAAACCCAACCAAATGGGATATGGGTTATTTTGACAATTTATTTAATTATGATTGGCAGTTAACAAAAAGTCCCGCAGGTGCACACCAGTGGATGCCAAAAAAGAATGGGCATGATATTGAGATGACACCCGATGCACATACTAAGTCTAAAAAAAACTTACCCATGATGCAGACGACAGATTTATCATTAAAAATGGATCCTAAATACAAGCCGATTTCTGAAAATTTCCATAAAAACCCTGATGAATTTGCAGATGCTTTTGCAAGAGCATGGTTTAAACTTACTCACCGTGATATGGGGCCTCGCACTTGTTATCTTGGCGTAGATGTTCCCAAAGAAAAACTTATTTGGCAAGACCCAATACCAAAGAACAAATATAAGCTTAAAAATAAGGAAATTGAGTCATTAAAAAAAGAAATACTAAAATCTGGTCTTTCTATATCCCAATTGGTAACTACAGCATGGGCCTCGGCATCAACTTTTCGAGGGTCAGATAAAAGAGGTGGAGCAAATGGCTCTCGTATACGTTTAGAACCACAAAAAAATTGGAAAGTCAATAATCCAAATCAGTTGTCAAAAGTTATTAAAGCTTTAGAAAAAATACAGAAAAAATTTAATTCTAAAAATAAATCTGTTTCAATAGCTGACCTAATTGTTTTAGGTGGAAATGTTGGAATTGAAAAGGCAGCTAATGATGCGGGTCAAAAAATAAAAGTTTCTTTTACTCCAGGAAGAGGAGATGCCTCTCAAGATCAAACAGATATTTATTCTTTTGATTTACTTGAACCACAAGCAGATGGATTTAGAAATTATATCAAAGAAGATTATTCTTTGTCAGCAGAAGAGATGTTAGTTGATCGTGCAAACCTCATGAAACTTACTGCACCTGAAATGACAGTTCTTTTGGGAGGAATGAGAGCTATGAATACAAACTTTGATAATTCCAATAATGGAGTATTTACAAAAAAACCTGGTAAACTTACGAATGATTTTTTCATAAACCTGTTGGATATGAATACAACATGGAAAGAAACTTCTAAAAAAGAGGATTTATTTGAAGGAAGAGACCGTAAAACTGGAAAAGTTAAGTGGAAAGGCACTAGGGCTGATCTTATTTTTGGTTCCAATTCTCAATTAAGAGCACTTGCAGAGGTTTATGCCACAGAAGATTCTAAAGAAAAATTTCTAGTTGATTTTGTTTCTGCTTGGACAAAAGTGATGAATCTAGACCGTTTTGATCTAAAATAAAGTTTAAAAATTTATTTAATTTTCCCCCACAAATAACTTTTATTTATCCAACCATTAAAACTGCCAGTTTTTATTTTACACCATTCATCTTTGCATTTTTTTACAAGCATTAATCTACCAATCTCCAGTTTTGCTATTGGTTTTGAAAAAATAGTTGGTTTTTTATAGATGATAGAATGTTTTTTAATGTTTATTGCAGATTTTATTTTTGATAATTGCGAAATATGAATCCATCCAGAATTTTTTTCAAAGTCACTAATTTTTCTCCAAGCTTCAGATTTATCTAATATTATTACAGGTAAATATTTTTTTTTATAAATCAATTTGATAGGGTATTCAAAAGATGGTCCCTGTCGTAAATTAACTTCACTATTTTTTAGTGTTAAAAAATTTATATTTTCATTTGTATAAATTTTTGTTGGAAAACTTGAAAATACAAGTACTGAAAAAATAAAGATATAATAATTTCTATCTATTTTTTTCATTACAAAAACAGTCAGAGCGTTTATTAAGTTTAACTTTTCTAAATGTTAGTTTTAGCGTATCCACTATCAATATTTGACCACAAAGTGTGTTCCCTATTTTAAGTATCTCTTTTACGACCTCATTTGCTTGAATACTACCAATTATGCCTCCTACAGTGCCTAAGACGCCCTCATATTCACAATTATCAATATCTGGGTTATTTGGCATTTGAGGAATAAAACATCTCAAACAAGGAGATTTTTTTTTAGAAAAATTAAAAGTATATATCTGTCCTTCAAATTTACTTATAGCGCCAGAAATTAAAATTTTTTTTCTTTCTAAACAATAATCATTAATTAAAAAACGTGTACGAAAATTATCACTTCCATCTATTATTAACTCAAAATTTTTCGCTATTTGGTTTATATTTTTTTTAGATAAATTTTTATTAAAAGAATATAACTGCAAGTCTGGATTAATTTTTTTAAGTTTATTAATTGCTGTAGATGATTTATTTTTGGCAATATCGCTAGTATTAAATATTATTTGTCTACTAAGGTTAGAAATTTCAACATTATCTTTATCTACAATCCCGATCTTGCCTATACCAAGCGCTGCTAAATAAATTGCAATTGGCGAACCCAAACCTCCAGCCCCAACTATTAAAACACTAGATTTTAAAAGTTTTTTTTGACCCGCAACTCCAATCTTTTTTAAAATTATTTGTCTTGAATATCTCTCTATTTGCTTTTTTGTAAAATTCATTAATTTTTTTATCACTTACCTGTTGATCCAAAACCACCCATATCTCTTACTGTTTTAGGTAAGTAATTAACTTCTTTTAACTTACCTTTTACAACTGGGCATAAAATAATTTGAGCAATTCTATCACCCGATTTTACAAAAAAAACTTTTTTACTTAAATTTATCAAAATAACTTTTAGTTCACCTCTGTAATCTGAGTCAATTGTACCTGGGGTGTTTAATACAGAAATACTATTTTTTACAGCTAAACCAGATCTAGGTCTAATTTGTATTTCATAATTTTTTGGAATTGCCAACATTATACCCGTTGGTATTAAAGCGCTCTTTCCCGGTTTAATTGATATTCTTTTTTTTAGGTTAGCAGCTATATCCATACCAGAAGATCCTGAAGTTTTATATACAGGAAGCTTTATATTTTTGTTAAGCCTTTTAACTAATATTTTTACCATTTGTATTATTGGATAAAATTATTAACTATTTTTTTTGCTATTTTTTTTGCTATATAAGATTTAAGATTTTTTCCTATTTTTTCAATTTTATTACCAGCAATTATTGAAACAGCATTATACTCAGAATTAAATCCGATTCCATGACTAGAAACATCATTGGCAACAATCCAATCACAATATTTTTTATTTCTTTTTTCTCTAGCAAATTTTAAAATATTTTTTGTTTCAGCTGCAAAACCAACTACAAGCTTAGGTCTTTGCAAATTATTTTTTGATAAAAATTCTAATATATCAATATTTCTTACTAGGTTTAAATTTAGTATATTTTTTTTTATTTTATTATTTTCATATTTTTCAGGTTTAAAATCAGATACTGCAGCAGTACATACCGCTATATCTACAGGTAGAGCTTTTTTTGTTTCTCTGAACATTTCATCGGCTGTTTCAACTTTGATAATATTTACGTTTTCTGGTTTATTTAGAATAGATGGTCCTGATATTAATGTAGTTTCAACACCGTATTTTGCTAATGATTTTGCTATTTCATAGCCCTGTTTACCACTTGAATTATTTGAAATAAATCTTACAGGGTCGATATATTCCTTTGTAGGCCCCGCAGTAACAAGTGCTTTTAATTTTTTATTTTTTACAATATTTCTTTCAGAAAAATAGTTTTCTATAAACTCAAATATTTCATTTGGTGCTGACATTTTGCCTTCGCCATACTCTCCGCACGCCATATCACCTATAGATGGTCCTATCGATAAATAACCATAATCCATCAATTTTTGAAAATTATTTTGAGTAGATTTGTGAAGCCACATTCTAACATTCATCGCTGGGACTAATATTATTTGTTTGTTGGAAGCTAATATAAGTGTAGAAGCCAAGTCATCACCGCGTCCGTAAGCTAGTTTAGCTATGGAGTTTGCGGTGATTGGAGCGTACAAAATTATATCACACCATCTAGATAATGAAATATGATCCATCTCGCCCTCTTTCTCATCGTCGAAGATATTTTGATAAACTTTATTTTTTGATAATGAAGCAATAGACAAAGGAGTAACAAATTTTTTACCTGATTCTGTTAATACTACTTTTATTTGACATTCTTGCTTTATTAATAATCGAATCAAATCAAGAGATTTGTATGCGGAGATTCCACCACCAATTATTAAGATAATTTTTTTATTTTTCAGCAATTTATCCATATAGACCTTATTTGAATACTAAGAGAATAATAATTACAAGAACTAAAATTCCTCCCAGTATCTTATTACGCATTATTTCTAGTTTTAATTCCTCTTCTCTTAAACTACGATAAGCTAAGGTATTTGGATTAAATTTACCTTCTGCTATTAAAGTCATAACATCATTTGCCTTATCCATAATATTAGGAAGATCTGGCAATCTTTTAATTACTTCTGAGGCTTCGTTTACAACGTCACCTGCTATATTCAGAGGATCTTTAACTTCTTTAAGCCAATTTTCTAATATTGGTCTTGATATATCCCATATATTAGCTTCAGGGTCGAGCTCTCTAGCAACACCTTCAACAACCACCATAGTTTTTTGTAAAAGTAATAATTGAATTTGTGTCTGCATGTTAAATTTTTCTGTATTTGCAAAAAGTTGACTTAGTAATTTTCCTCCTGATATATTTTTAACAGCTTGGCCAAAGATTGGTTCACCGATTGAGCGTAATGATTGTGCAAAATCTTCCTTTGAAAATTCACCTGAAACCAGGCCCGCAGTAAAATGAACTTCCGCTACTTTTTGATAATCTCTTTTAATAAAGCCATAAAGTATTTGTGCAAGATATTTTCTATTTTTTTTATCCAACCTACCCATTATTCCAAAATCAACAGGCACAATGATGCCATCCTTAGTCACAAATAAATTGCCTTGATGCATATCAGCATGAAAAAAACCATCTCTAACTGCATGTCTTAGAAAATGCTGTATGATATTTTTTGCTAATTTTTTTGTGTCAATATTTTGTAATTTTAAGGCCTCAACTTCTCTTATTGAAATTCCATCTATTCTATCTAAACAAAGAATTTTTTTACTAGTTTGGTTCCAATAAATTTTTGGTACATTAAAACCTAAATCATTTTTAGTATTTTCATAAAGTTCATTTGCCGCCGCAGCTTCAAATCTAAAATCCATTTCAACATTTGTAATTTCTCTCAATAGCTGAACTATTTCAACCAATTTTAATCTCTTTGTTTTTTTAACTAAGCTTTCAACAACGTAAGCTAAAAACATTAAAGCATCTAATTCTTCATTAAAAATTTTTTCTACATCTGGTCTTAAAATTTTAATCGCTATATCTTTTTTATGACCTGAAACATTTATGTTAGCAAAATGAACTTGCGCTACAGAAGCTGCAGCAACTGGTTCTGAAATATTTGTAATTTGCTCAAAATTTTCTTTACCAAGCTCATCTTTAAGTATGCTTTTTGCCAAAAATAAATCGAAAGGAGGTAGTTTATCTTGCAACTTTACTAATTCTTTAGAGATATTCTCCCCAATTATGTCAGGTCGAGTTGCTAAAAATTGCCCTAATTTTATAAAGGTAGTTCCCATCTCTTGAAGTGCTTTACATAAATTAGCTCCAGCAGATGCATTGTTATAATTTTTATTATCCTTAAAACTAAAACCAATTATTGAAAATAATATTTTTATTACGATGGGTGGATTGTAAATTTCATAAACAGATGAAATTGCTCCTGAGGTCGAAAGTTTTCTTCCGATTTTAAATAACATAAATAATTTTTTAATCATTTAAATTTTCCAAGCTGAATGGATTGCTACAATTCCACCATTTAAATTTCTATAAGATATATTAACAAAGTTTTGCTCTTTAATTTTTTGAAAAAAAATTTCTTGAGAATAAAATTTTTCTATACTATTAACCAAATATTCATATGGTTCAGATTTTCCTATTATAAACTTTCCAAGTTGTGGTATAGATTTTGAATAAACTTTATAAAATTTATTTAAAATTTCATTTTCTACTTTTGAAAATTCTAGACATAAAAATCTACCACCTGGTTTTAAAACACGATAAGCTTCTTGAAGTGCCTTATTTATATTACTAATATTTCTTATACCGAAACTAATTGTATAGTAATCAAAATAATTATTTTTAAATGGTAATTTTTCAGCGTTTCCACAAAGCCATTTGACATTTTTGTTTTCATTTAATTTTTTTCTATTTAAATTCAACATTTCTTTGTTTTCATCAACACAATATACTTGGCCGTTAAAGTTAACTTTATCCAAATATAGTTTTGCAACGTCACCCGTTCCAGATGCCATATCGATCAAAGTAGTATTTTGTTGGGGGTTTAGCCAATTAATAAAGTTTTTTTTCCAAAATCTATGAATACCAAAAGACATGAGATCATTCATAAGATCATATTTATCAAAAACATCTTGAAAAACTTTAGTAACTAATCTTTCTGTATTTTTATGATGAGTTTTCATTTAAATTAATAGATCATATGTTAAGTTTTTTCACAATATATATAATTAGACCATGCCAGAACTTCCTGAAGTAGAAATTGTTAAAAGATCTTTATTTAAAATGATAAATAAGGCAAAAATTATAGATGTTAAAATCTATAATAGAAACTTACGTTACAAAATACCACTTACATTTCGTCAAAGTTTAATTGATGAAAAATTTTTAAAAATATCACGAAGATCAAAATATTTAATTTTTTATTTTAGAAAAAAAATCCTTTTAGTCCATCTCGGAATGAGCGGAAAACTATTAATTATGAGAGAAAGTGATAATAAAATTTTCAAAACAAGTTTTTATTATGATTTAAACCTAATACATAAGCATAACCATATATATTTTAAATTAAATAATAATTTAGTATTAGTTTATAATGATGTTAGAAGATTTGGTTTTTTTAAGTTATATAATACAACCAAAACTGATAAAATTAAATTTTTAAAAAAACTTGGGTTAGAGCCATTTAGTAAAAAATTTAATGTTAAATACTTTAAAGAATTTACTCAAAAAAGAAAAAAAAATATAAAAAATTTATTAATGGATCAATCTTTCATAAGCGGTTTAGGTAATATTTATGTAAATGAAGTTTTGTTTATGGCAAGGATTAGGCCTATAAGATCGTGCAATGATTTAAGTCAACACGAAATAAAAAAACTAATTTCTAGTACAAAAAAAATTTTAAAATTTTCAATTTCTAAAGGAGGCTCTTCGCTAAAGGACTTTAAAAATGCACTTGGAAAAAGTGGTGTATTTCAACAATTTTTTTATGTATATGGGCGACAGAATAAAAATTGTTCACGTATTTCGTGTAAAGGCAAAATTAAAAAAATTTTAATAGCAAATAGGTCATCTTTTTACTGTAATAAATGTCAAAGTTAAATTCTATTGACCGATATAAGTCAAAAAGATATATATTCACCTTTTAAATGCCAAATACTAAATCAGCAATTCGACGTGTAAAAAAGACACGAATACAGGCTTCTTATAACAGAATAAGAAAAAGCAAATATAAGTCTGCAATCAAAAAAATG